>JAHLWX010000016.1 GCA_019057675.1 Candidatus Jordarchaeum sp. LHC_1308
TTTTTCTCCCTCTTGAGTCAAACTTATAATGCTTGCACCTCTAGCCTTCATTTCCATCACGTTACCTATAATTTTGTTCTTCGTTTCGTCTGGAGGTGCCACAAAGACCACTGGGAATCCCTCCTTAACCAGAGCTATTGGTCCATGCTTTGACTCTCCAGCCGGATATGCTTCAGCATGAACATACGATACCTCCTTAAGTTTAAGGGCGCCCTCCATTGCTGTCGCTACGCTTATCCCCCTACCCAAAAAGAAAAAGCTTTTTTTGGCCGAGTATTTCTTGGCGAAGAATTTAGCTTTCTCTTCTGCTAACCTTATTGCCTCAGAGACCAACTTTGGTGTTTCATAGATTTTTCGTCTCATGTATTCAAGCTCCTCGCCACTTAATGTGTTGTTTAGCTCTCCAAGCCTAAGCGCTAGGAGAGCCAGTAATGCAAGTTGTGAAAGGAAAGTCTTAGTAGCTGCGACTCCTACTTCTGGGCCTGCTCTGGTGTAAAGAACGGCGTCAGCGACTCTCGTCACCGAGCTACCCACAACGTTTGTTATTGCGATAACCTTCGCGCCCATCGACTTAGCGTACTTGGCAGCCTCGAGGGTATCCGCCGTTTCGCCTGACTGGGTAATGGCTATTACTGTAGAGTCGTCAGAGAGCAGGTCTTGGAGAAACTCGTGAAACTCCGACGCTAAGACAGGGTGCGTCATCTTAGAAGCTAAGCGTGCCATGATGTTCTTCCCTGCGATAGCGGCATGGTTGGACGTTCCAGCACCAGTTAAGTAAACGTGAGTGGCTTCACTAACCAATTTTACAGCCTCATCCAGTTCCTGCCTATTTAAGGTTAGGGTTTCCCTTAGCGCCCGAGGCTGCTCGTGAATCTCTTTGATCATATGGTGAGGATAGCCTCCCTTGCATGCCATTTCAATAGTCCAAGGGATTTCTATTATTCTGGGCTTCACGATAGCCTCATCTGAAATTCTCTTCACGAGCAGAGCCCCTTTTCCTGCAATAGTCATGCATCCATCTTCCAATACAATAGCCTTATTGGTAAAGGGAAGAAAGGCGGTAGCATCAGAAGCGCAATAAACAGCACAGTCATCTAAACCTATAAGAAGAGGACTACCACTCCTAGCGCATAACAACTTGTTGGGAAGCAGGGGAGAAAGCGCCACTATGGCATATGTTCCTTCAAGCATTCTAATAGCCTTCTTAAATGCCGCTAAAATATCTTCCTCCTCTTTAGAGAACTCCTCAACAAGGTGCAAGACGACCTCAGTATCTGTCTCCGAGGAAAAACGATGCCCCCTACTCAGGCAATCCCTCAACTCCAAGAAATTTTCAATTATACCGTTATGGGCAAGCACTAAAATACCCCTACAGTCTACGTGAGGATGCGCATTCTCCTTAGACGGTGCACCATGAGTTGCCCATCGCGTATGTCCTAATCCAATAAGACCGGGCAACCCTTTGAGGTTTAGCTTCGCGTCAACTTCATCTATTCTACCCTTGTCTTTTCCAATGAATATGTTTCCATTATGGAGTGTCGCAACCCCCACGGAGTCATACCCCCTATACTCAAGCCTTTTCAATGAATCAACTATAAGAGGGGCAACAGGCCTGCTTCTATGAACTATACCTATAACACCACACAAGGGGGTTCATCCTCCGGGGAATGCTCGTAAACAATTTTTATCTTCATATTGGTTTTAAAATTTTATTTAAATAAATATTAAAATGGTGAAGTAAATGTTGGTTATATATTTCACTTTTCTGCTTTTTTAACCTTGATTTCTGTTTTTTCAATTATTTTTAAAGATAATTTTTAGTCATCTCATTTTTTATGTTTTCTTTTCCGTCTGTTGTTCTAAAAATGTTTTTTCGCCTCCGAAACAATTTTAAATTTCTTTATAATGTTTATTTCTTTGTTGAGGTGGTTTCGTGGACTGGGTAATCATTGAAAAAAATGAAAACTACTCAGCTATACCTACCCAAGTGATAAAGGCGGACGACGTTATAGGCAAAGTTTTCACGAGAGACAGGATACGCATACTTACAGCATTGGCGGATGAACCAACATACCCCAGAAAACTGGCTGAAAAGCTGGGCATGAACGAACAGGCGGTATATTACCACTTAGCTACCCTAAAAAAGATGGGTTTAGTGTATGTGAGCAAAAAAGAAGAGGTCAAAGGAGCTGTAGCAAAGTATTATTCCGCCAGTTTTAAGTCTGTTTCCCTAGTTTTTAGTGAAACCGGCATAAGTGTGAAGCCTCCTCAGATATTGAGTCTTAGCGAAGCGGTCATGGAGTTTCTTACTCCCTTCATCAAGAATGGCGAGCTTAACTCAAAGATTATTGTAGGTAGCCCCGATATTCACGGTCCCTACAGAGCCCAGTCCCGAGATGCTCACTACGCGGTGGAGTTAGCGGCCTTCCTTGGAAGCGTCTCCGGCAGAATTGGTATTGGAATAGTGAAGTTGGACACTGAGGTACGCGAGGATGACCTTAAAGGAAACATGATAATAGTCGGAGGGCCTGTAACGAACATGGTTACAAATAGAATAAACGATAACCTGCCCTTAAGGTTTGAGTTGAAAGAGCAAAACAGGATCTTTTCATCAATAACTGGTCGCATTTACTATGAAGACGAGTGCGGGATAATCGTAAAGACAGCCAATCCATTCAACCCTAAATCAAAAGTACTGGTTCTAGCCGGGAAAAGATTTCAAGGAACAAAGGCAGCAATACTAGCTGTGACAAAGCACATAGATGAAGTCGCAAAAAATAATTCCTTTGATCCATCAATACCTGCGCGTGTAGTAATAGGGTACGACCTAGACGGAGACGCCATTATAGACGACATCGAGTTCTTAGAGTGAGTAAATTATAAGTTCTCTAAGCCTCCCTGAAGAATCGTGTATGCGTTATAGAGCTCTCTACTTGTTATCTCTCCACACATGTTGCTCGTCATCATCTCTCTTACTTCATTAGCATCCTTAGTGTGTCCTAGAACATAGATTAATTTGACGTACGCTGTCTCTGGCAGCATATTACCGCACGGTATAACGCCTATTTTAAGCAAGTCCCTTCCTCTTTCGTAAACGTTCATTCCCACGAACCCGTAAAGGCATTGTGAGGTCATGGCGACAGCAACCCCTTCCTTTATTGCTCCTTCAATTTGCGGTATTATCGTTTTTGGGCAATGCCCTAGTCCCGTACCTGCAAGGACTATTCCGTGGTAACCTGCTTCCACAACGTGCTCTATTAGGTCAGGTTGCATCCCCGGATAAGTGTAAAGTAAAACCACTCTCGGGTCTATTTTATGATCCACGGTCACATTTCTGTGGCCGCTTCTACGCCTGTAGTCATCCCTTAACATTCGTATTGTTCCATTAGCGACGAGACCTAGAGGTATGTCTCCAAGCGTTCTGAAGGCATCCCTCCTGCTCGTATGCATTTTTCTAACCCTTGTCCCCCTGTGGATCAAATTGTAGTCGTCGTTGCTACTTCCATGCATGCACACGACGACTTCGGCTATATCGCTTCTCGAGGCTACAATAGCGGACGAGATTAGGTTTATTGCTGCGTCGCTTGAAGGCCTATCGCTGCTTCTCTGGCTGCCAACCAGAACTACGGGAACTGAAAGGTCTTTAAGCATAAACGATAAGGCTGCTGAAGTAAAGTGCATCGTGTCTGTTCCATGAGCAACTATTACGCCGTCGGCTCCCTTGTTGATCTCCTTTGCCACTCTTTCAGCTATCTGCACCCAGCACTCTGGCTTCATGTCTTCAGAGAAAATTTCGAAGAGAGAGACTGTCTCGAGATTGCATATATCCTCAAGCTCCGGAACAGCACTGAAAAGCTCTTGGGGTGTGAAAGCGGGTATAACTGCCCCAGTCCTGTAGTCTAGCCTACTGGCAACAGTACCACCTGTTCCTATTAGGGTTACAAGAGGCATTCCTGGTTTAAACTCAACCTTCTTTTCAGGTAAAGCGTAATGCCCCGGACTATATCCAATTTCCTTGATGACTGTTTCCTCCTTAATCCTCACACCTATGTTATATCCTGTCTTAAGCTTTAATACGACGTGGTTTTCGTCTCCGAGCTCGCTTCTAGGAAGAAGAATCCCTTCATAGGTGGCATCAGGGTTAATTACTCTCACAACACTCCAGATTTTTACTCCCGCTTCCTCCAATTTCTTTCTCGTAAACCCGCGGTAGCCTCTTAAATTATCATCACCACTCATCCACCAGACACCTCTCTGATTTTCTTCTTAAGGATGTCAGCCACCTTGCTTCCATCTATTCTTCCTCTCACCTGCTTCATGACCATTCCCATTAGCGGGCTGAAGGCCCTTTCACCTCTCTCCTTAATAATATCCACATTTTCATTTACAACTTCATCCACTAGTTCCTCAAGCTCCTTCTCGGAGAGAGGTTTTAGATCTAGCTCTTTCAGGGCCTCCTCTATGTTGACGTGCTTCTCCGCGAGCTTAGTGATCAATGACTCCACGGCCTCCTTAGCTATTCTGCCCTCTGAAATATACCTAAAAACTTCTTTAAGTTCATCTTCTCCAACATCCTCCACGTTCACTCCCTCCCTTACTAAGGCTTTAAGGGTTTGCAGAAGAATGGAAGCAACCAGTACCGGGTCAACGCCATACTCATCGACAACCTCTTTAAAGAGGAAAACCTTACCTTCAAGGATAAGCCTCTCAGCGAACTCTTCACTTATGCCATATCTTTTAACAAGCTTATCTTTAAGGTTCCATGGGTATTCAGGTAGCCTCCCCGCAACTCTATTCCTTAATTCTGGGTCAAGCCTTATGGGAGGTGTATCCGTGTCGGGGTAAAGGCGTGCTCCTCCATGAAGCTCCCTGAGAAACTCGCTGTTCCCATCCTCCAAGGCTCGCCTAGTTTCGCTTGGCACCCCCTTCAAAGACTGACGTGCCCTCTCAACCACGATTTCCAGGGCTTTTTCCCCAATGTCCCTGGGTGCTTTTACGATCACGAAAGCATCTTCATCGTTAACCATCAGAACTCGACACAGATCGCTTATTTCTTCAGCGTTTATACCATACTCCTCAAGGTTCTCGTCGGAATGAATTATGCCTGCCAAACCAGTAACTGCACGCACTTTCTCAGCGATCTCCTTACCGAAACGCTTGCCCGGCTGAACTTCAACTCCAAGTATGCCTGAAAACTTCGGAAGGCGAACCGCCAAAACTCTTTCATCTCCTCTCTGCTTTAGTATCTTACTACGCGTTTTCCTGAAGACTTCCGTCACATCCTTAATTTCCAGCTTTAAATCCTCCTCCCTAATTTCCCTGTGTGCGAGCTCATCCCTTATCCTGATAAGGGAAAGCTGCCGTATAACCTCATTTCTAGCAAGCTTCGGAAGCCACTCCAGCTTCTGTACACCCTTAATTTCAACTCGCGCCCCGCCATCCACGCTGATATTTACGTCCTGTCTTATGGTTCCAATGCCCCGCCTCACCTTCCCCGTGCTCCTAAGTAGAAGCCCTATCCTAAAAGCTGCCTCCATAAGCTCTTCAGGCGTCTCTATGCAAGGAGCCGTAACTATCTCCACTAGCGGTATGCCAAGCCTGTCAATCCTATAATAAACAGTGCTTCCTTCCTCTCTTACCTTACGTGCAGCATCTTCCTCTATACAGATAGTCTCTATCGGGATCTCCTTTCCGTTTACTTGTATACTGCCATTTAACCCCACAATCAACGTTCGTTGGAAGCCACAGGGAACAGAGCCATCAAGGTAATTCTTACGGCAAACATGAAGTTCATCAACAACTTTGGCTTTGAGAAGTAACGCCAGTTCCAGTCCTATCTCAAGGGCTTCCTCCGATATTTCGAATGGCGGAGTTTGACGCGTACATGTAGCTACATCTACATGTACGTTTCGTCTATCTCGTATGTACACGTGGTATCATAGTAACCCTCATAGATAACCGTCTTTCCTTTCTCGTACTCCGCCAGCATGGCGGGGTCAAATTCCCCCATCTCCCCGAGAACCGGGCGGAAAAATCTCTTAATAGTAAAGTGCGGCGGGTCGTTTCTGAGATTAGGAGGACAGCGACAGAAAAGCTTGCGACTCGTAAGCAATTCCTGATGTATTTCTAAGCCAGCCTTAAACCCTATAGCCTTCCAGTAAATTTCTTTATCTTCACCTTTCAACAAGCTCACCTCACCATCGTGAACCAGTTCACTCCCTCTCCTCTCACGTTTCATTAATCTTCTAAAAATCTTTTTATCTTCCTCCATAAGTGGGAATCTTAGAAAAAAGGTGGATCAGAATGATTACTGTGGAGCGGGAAGCCGACATAGAGAAAGAAGCCTGTAGAGAAGTTATTAAGTTGTTACTTGAAGGCAAAAAGATTGATGAAGCTAAACGGCTTGCGTGTACCCGTTATGGGTTAAAGGTTGTTCCTAGCAACGTGAAAATCATGAGCTACGCTTCCCCCGGTGAAAGGGAAAAACTCATCCATGTTTTATGCAAAAAAAGCAGTAGGAGCTTATCGGGCATACTCGTCGTCGCCGTAATGGCTCCCCCCTCCTCCTGCCCCGGGAAATGCATTTATTGCCCCGGTGGCGTTTCCTCTCCTAAGTCTTATACTGGGCATGAGCCAGCAACTCTGCGCGCTATAGAAAACAATTATGACCCATTTCTGCAGGTCAAATCGCGCCTAGAGCAGTTTAAGAGAATGGGTCACAGAGTTGAAGGAGGAAAGGTTAAACTTGTAATTATGGGAGGCACCTTCCTTGCACTCCCCGAGGACTTTCAAGAATTCTTCGTAAAGCGATGCTTGGACGCTATTATTGACGTTACATCATCTAGTTTGGATGAAGCGAAGGAGCTTGCGGAGAAGTCCAAGATAAGAAACGTAGGAATAACTATAGAAACTAGACCCGATTACTGCAGAGAGCATCACGTGGATAAGATGTTGCAACTGGGAGCGACGAAAGTCGAGCTCGGTGTTCAAACCATTTATGACGAAATATACTCTTTGATTCAAAGAGGGCACAGCGTAGGCGACGTGGTTGATGCTTTCAGGATTGCGAAAGATGCAGGGCTAAAGGTTACAGCACACATCATGCCAAACCTACCGGGGTCAACGCCTGAGCGCGACGTCGAAGCCTTCAGAACCATTTTTTATGACCCCCGGTTCAAACCCGATAGCCTAAAAATATACCCTTGCCTCGTCTTAGAAGGAACAAAACTTTACGACATGTATAAGAAAGGTGAGTATGAACCCTACCCGCTAGAAAAGGTCGTCGAAATAATCGCTCAAGCAAAGAAGATGATCCCCTACTGGGTTAGAATTCAGCGGGTGCAAAGGGATATACCTGCCAGGCTGATAGTTTCAGGGGTTAAGAGAAGCAATCTCAGAGAGCTGGTTCTGCAAAAACTTAAATCTGAAGGCTCTCGCTGCCGATGTATACGTTGCAGAGAAATAGGGCGCTACGTTCAGAAAGGCGGCGCCCCCCCATCGCCCGACGAAATAAAACTCTACGTTGAAAGGTACAATGCTTCCGAAGGAGAAGAATACTTCATTTCATATGAGACCGAGGATCAGCGTGCCCTTGTAGGTTTCATCAGGATGAGAGTTCCCTCAGAGAAAGCTCATAGGCCAGAAGTCTCAAAGCGATGCTCAGTAATAATTAGGGAGCTTCGCGTGTACGGTCCACTGGTGCCTTTAGGCGAGCAACTCGAAGATGCTTGGCAACATAAAGGGTATGGCGAACGCCTCCTAGCAGACGCTGAAAGAATTGCCAAGGAAGAGTGCGACGCAAAGAAAATTCTCGTACTTTCAGGCTTAGGAGTAAAAGAGTACTACTACAGGCATGGTTACAAGAAAGATGGAGTATACGTATCTAAATTGCTATAAATCACTGGTAGCCCCCAGAAACCCGTTTATTTTTTGATTTCAGCTATCTTCCCAGCTATATCCTTCACTAACTGTTCAGCTTGTCCTGGTTCTATGATGCATGCTGCAGCTGCTGGCCTGTCTATTCCAGCCGCTGATCCTAAGTCCTCTTTGCTTGGGACATACACGTATGGGATCTCTTTTTCTTCACATAGCAACGGAAGGTGCATTATGACTTCTGGCGGGTCGACGTTCTCCGCTATGAACACCAGTTTCGCTATGCCTCTTTCAACAGCTTTCGTCGTTTCGTTCGTTCCTCTTCTTATTTTTCCCGTGTCGCGGGCTATTTCAAGACATTCAAGGGCCTTGGACACTATCTCGCTTGGCGTTTTAAACCTTACGTGTGGCTTCGACAACGAGTCATCCCTCCTTCAGGCTCAGCCCTCATAAGGGTTTAGGATGAAAAAGCCTTCATTCCCTTATGAAGCTTTTGGTTTGTTAAGACCTTTAGGGTAAGGCCTCTCGCCTCTAGCGAAGAGCGCTACGTCCACGCCGCGTAGCCTTAACCACTCAGCTGTCCTCCCAGTTATTATTACTCGTGTCCGCTTGAGGTCGTCAACATTCCTAGACCCAGTTAGAAACATTGTCACCTTCAATTCTCTAACAAGTTTCTCCGTTAAACTACGCCCTTTCTGGTAGTCTCCTCTATAGGCGGGTTCGAGGAATGGGTGGGCGATTCCTGCCGCATTAGCACCGACCGCAATGGCCTTCGCAACGTGGACGCCGCTCCTCACGCCACCAGTTGCTACGACTTTAAGGCTTGTGGCTGAAGCAACCTCAACCGTGGAGGCAACCGTCGGTATTCCCCAATCCCAAAATGTTTTCCCCAACTGATCCTTGCTTCTCCTTCTGAAGTGCTCCACAGCAGACCAGCTGGTTCCACCTGCACCGCCAACGTCTATCGCCTTCACGCCCGCTTCCTCGAGAAGGATTGCCTCCTCCAACGCTACTCCGCAGCCAGTCTCCTTAACCATTACTGGCACGTCAATCGCCTCAGTGATCTGTTTTAAACGATTTAGAACTCCTCGAAAAGTCGTTTCCCCCTCAGGCTGGATAGCTTCCTGTAGTGAGTTTAGGTGTACTGCTAAAATGTCGGCTTCTACCATAGAAACTATTTCTTCAAGTTCCTTTACACCATAGCCTTTAACCAGTTGTGGGGCACCTATGTTAGCGATCTTGAGAGTTGTCGGCGCCTTTTTCCTCACCACAGAGAAGGTCTCCCGCATACTTGCATCCTCTATGGCGGCCCTTTGCGACCCGACGCCTATCCCTATTTCAAACTCCTCAGCGAGCGAGGCTAAGAAGGCGTTAATTTCTCCTCCCTTACGTGTTCCTCCTGTCATGGCTGCAATTATTATTGGTGCCTTCAATCTTTTACCGAAGAGGTTTATCTCCAAGGTTACTTCATCAAAGTTGATGTCGGGAATTGCACAGTGAACAAATTCAACATCTTCAAATCCCGCAGATTTGAGAAATTGGACATTTTTCCTAAGACAAATTTCTATGTGCTCCATCTTTCTCTCCTTGGTCTTAGTAGGGTGATCCAAACATTATCACATCCCGTTATGGTTTTACAAGTGTTCCAACTTTTCCACCTAAAAGCGCCCGTAAAACGTTTCCTGCTTTCAACGCGTTCATCACAACTACCTCAATTCCCACGGATGTTATCGCGATGATCTCCTGCAGCTTCCCCCTCATCCCGCCTGTAACATCCACTCCATTTGAACCACTAGACTGCATAGTTATCCTTTCAAGCTCGTCGCGCGTCAGCTCCCCAAACGGTTTCGCCCCTGTCTTCTTTGGGTCTGAGGGGCATATGCCATCAACGTCCGTACCGAACACTATTTTCGATGGAGATAAGAGCGCTGACAGGCGTGAAACTATTTGGTCGCCTGAAAGTATGGAGAACCCTTTCTCCTCATCAAGAACAGCGTCACCCCACAAAACCGGGGTGACTCCCATCGCCAATGCTTTTTCAATGATTCCAGAAAACATTGTAGAAATTCTTCCTCCTTTCTGCAGAGTGATTGCCGATGGCTGCAAAGGTAAAGCTGAAACGCCTGATGCTTGAAGGTTCTCTATAATCACGTCGCTAAGCCTTCGCATTGCCTGAACAGTCTCCACGAACCCTATGAGCTGAGCTTTTTCCCTGAATCCTTGGTGGATACCGTACCTTTGAGCTACAGGGTGGCCGAAGGAGCCTCCACCATGAACGATGACTAGTGGTGGGCATCCGGACTTGATGGCGGTGGCCACCTCTTCAGAAATACGCCTTATAATCTTTCTTCTTATTGAGAAGGGTTTGCTCTTATCTGTCACCACGCTTCCGCCGATCTTCAGTATAATAGGCTTCAGCATGGTCACCTCATCGCTACCGTTCTTTTTAAACGTCCGACTCGATCCTAACCCCCTCCATAGAGATCCCAGTTATTATAGGCGTCCCACCTGCACTTTTTATCGCGTCGGCAACAGCGCTACCTTTATCCCTCGACGTCAATGCGACCATGCATCCTCCTCCCCCAGCACCCGTTAGTTTGGCTCCATACGCCCCAACTCCTCTAGCCGCAAATATCAGGTTGCTTAAAGCCTGCGTTGATACCCCTAAAGCATCTAGAAGACCCTGATTAATGTCCATCAGCTCTCCCAAGTCTCTAAGAGATCCTCTCCTTAATAATTGCGCCCCCCTCATCGAAATCTTGCCTATACTCCTTATTATTGGATCCACCATTTCTTTAAATCTCTCTTTTCTCTCACGTACCCTTGCAACCCACTCTCCAGTGTTCCG
Source organism: Candidatus Jordarchaeum sp. LHC_1308 (assembly GCA_019057675.1). Classification (GTDB taxonomy): domain Archaea; phylum Asgardarchaeota; class Jordiarchaeia; order Jordiarchaeales; family Freyrarchaeaceae; genus DTBI01. The sequence goes on from JAHLWX010000016.1 coordinate 10,721, forward strand.
TCTGACTCCCGTATCTCCTACCACAAGGGGGATATCGCTGCTCAGCTTAATCCTCTTTACCTGTCCACGCCTAAAAACGATGGCAGACCCATGCGTAGCTATAGCGTTATCGACGCCGGACGGCGTCCTATGCACGTCTCTCTCAGCTTCAAAGGAAATATCGTAAATCTCCTTCTTTGAGAGGATTATCCCCTGCAACGAACTTATAGCTACAGTTGCCGCTACAGCCACAGCAGCAGATGATCCCATTCCAGCTCCAGGAGGAATCTCCGACCAGATCTTCAATTCAAAACCATGGCTCAGCCCATACTCCTCTTTGAGGCGGGAAGTAATCGTCCAGATCGGCTTGAAATTTCCAATTTGTGCAGGCTCTTTATCAAGTGCGAATTCAACTTGCGATTGATATTCGCGAGATGAAACACGAACTATGTTGCCTGAATGCGGTAATGCTTCTGCGAAGGCTCTCTTATCGACAGCGACTACGACAGCTGGCTCTCCATAAACAACGGCGTGCTCACCGAAATAATATCACTTTACCAGGCGCCGACGCGACAACCATAAGGATCACCATGTTACTGAATCTTAACCTTTGCCTCAAATTCCTCAACAGGTACTGTTAGCTCACTTCCTTCCGTTAGCTCGCCTCTTTCCCTCAAAACCTGCCTTGCCAGCAACCAGTAGATTAGGGAAAGAGCTCTTCTCCCCTTGTTGTTTGTAGGTATGCACAAATCAACTTTCGACGTTGAATTATCTGTGTCGCAGAAAGCTATTGTTGGTATACCTGCCTTCTCCGCCTCTATTAGCGCTTGAATATCTGTTCTGGGATCTGTGACGAGCACGACGTCTATATCCATATAGTTTGGAAGGCTGGGGTTTGTGAGCGTTCCCGGTATGAAGCGGCCTGTTACCGCTCTTGCCCTAGTCACCTCTGCAAACTTTTTAGCTGGCTTCTGCCCATAGGTTCTAGTTGAAACAACGAGTACTTTTGACGGTTCGAAGCGGGAAAGGAACCGTGCCGCTATCCTGATTCTTTCATCGGTCTTTCTCACATCCAGAACATAGAGTCCATCTGAGCGAACCCTATATATAAATGGAAGCATCGATTGTGTTTTAACCTGTGTTCCTATGTGAATTCCCGCTGCGAGATACTTGTCGAGCTGTATTAGAAGTTCAACTTCGCTCATCTCGAAGCACCTCTAAAGGTATTCCTCCTCCTTCTTTCTTATTTTTTGCGAGAATGGAAGTATTTCGTCTATCAGGTCGGTGTGGCTCAGGATCATTCGTCTACAACAATACCTCTTTAGATTCATGCTGTCAAGGATGGACTTAGGCTCTTCTCCTTGACGCACTCTCCTAGCGTACTCCTCCCATTTATCTGCGATAAGTGCACCACATGTAAAACACCTAATAGGTATCATCAAACTTTGGAACCTCCAATGAACATAATATGGTTTCACCTATAACTTTTCTGTCTCCTAGCTCTAGCTCCACGTCCTCCAAACTTTTTGGGCTCCTTTCTTCGCGGGTCAGAAACGAAAATCTTCGCGTCGTAATCCATCATTAGCTCCCTGAGTTGAGGGTTATCAGAATATTCAAGGAGGCCCCTAGCGATGGCTGTCCGTGCAGCCTCCGCCTGCCCCATAAAACCGCCGCCTTTTACATCAACATCTATATCAACTGCTTCAGCTACTTCACGCGCCAGTACAAGTGGCTCGGAGATCTTCAGCCGGACAACGTCCGGCTTGATTAGTGGCAGTGGAATATTATTTATTCTGACTCTTCCTTTTCCTGGCCTCACAATGGCCCTAGCTATCGCTGTTTTTCTCTTACCGCTTGTAACAACAATTTTGGCTTGAGCCTTTCTTACTTTGCTCACGGCCATTACCTCCGCATGCCCCAACCTAACTCACGAGAAATGTCCCCAATACGGATAAACTTGGCCTCAACCTTATCGCTTACATGCGCATCCGGTATCGTCTGCGCGTTAACTCCTGAAAGAAATTCGGGGGTGCCTATGTATACCCTCAAACGCTTATATGCTTCTTTTCCTCGCGTCTTCTTCCACGGCAGCATTCCTCTGATTGTCCGTCTAACTAGCATGTCGGGTCTTCTATGGTGTATTGGTCCTTTCCATGGAGCGGTAAGCGTCCTTATCCTGAGGAATTTCTTGTATCTTTCTATGATGAATCTCGGATTTCCCGTCACTACAGCCTTCTCAGCGTTTATTACTGTGACACGTTCCCCGTTAAGAAGGTGCTTCGCTACAACGCTAGCCATCCTGCCGAGAACTAGGTCGGTCGCATCAATAACGATCGAGTCCTCCACGTCTCTCACCTTCATGTAATTATTTTAACATTGCTACCTTTAGGGTTCCTTTTCATGAGCTCATTAATCGATATACATTCTCCTCCAGCGTTCCTTGTTTTCTCTATAGCTGCCTCAGAAAATGAAAGAGCCGCTATGCAGAGCTTGTGGTTAAGAACCCCTGATCCGAGCACTTTACCAGGGACAACTACAATGTCTCCATCTTTAGTGTGTCTGTTTATCCTCGAAAGATTAACTGCAACTCTACATCTTCTACTCCTTCTCAGCCTTTCAGATATATCCTTCCAGATCCGTGCCCTCTCGGCCTTTGCCATTTTTTCGAGGGCAACTATTAATCTTCTAACATTGGGATCTGTTGGCCCAGTAACCTTCAATGTGCTTCCTCCCTAACTGCTATAGGCACGCCTTCCGCTAAATCAGAGAGCTTCTTTAAAAGTATATTGATTGCTACACGAACTATTTCGCTTGGGGGAAGCGCTCCTGTAGATTCAATGTTAAAAATGAAAGACTTGTCGTCCCAAGACACTTTCACAGCGTCGAAGCGGCAAACTTCTTCACAAGATTTACATAGTGAGCAGTCAAGAATGTTCTTTACGACCAATCTTTCCCCCTCGACCGCTAGAACTCCCTTAGGGCAAAAAGACACGCAATCACCACACCTAATACACTTTTCTTCTTTGATCTCCAGAATCGGCATGTACTTGTATGCGCACGTTGAAACCGGCTGCCATTTGGCATGAACCTTGCCCTTCCCCAATCTAGCGTGCGCCTCCAAAACTATCCTCTGACCCCTAGCCATCTTCGCAATAGGTATATTGCCGCTGACCGGACGAACAACAGGGTCCTGAGACTGTAGATCGCTTGAATAAACGATAACTCCCTCTTCCTCTGCATTTTTTTCCAAGGTAAGCGTCAAAGTGCACTTGATGCACCCCTCCCCCCTACATTCACACTCCTCGGGCAAAACATAGCTTTCAAGGTCTGTTACGAGCGGGATAAGTCCCAGCCTATGCGCCAGCATTTCATCGAAGACAGGGGAAGTATTTTCGATTATTATCACTTCGTCAATGGCCATTGACGGAACCTCTGCTAGCATCACTCTGCGGAGTGCATTAGCTATGGAAACATCCACCCCCTCTAAAACAAAGCGAAGCTCGTTTCCCTCTAACTTAATTATCTTGACATTCAAAAAATCACCACCAAAAAGGGAGAGTTAAACTCTGCGTCCTCTTCTCCCGCCGGGTGGCCGGGTTCCGTCATGTGGAATAGGTGTTACATCCTCTATTCTTCCTATTCTTAGCCCTGCTCTAGCCAGTGCTCTAATCGCTGCTTGCGCCCCTGGTCCAGGGGTCTTTGGTCCGTGACCACCAGGCGCTCTCACCTTGATGTTAATCCCAACGATACCTTTTTCCATGGCTTCTCTAGCGGCCCTGAAAGCTGCTTGCATTGCGGCGTAGGGTGAAGATTCTTCTCGGTCCGCTTTAACGATCATTCCTCCACTATATCTCGCTATAGTCTCAGCTCCTGTGAGATCAGTTATTGTGATTATAGTGTCGTTAAATGAACTGTAGATGTGAGCAATACCCCATTTCGCCTTTTTTTTCTCTTCAGCCTTTCCACTACTCATATTTTCACCATCTTATCTTCTCTTTACTCACGTTCCCGCCAGTGCCTTACGCATAGGGTGATCGGTATTCTTGAGGGGCGATGTAGGGGCATAGTCAATCATACCCTCGCTCGCCCTATCCACGATGTAACCTGGGCACGTCACTCTTCTTCCAGCTATCGCTATATGTCCGTGCTTTATAAGTTGCCTAGCTTGATGGACGGACTTGGCAAGCCCCTTCGCTGCTACGAGTGTTTGCAGTCGTCTTTCAAGGAAACTTTCAACAGTTAAAGCCAAGACGTCGTCCAGCGTTGCATCAGGAGGCAGTATGCCCCACTTATAAAGCTTATTGGTGATTTCTTTCTTCCGCTTCTCCATTTCTTCTCGCGGCAACGCCATCGCTTTTCGAGCTTTTTCCCTAAAACTACGAAGGAGAGCTTGAACTCTCCACAGTTCCCGCTTATTTCTCAGTCCATACTTACCTACTAAAATTGTCTCCTTGTGAAGGCGCTCCTTATCCCAAAGCTTACGCGGAGTAACATACTTCTTTTTCGACCTTTTTATGTCGCCCATATTAGAAGCACCCTCTTCACTTCTTTTTCTTATGGACGCCTACAGTTCGTCCTTTACGGCCGGTAGTCTTCGTTCTTTGTCCTCGAACTTTTAATCCAAGAGCGTGACGCACACCCTTCCAGCACCTAATCTTCTTCATAAGTTCTATGTCATTCTTAACAACTAACAGCAAATTAGAACCAATAAGGTGAAGATCCTTACCTGTGTCTAGATCTTTACGGCGATTAACCATCCATGAAGGAATATTAACGGAATCAGGGTTCATCAGTGTTTCCTCTATTTTTTTAACTTCTACCTCTGTTAGGAATCCCAGCCTCTTATCGGGATCCATGTTTAAAGCTATCAGAACGGCGCGCGCCATCCGTGCACCTACTCCCTTTATTTTAGTGAGCGCGTGCTCTAACCTGTTACTTCCATCTATGTCCGTTCCTGCAATTCTAACTATATGCCTGTAGCTTGCAGTCGACAAGGTTCACACCTTTTCAGCCTTAGAGAGGAGACTGTATAATCGTTAAATAAACTTTACGTTCTCCCAAAGTTGAATAATTTATGCGGACACATATTTAAACTCATTTTGATTTTTTAAAGGTGACGTGCAGTTGTCGGTGTCCAGCTTGAAGGCAGTCGTGCTTTTCAGCGGTGGAAAGGATTCGAGTTTGGCTTTGCTGTGGGCAATTAACCGCCGACTAAAAATTGAAGCGCTTGTGTCTATAATCCCGTATAGGGAAGACAGTTACATGTTCCACGTGCCAAATGTTAAACTAACAGAGTTGCAGGCAAAAGCTGCTCGTCTTCCCTACATTTCTTTTCCCTCATATGGGCTGAAGGAGGAAGAAGTGCTGGAACTTGAGAAACTGCTTGAAAAAATCGATGTCGACGTAGTGGTTTCGGGGGTTATTTCAAGTGTGTATCAGAAAAATCGCATAAGTGAAGTCTGTGCAAAGTTAGGGTTAGAGAGCTTGACGCCGCTCTGGCATGCAAACGAAACCTTATTGCTCCTAAACCTTGTAAACTCTGGGTTTGACGTGAAGTTTTCTGGGGTTTATGCTTTGGGCTTCACGCGTAATTGGCTTGGAAGGAAGTTAGATCATAGTGTAATCGCTGACCTAATCCTTCTTAAGAAAAGGTATGGGATCAGTATTGCGGGCGAAGGAGGAGAATATGAGACGGTAGTCTTGGACGCTCCATTCTTTAAGAGTAGAATTGTGATTATCGAGTCAGAAACGTGCTGGGATGGTTCCCGAGGGCAATTCTTAATTAAAAAGGCTGAGTTAATGGAGAAAAGGAGCGTGGAAAAATGATCACAAAGGAAGTCGTGGAGCACGTTGCATGGTTGGCTAGAATAAAACTTTCAGAGGAGGAAAAAGAAAAGTTTGCACGTCAGCTAAGTAAAATACTCGAGTACTTTAACATGATAAGTAATGTCGACACGTCCAACGTGGAGCCGACGTTCCACGTGGTGGAACTCCACAACGTTTTCCGCGACGACGAGGAGAAGGAATCTCTCCCTCAAGAAGTAGTTCTGAAAAGTGCACGTGAAAGTGAAGACGGCTTCGTTAAAGCTCCGAGAATACTCTAAAGAAGGGTGTATAGAATTGCATCTTAACAGTTTAACATGCCATGAGCTCGTCGAGATGATTAAGGCACAGACTGTTACAGCTGAGGAAGTAGTTGAGCATGTTTTCAGACGTATAAGTGAAGTGGAGGGTAAAATAAACGCCTTCATATCCACTTTCAACGAGTCTGCTCTAGATAAGGCGAGGGAAATCGACGAGAAAATTAGAAGGGGGGAAAGCGTAGGGCTTCTCGCAGGAATCCCCGTGGCTGTTAAAGACAATATATGCACTCGTGGAAAGCTCACAACGTGCGGCTCGAAAATGCTTAGCAACTACATTCCCCCTTACAATGCAACGGTGATAGAGAAAATAGAAGCTGCAGGTGGAATAATAATCGGAAAGACGAACATGGACGAGTTTGCCATGGGAAACTCCACCGAAACCAGCTTTTTCGGTTGTACACGTAATCCATGGGACATTACAAGGGTTCCCGGCGGTTCCTCCGGTGGGAGTGCCGCGGCATTGGCTTCCGATGAAACCATACTTGCTCTGGGAAGCGATACTGGCGGCTCTGTCAGGTGCCCCGCAAGCTTCTGTTCAGTTGTAGGATTAAAGCCGACATATGGACTCGTAAGCAGGTACGGCCTAGTTTCCTATGCGAACAGTTTAGAGCAAATAGGTCCCATGGCTAAGGACGTGTTGGACTGCGCTATGCTTTTCACTGTCATCGCGGGCCATGATCCTAGAGACGGCACGTCTGTTCCACGGCGTCCATGTGACTACACGAAAGCTTTAAACGATGAAATTAAAGGCGTCAAAGTCGGGGTCCTAAAGGAGTTCTTTGCTGTAGGCTTAGATGAACGGGTTGAAAAGTCGGTTTTAAACGCTGTCGGCATATTGGAGGATCTGGGAGCCACATGTGATGGGGCGAGTATTTCCTACTTGGAGTACGCCGTCCCCACTTATTACCTTATAGCGATGTCGGAAGCCAGCTCTAACTTGGCGCGGTTCGACGGTTTAAGATATGGCTTCACGGCAAAATGTGAGGGAGACTGGAACGAGGTTTTTTCCACTACTCGTGGTGAGGGATTTGGAGGGGAAGTGAAGCGCAGGGTGCTCTTAGGAACATTCGCCCTTTCGGCAGGATACTATGACAGGTATTATCTAAAGGCGTTAAAGGTTAGAACGCTGATAAAGAGAGAGTTCGAGAAGGCTCTGTCAAAGTTCGACGTGCTTGTTGCGCCGACAATGCCAATCCTTCCATTTAAAATAGGAGAAGTAATAGACGATCCCCTAGCCATGTACATGATGGATATTGACACGGTTCCGGTAAACCTCGCAGGGGTTCCATCGATTTCCGTACCCTGCGGCTTCGTGGACGGGCTTCCAGTTGGTCTTCAAGTAATCGGCGGATTTTTCGATGAAGAAATGGTTCTCAAGGTGGCGTACGCCTTCCAAGAACACACTAAGTTTAACCTTAAAAAGCCGGAAATTTAGGGGATGAGATAATGGCCACAGGAAGAGACGAAGGTTTGGACGTGAAAATAGGGTTAGAAGTACACGTTCAGCTCACCGCCCTTAAAACCAAGTTATTTTGCGGCTGCTCCGCAAATTATAGGGGGATGCCCCCCAATACGCTCACCTGCCCTATATGCTTAGGTCATCCGGGCACTTTGCCTGTCCTAAACAGGAAAGCAGTAGAACATGCTATGATGGTTGCTTTAGCTCTTAATTCTTCAATCTCACGTCAAATGATCTTTTTCAGAAAGAACTACTTCTACGTAGACCTCCCAAAAAACTTCCAGATTTCCCAGTATGACAAGGCCGGCGGCGTCCCCCTCTCTACCGGTGGGTGGGTTGAGTTCGCTGTCAATGGAGAAAAGAAAAAGGTTAGAATAAGACGCATACAGTTGGAAGAAGACCCGGCGCGTTTAACCTATCCGGGCACCATAACGACCTCTTCCTACACGTTGGTCGACTTCAACAGGGCTGGAGTAGCCCTCCTTGAAATAGTGACCGAACCCGACATGGAAACGCCCGAGGAGGCATACTTTTTCCTTCAGAAGCTAAGGTCAATAGTTGAGCACCTGGGGGTTTCAAGCGAGAACATGCAGGGATCTATGAGATGCGATGCTAACATCTCTATAAAGGGAGGGGCCAGAGTAGAAATAAAAAATATTTCATCTTTCAGAGATGTTCGCCGTGCGCTCCAATACGAGATAATTCGGCAAAAACAACTGTTAAGGCGGGGCGGCGCCGCAAAACAGGAAACTCGCCACTGGGATGAAGACAGACAAATAACCGTCTCCTTAAGAGTTAAAGAAACGGAAAGCGACTACAGATACTTCCCTGAACCCGACCTAGTTCCCGTAAAAATCTCCGAGGAATGGATTAGCGAAGTAGCATCCAAAATGCCCGAGTTGCCAGATGACCGAAGGGAACGCTTCACCTCAGACTACGGAATACCTGAGTACGATGCGACAGTCTTGACCAGCAACAAGAAAATAGCCGACTTTTTCGAGGAGTGCTGCAAACTCTACCCTAACCCCAAAAAAGTCGCCAACTGGATCATGAGCGACCTACTGAGAAACATAAACGAGACAGGGATAGACGTGGCGGAAATGTCCATCACAGCCGAGCAATTCATAGACCTACTCAAGATGATTGATGAGGAGTTGATAAGTGGAAAGATAGCGAAGAGGGTTCTAAGAGAAGCTATTAGGACAGGAAGATCTCCACGAAAGGTGGTAGAAGATGAAGGATTGCTAAAGATAAGTGACGAAAAAATGATCGCGAAAATTGTAGACGAGGTCTTCCACGAGTTTGAGGGGGCGGTTGCAGACGCTAAGAGAGACCGAAAAGCAGTTAACTTCTTAGTGGGGCAGGTAATGAGAAAAACCCGCGGCCGCGCCGACCCAGAAATCACCAACAAGGTGATACTTTCCAAACTCGAGGAAAAATGAGGCGTTCTAGCATTCGTGGACTGAAAATTCTTATTAATGCGTCTTTTAAATCATTCTTTATACAGGGTTTAGGAGGGAGTAAAAATTGGAGAGAAAATTTGTTGGCATCGTTGAAACGGGCGACGTAGAAGTTAAAAATCCAAAGATCGTAATAGGCTTACCCGACATTGGATTGGTTGGCGTAATACTAGCGAACCACATGGTTCAAACAATGGGCATGAGAGAAGTCGGGTATGTGGAATCAGATTTATTCCCACCGATCATCATCCTCCACGAGGGAAAGCCACATCACCCCTTCAGATTATATCGGAAAGACGACTTGCTTTTGCTCGTATCAGAGATCGCTATTCCACCCATCGCGATTTACGATACGGCACGAGAAGTATGCGATTGGGCTAAAAGCAAGAATGCCTCACTTATTATGCCAATAGGTGGAACCCCCGTCCCGAACAGGATGGCGATTGAGAAACCCAAGGTTTTCGCTATACCCATAGGTAACACTGTTGGAAAAATTGTTAGAGACTTCGGCATAGAACTTTTCGAGGAAGGAATGATAGTCGGCCCCTACGCGCGAATAATCGCTGAATGTGAAAAGTTAGGTTTATCCTGTTTGACGCTTCTATCTCAAAGCTACCCTAACTACCCTGACCCTGGCGCCGCGGCAGCCGTTGCAGAAGTTCTAAGCAAGGTTATCAATATCAAGATAGATGTATCACCCCTTGAGGAGCAAGCTGAGGAGATAAGGCTCAGGATGAAAGATTTGATGAAGAGGACTATACTGGAGATGGAGAGAATGGGCAAGTCGCAGGAGTATGAGTTGCCTGCAATGTATTCGTAGGAGGGAGGTGATATAATGTATGAGAGGAGGAGAAGGGGCGACTCATTCTTCGAAAAAATATTGAACTACTTCACGGAAATGAGAAGAGAAATGGATGAGTTTGTTGAATCCATGTTTGAAGCCATGAGGTTTTCTAGACCTGATTGGGATGTTGAGACTTGCTGCATTGAACCACTAGTTCACGTTGAGAACACCCCTGAAAGTGTCATTGTGACCGCCGACTTGCCATTCGTTGAGAGCAAAGAGGACATCAATATAAACGCAACCGAGGACATGTTAGAGCTTCTCGCGGAAATGAAAAAAGAAGTACGTTTTGAAAGGTGGGGTACAATACAGCGTGAAACAACTTTTCGAAGATACCACAAACTTATAAGTCTCCCAGAAAAAGTTCTCCCGCAAGAAGCCAAAGCCATATTCAAACAGGGGATACTTAAAATTATTTTACCTAAAAAATTTAAAACAACGCCTATAAAAGTGGAGTAGAGGTGGTGGCCTAAATTGAGTAAAAGAATAACGGAAGTTTCAAAACTTAAAGTGAACTCCTTCATCGTAATAGATGAGGAGCCCTGCAGGATAGTAGACATGGCAACCTCAAAGGTTGGAAAACATGGATCAACGAAAACTCGGATAGTCGCCATCGGACTTTTTGACGGAGCTAAGAAAGACATAGTTCTCCCCTCGGACAGCAAAGTTGAGGTTCCCGTCATAGAAAAAAGAAATGGACAGGTTATCTCCGTAATGGGGAACAATCTCCTGATAATGGATCTTGAGACGTATCAAACTTTCGAGACACCTTTTCCTGAAGAAGAGGATCTGAAATCAAAGATCGCTGAAGGCGTCGAGGTCGAGTACTGGGACATACTAGGAAGAAAAAAGATTAACCGTGTTAAAAAATGAATGACACGTCTTTTTTAAAAAAGGCGAAATTATCGAAAGAAAAAGTTTACGTGGTGGATTCCTCCGCGTTCATTGGGGGATATTCCCCCCATCTTGTTAAGGAGAAACAGTATACCCCCGTTACAGTTGAAGAAGAACTTAAAGATCAACGTTCCCGCTCCCTATTAGAAGCCGGGATAAGAAGCGGCGATGTTATAGCTAGAGTCCCAAGCAATGAAGGCTTAAGGCTAGCTGAAGAGGTCGCGGAAAAAACAGGTGATATAAAAACGCTTTCGAAGGTGGATAAGCACATCGTGGCGCTAGCTTTCGATCTTGCCGCTGAAGGCTACGAGCCTATAATAATTACTGATGATTATGCCCTACAAAACGTTACTTGCAGTGCAGGCTTCGCTTTTAAGCCATTAAGGCATGGCGGCATACGAAACATCGTTAAATGGAAGCTTTATTGTACATCGTGCAGGCGGAGTTATCCGTCAAACTATATGGGCGAGGCGTGTGAGGTCTGCGGTGGTGAGCTTAAACGTGCCAGTTCTAGGAGGAAGAAGCGTCATGTTGACCGTTGACGAGCACTCTTTAAGACTAGCAAAAAACCTTCGTTTCCCTCCGGACTTAGTTGCCCTACTTTTTGAGACGTTCGGCTTAGAGAAGTGCGAAAAAATACTTAGATGCCTTAAGACTCCGCCACCAATTTACTATCTTCGCGTTAACACATTACTTACAGATAGAGATGAAGTTATCGGAAAGCTGGAGGAGCTCGGCATAAGGGCGATACCACACCCTCAACTGGAGGAAGCAATAGGCATACCAGTAGAGGGCCCGTTCGGCATTGAACCATGTAAGAAAAAGGTTGTAGCAGACAAGTTGGCATGCGAATCGGTGATGATCGGCGCAGATCTCTACGCCCCCGGCGTTATAACGGCTAAGGGCGTTAGGAAGGGAGACAAGGTAATGGTCGTTGATAAGCATGGCGAGCATGTTGCCTCAGGAGTCGCCCTAATGGATGCAGGCGAAATGCACTCGTTAAGAAAAGGGGTGGCAGTCAAGGTGACTGAGTCCCTCTATAAGGTTCCGAGCATCAGAGGAACTCCTATCTACAAGGAGGGACACGTATACGAGCAAAGTCTGCCTGCAATACTAACCAGTCGCGTTTTAGACCCTAAGCCGGGCGACCTTGTCGTGGACATGTGCGCAGCACCCGGAGGAAAAACGACGCATATAGCCCAGCTAATGCAAGGGCTAGGTTTAGTTCTAGCATTTGACAGGTCTAAAAGCCGGGCTCAAAAGTTGAAGGATCACGTAATGCGAATGAAGCTGAAAAACATAATTGTGGAAATAAAAAACTCGTTGTTCCTTGACGTAGAATATCCTAGCCTGAAGGCAGACGCGGTCCTAATAGACCCACCGTGCTCTGACTTAGGGCTAAGACCTAAACTTTACGAGGAGAAAAACGTCTCCATGATCTGGGCTGCGGCAAACTATCAACGTCAGCTCTTAAAGGTTGCTGCACGTATACTGAAACTTGGAGGTATGCTTGTCTATAGTACGTGCACGATAACTGCAGAGGAAAACGAGGAAAACGTGGAGTTCTGCGTCGACGAGCTTGGCTTCGAAGTTGAGAATCAACCACTCTACCTTGGAGATAGAGGGCTTAAGGGCTTCAGAAACGCTGAAATGGTTCAACGATTCTTTCCTGACACACACGGAACTCCTGGCTTCTTCATAGCAAAAATGAGAAAAGTGAATGAGAAAGAAGGCCGGTAAGCTAAATCTCGATTATCTCTGCCTGTAGCCTCCTCAAATTTACAATGGCGACACTTTTCTTTCCTGTCAGGTAACCGCAAGTTTCACCGGGATTCACGACGAGCGTGTTACCCACTTTCCTGTTTACTCGTTCATGCGTATGTCCACAGATCACTACGTCGTATTTCCCAGAAACAATTAATGCTTCTAATATGTCGGGGTAGTGTCCGTGGTTAACCGCGACTTTTACTCCATCCATCTCTAAGGAGAGAAAGAAGCTACTTATCTCTCCCTTACCTTCAAAAAACTTTTTGAGAGACAGTAGGTCTCCATCATTGTTTCCAGTGACCGCTTTAATGGGGCACGACAGTTCCTTAAACGCCCTAATGGTGAAAGGACTAATTATGTCTCCTGCATGAATCACGAGCTCCACTTCCTTACTGTTGAAGAACTCCACAGCCCTCCTTATAGCATCCATGTTATCATGCGAGTCAGACATGACGCCTATCAAAACCATCCACCCCTACAACTTTACGTGTCATATTATTTTTTCTGTCTCTCCTCATCACCTACCCAATAAGTCCCCCTACAAGTATGCTCTTTTTTCCATAACTCTGCCTCCTTTTTATACCGCTCCACTGCTTCTATAAGAACGGGAAATACTTCTTCACGGTGCCCTCCAGCGACGACAACGTAAACAAGCTCCTCCCCCACATTAAAAGAGCCAACGTTATGGTGTATCTGCACATCCACTATTCCCTTCCTCCGAGAAAGCTCCTCGCAGATTCTAGCTAGAGTTTCGTTAGCCTTTTCCTCATAAGCTTCAACTTCCAACATTTCCACTGGAAAGCCGTCCTTAGTAGCTCCTCTAACAACTCCAATAAAGCACGCTATAGCCCCAGCCTCGCGAATTCTAGGGTTCGACTTAACCTTCCTCAATATGTCGTCCAGAGTCGCTTCGCCTTTTTCGTGGATAAACTTCTCCAAGCAACTCACCTCCAAAAAAGAGAAAAAGAGATCCATAATAAAGACTATTCCCCCATTAAAAACTCTGGCTCTCTGTGGAAATTAATTTGGATGCTTTTGTCGCCAACGGTAAGAACAACACAACCACGCAGGGCCTTCACAAACGTTTCGAGCACCCATCGGATACTTGCCCGTTTGGAAGCAGCATTCTTCACGCTTAAGACGTGTATTCATTCAAGCCTTCAGCTTGCCATCCATCCAAGCATACTTCAAAAGAGATCTTACTTTAACAGTTAAAGGAATTATGGTTGTCTCACGCTTTGAGTACCGGTACGAGATCATGAATTTTTGTCCCCTCCTCTGTCGTTTATGAGTTTTTGGGCTCTCAGAAGCGGTAAGGCACCCCACATCTGACGTTGCCCCCCTCCCCCATCAACCTGAAGGAAACATAACGTGTATAGGCTAACTCACATAGGTGGATGATTATCCACAAAAAATTTAATCTACAGAAACTGCTGAGATGCCTGTAATTGTGAGTCCAAGGGCTCCACGTTAACGTGGAGCCGAATCGATATCCTTAAATAACGGATCCTCTGCCTCTTAACTTCAGAGGGATTCCTTCATTTAAATCCTGTCCGGGAGAGGGAACTTATGAGTAGCCAAGGACAAAAGCCAACGGATCTTCTCTCTAGGTCCTTAAACGCTAGGGTTCTCGTGAAGCTTAAGGGAGGTAGAGAACTAAGAGGAAAACTTAAGGGCTTCGATGCCCATATGAACCTCATACTTGGAGAAGCAGAAGAAATCCCCGATAAGAACTCTGAGCCTAAACAGGTAGGAACCGTAATTGTTAGGGGGGACAACGTGATAATGCTGAGTCCAGCTATTAAGTCCCAATCGGACTAGGAGGTTGCTGTCATGGTGAAAGGAACTCCAAGCAGGGGTAAGAAAAACAAAAAGACACACATAAGATGTAGAAGATGTGGAAGGCGTGCATACCACATACACAAGAAAAGATGTGCAGCCTGTGGATTCGGTCGCTCTAAGAGAATAAGAAGCTACTCTTGGCAAAACAAGAAAACTCTGACAAAAATTAGGCTAGTATGACACACCTCGTTAAAGGCATTTCTTCCCTCTCAACTCGCCTTAATTTTAGATGAAGAACAACCCCCCAATGCTTTGAGTAAGAAAGATTAAAGTTAAATGAACTACCAAGTTCTAAATTGGCGCTTACACGGGATGAGCTGGTAGATTGTTAAATCACGTCAGTCTGAGCTTAGTTGGAGGAGAGGTTTTTGGAGGAGTGGATTACCCCCCCCTTAAGGGTTCTATTTCCTTTCACGAGTAGGAGAGATGAAATTAACGTTGCGTTCATTGCGTTCCAGATAGTTGAGGAGATGGGAGGAGAAGTGGTTGGCTTCCATGTTCTCGGAGATAGAAAAGTCGACCAACGCTTTATAGAAACGATTTCGAGCTTTGCTAAAGAATTGAAAATACGATTTCACGTGGCCTACCGCGAGAGAAAGAGAAGTGTTGTAGAAGAATTGCTTAGCGAACTGAAAAAGGGCTACGATCTCTGTGTATGCTCCTCGGGAAGCGGGATAAGAGTCTTAGGAGATGTCGCCCAGAAGCTTATCAAGAAAAGCTCAATAAAAATGCTCGTTCTTCATACCCCGAAGGTGTTTGGAGTCCTGCCGCGTATCTTAAACAGGATATTAGTTGTACATACGAATACAGGCGAGGACATCAACGCCTATAGTGTAGCCATGGTTTTATCCAAGTCTTGGCTGTCGATTAAAGGCGAGGTAGTTGCTGTTTATCCTGTAAGAGTCCATTCGTCTATTCCAATAGACCTAGCATATGTTGTGGAGGAGACCAAGGAAGAAGAGAAAAACTTCCTAAGACACGTCGGCGTTAAGATAAAGGACATAGGATCGCTCGTCACACCTGTAACTCTCTACGCCAGAAACGGGGCTGAAGGACTAGCAGCCTACGCTGACGAGACCAAAGCAGACATAATATTGGTCGGGGTAAGCCGTAAAAGGTACCCTTCACGCTTCACACATATGATACCCCTATCCTACGCCTACTTTTTAAACACTCTCCTTAGGAGATCCTCCTGCCCTGTTTTACTTGCATTCTCCTAAAGACGAAGTACATTAGACTTATCACCCCAATCCAGAGGGCGAACGCTCCCATAATGTAAAGTTTTACTGAGACTAAGAATAGAGCGAGGAAGGTAACGGCAGCTAAAGGTATCAACGTGTTGCACTTGGTTTTGTCTTTAAGCTGAATACTCGATAGGCATACAAGCAGAAAAATAACCATAAATGCTACACTCGTCACGCTCGTCACAAGCTCGAGATCTTCTGTCATTGCAAACAGTAAGGAAACGGAAGAGGCTAGAAGAAGACTAATATATGGTACGCGCTCCTTCCTGCTGAGATCGGAAAGCACTTTGGGCAAGACTTTATCTCTAGCCATGGCATACATTAACCTAGAAGCTCCGAAAAGCGTGGCGTTAAATGCTGACGCAGTTGAAAGGATGCCGCCGATAGCTAGTATAGATTCTCCCCACCCATTAAGCCACGTTTCTCTCATTGCCTCGGCTAGAGGCGCTTCGCTTTCCCCCGTCTGGTACCAAGGGATAAGGAACAGTAAAGTGAAAAGTGTGAGTATGTATATTATCGAGACCGACACTATAGTGATGAAAATAGCTTTTCCCGTTACCTTTGGATCTTTGAGTTCCTCACCCGCTGTGGGTATCAAGTCAAATCCTTCAAAGGCAATGAAAACTGTAGCTACAGCAGAGAACACGGCCCACAGCGGATTTTTAAACTGAAGCAGCAATGGAAGATAGTATGTGTAGAACTGATGAAACAAAATTTCTGGGTAAAGTGAAGCAAAGCTTAGCCTAGGCCTTGAAAGGATCTCCGTGAGACCGACCACGATGAAAAATAGGAGTATTAGAACCTTCCCGGCAACCATCGCTGTTTGGGTCTTACCAGTCTCGGAGACGCCGATGACGTTAAGTCCTGTAAAGAGAAACGTTAAAACGATCATCAATAGCTTTCTGGTGTATGGCGATGTCATTAGCCTCAATAGGAAATAGGAGTACAGGGAGCTATGTAATCCATTGGCTTCAAGCAGGATGTCTACTACCCATCCGGTTCCCCAATTTAGAATGTACTCAAAGTAATTTGCAAATCCCACCGTGTAGGTTGCACAAGCAACAACATAAGCGAACCAGAGGGTACAGCCGGAAATGAAAACAATGAAGGGATGCCTAAATGCTCGTGAAATGTAAGTATAGCTCGCTCCACTTTCAGGAAAAACCGAAGAGAGCTTAGCGTAACTGTAGCCTATAAGAAGCGTGGCAACGCTACAGAGGGAAAAAGTTACAATACTTCCTATACCGGCCTCCCACATCGCTAAATTTATCGACGTAAAAACTCCAGCCCCTATACTTGCTCCTACACCTATCGTAACTGCCTCTGCAAGGTTGAGGCGCCTGATAAGTCGCCTTTCGTACGGCACTTGCATAACATCGTCTTCTTCGTCCATCTCTAGCATCAACTCTCAAATTTTCTAGTAGAGGCACCGGAGCAAGCCTGATACTAAATTCGACGCACCCCGCTAACCAAGTTCTAGGTTTGAAGAATGTTGCGTCACCACCAGATTTTAATTTTTCGTCACGCGACACTTCAAATTAGCCACATGCCATCGAAAAATTACCCTTTTCCGAAGTCGTCCCCCTCAGTTTTGAGGTTCTTTAAATTTTGGGAGGAAAGTTGTAGGTAACATTGAAAAAACACAAAGCTTGATATCAATTGTCACTCGCCCTTTAGTGATGAGAGGTGAAGGGATACATGAATATA
>JAHLWX010000017.1 GCA_019057675.1 Candidatus Jordarchaeum sp. LHC_1308
GGTTGAAGAGTCTGTTAGAAGGATCCTCAAGGGAACCATTCTTGAAGGGGCGCCCGTGGTTCACGTTTCCGCCGCTACGGGAAAGGGGTTGGACGAGCTTAAGCGGCGTCTGCTGGAGGTTTTAAAGCCTCCAGAGAGAAACGTTAACGGTTCATTCGTGATGCCCATTGACCACGCCTTCCACGTTAGGGGAGCGGGAACTGTTTTGACGGGAACCGTGCATAGGGGAGTGGTTAGGGTTGGGGACGCCGCGGAGGTCATGCCACTAGGCTTGAAGGTTAAGGTGAGGTCGATCCAGTCCGCCGGGGAGGAGAGAAGCGAGGCTAAGGCGGGGGACAGGGTTGGGATAGCCGTGACGGGGGTAGAGCCGGAGAAGGTTTACAGAGGATGCTACCTCGGTGCTCCAGGAACGCTGAAGGCTACGAGCAGTATCATGGCCAAGGTGAAGTTTAACAGGCTTTTCAAGTACGCTTTGCGAAGCGGGTCGGACGTCCACCTGACCGTTGGAATGCCCACCATCCCGGCGAAGATGTACCTGTTAAGGAGCGGCGGGGAAGGAGTTTACGTTCCAGTCGAGGAGGTTAGAGGTGGCGGGGAGATGCTCTGCTACTTCGCCCTGAGCCGCCCAGTGGTCGCCGAGGAAGGGATGCCCGTCTTAGTTTCTAAGCTCGACCTTCCCCCAACGGTTCTGAGGATTGCCGGAGGAGGTAGGGTTACGGATGCGGATCCCGGTAAGGTTAAGCTTGCCTCGGAAAAAGTTAAGATTGGAGTCGTGAGAATGAGGCGGGGTAGGGGGTGGGTTGTAAGCGGGCTCGCGTCCAGCAGGGTTGGGGCTGAGAAGCTGATTGGCGAGGGCGTCAAGGCTGCTAGGGGAGTCAGGGGAAGGGTGGTGGAGGCCTTCGGCGGCAGAGGGGACGTGGTCGTCGAGTTTGAAGGGGAGGTTGGAGAGAGGGAGGAAGTTTACCTCAGGATTCTGAGAGCTAAAGGTGGGATGTTGCCTTGATGGAGCTGGAGAAGTACGTTTCCGAGGTTTTGCCTAGGAACATGGCATCACATGGGTTAACGGTCTGTAATGCTGTGCTCAAGCCCATCAGGGTGCTGCTGGAGCAGAGGAGGATACCGGAGGATGGGTGGAACGATGAGGAAGTGAGACTGCTCCTTAAGCTACTCTCCATGATGGACACCGATAAGGATCCTGACGCGGCTAGGGTTGGAGAGAGGGAGGGGAGAGCTGCGTCGCCATTAGTTGCGGAGCTAGCCGCCGGCTTCTGCCACGGCGTTGGGAGAAGTGGTGACGTAGTCGCCCCTCAGCCCAAAGCCCCCGGTGGATCAGCCATGTACGCGCTGGCTAACACCCTCGCATCCGACGCCATTAGGAGGTTTGGAGCCCCAAACCTGCGCCATGCAGCTGTCCTACCTCTGTCGACTGGAATGAGCATAGCCCTAGCGCTGGCAGCCCTCAAAAAGGATGGAAGGCACGTCGTTTATCCCAGAGTCGACCACAGGTCTCCCATTAAGGGAGTGGAGCTTGTTGGGCTTAAAGTGAAGTTTGTGGAGGGGGTTGTGGAGGGGGATGCCGTGAGGGTTCCAGTAGATGACGTGGTTGAAGCAGTAGACAGGGATACGGCAGCCATAATTTCGACCACCACGTTCTTCCCGCCTAGGGAGCCCGACTACGTTAAAGAAATAGCTAAGGCTGCTAGGGATCTAGGGGTGCCACATATAGTGAACAATGCCTACGGCGTCCAGAGTAGGGAGATAATGAGAATGGTGAGGGGGGCGGCTGACGCTGGCAGGGTTGACGTGGTCGTCCAGAGCACCGACAAGAACTTTCTCACGCCTGTCGGTGGCTCGGTGATCGCCGCTAAGGATGAGGGCGTGGTTGAAAGGGTAAGTAGCGTTTATGCTGGGAGGGCGACTGCTGCACCAGTGGTTCAGTTTCTGGCTGCTGTGCTGTGCCTCGGGATTAGAGGCTACGAGAGGCTTAGGGACGAACAGGAGGAGAACAGGAAGCTGCTCGAGAAACTTATGGTTGATGTCGCCGAGAGGCATGGTGAAAGAATGCTTAACGTCTTTAACCCCATCGCCTGCGCTATGACGCTGACGCGGTGGAAGCCGGCTGAAGTGGGTGCCGCCCTCTACAACTTGAGAGTTAGCGGTCCACGCGCCCTCGGACCTGAGGACTGGGGGGTGTGCTGTAGGAGATACAAGGTGGCGTACTTGACCATGAACGCAGCCATAGGTGCAAGCAGGACAGATGTGGAGAGGGCTGTTGAGAGGCTTGAGCTGGCCCTCAAGCAGGTGGAGAGGAGGGATTAGCTTTGGCGCATGCTTCTCTCTAGGGCTTCGAGGGCGAGTCCCATCAGACTCCTCAGCTTATCTTCTGTCTTTGCCTCAACAGTTATTCTTATGAGGGGCTGTGTGTTTGACGCCCTCACTATGAACCAGCCTTCGTCTAGGTCTACCCGGACGCCGTCTATCGTGTTTATAGCGTATCCCTCCTGCTCCAGCTTCTCCCTGACTCTGTCCACTACACTGAACTTCTTGTCGTCGGGGCAGTCCACTGTCTTCTCGACTATGGGGTAGCTTGGCAACTCGTCCGCCATCTGGGAGAACGGGTGCTTCTCTCTTGAAATTATTTCAGCCATCATGAGGCTGGCGTATATTCCGTCGTCGAACGGCATGAGGAACGATGGGTAGTAGTGGCCTGACGCTTCTATGCCGAAGACTGCACTGTGCTTCTTTATTGCTTCCGTTATGAAAACGTCACCCACCCGTTCCCAGACCACCGTGCCTCCAAGCTCCTCAACTTTTTCCTTCACGATCATCGAGCATGATATGTTGGCTACAACTTTTCCTTTCTTACGCGAGAAGGCGTCGCCGACCAGTATGACTCCCGCAGCCTCGGGTCTAAGTATGCGTCCCTTATCGTCGACGAAAACAGCCCTGTCAGCGTCCCCATCGTAGGCAACGCCCATGTCGGCTCCGACAGATACGGTGAGGCGCTGGAGCTCGTCCAGCGTGCCATTCCTAGGGTACGGATCCCTCCCCGGAAATGTTCCATCGGGCTGTGAGTTAAGCGTGTAAACCTTCATTCCGGCGCGCCTGAAGAGTTCCGGGGCAACATTGGAGGCCGCGCCGCACCCGGGGTCTAACACCACCCTCAGAGGCCTCTCGAAGCTCACGTTTTCGAGGAGAAATTCTTGGTAAGACGCCACTACGACGTCGGTGTTCATGCTGTGGAAGGAGCCAAGCTCATTCCACTTCCTCCTTATGAAGTCGCCTTTCATGTAGACTTTCTTCACCTCGGCGTTCTCCCTTGAGAAGCCTGTTCCATCAGGTCGTCTGAAGCGTATCCCCGTGTATGGCGGCGGGTTATGGGAAGCGGTAACTATCGCTCCAGCCCTGTAGTTGCTACGCCAGAGGTGAAAGTTGAATGTCGGTATTGGTAGCATGCCGACTGACACCACGTCGCACCCAGCGGAGCAGAGACCAGCTATCAAAGCCTGCTCCACTATTCTGGAGCTCTCCCGAACGTCTCTGCCCGTCGCGACGACCCCTTTCCCTCCGAGGTACGTGGCTAGGGCCAGCCCGACGTTCACGCTGAATGAAGCGTCGAGTTCCTCGTTGAAGACGCCCCTAATGTCGTACGCCCTAAAAACATGCTCCAAGAGTAAAACCCTCCTTAATAGGCTTTTAGTTCTTTCCTCATTTCTCTTTTTCTCCTCCTCATAAGGAAGAGTTTAATACTGATCGTGAATTAAAAATCTATTAGGTTGCCTCGGAGAAATAAAAGAGAGGGGATCATGTGGAGGACGTCGAGAGGGCTCTAACTAAGATTGAAGATGAGATAGGCGTAGAGGCGGCGGCGATCCTGAACTCCGACGGAAGAATAATCGTCTCCCACATGCCGGAGGACGAGCAGGACATAATACAGTCCCTCCTGTTCTCGCTTGGCGGGGTAGCGGTCTCCAGCTTCATGGCGGAGATGAGAGGCAAAGTTCTAGGGTTAAAGAAGACTGACAGGTTCATGCTGGCCATTCTGGATCAGGAAAGCACGAGCGAGGTGCACGCGAAGCTCGAAAGGGGGGTCGCCCTCCTGAACGATATACTCAGGGAGGAGGGGATTAGGGAGAATTTACTCGAGGCCACCGAGGCTTCATTCATCCCGCATTTAACGCCAGCCGTAAGGAGGCTCGCCATGGAAATGAGGGTTCCAGCGGAGTACGTAGCTTTCTCTGTTCCTACGAGGAGAATATTCACCTTGGAGTTCATGGAGAGCAAGGTTTCAGAAGAGATGGTTGAGAAGTATGGGAGCTGGGTGATCGACCTATTCATGGTGATTGACGGCGAAAAGAACATCAAAGCGCTGGCCGACATGCTTGGAAGGGACATAAACGAGGTCATAATGGCTGTGGGGGAGCTTGTCAGGGCTAAGGCGGTTGTCATAAGGAGGATAGATGTATCTTCGATGACCGGCAGATTATAAGGCAAAGGGAAGCTTTGCGTGGACACGGGTAGACTCGGGGAGAGTTGACGGTAATCGGGTTCGGTGCGCCATAGAAGAGTTTATGTGTGAATAGCTTCTTTTCCAGTTAGTGTTGAATGGAGGGATAATGTTGAGCGATAAAATGGAGAACATACTTTATCAGTTTAAGAGCTTGTCGTTGAAGCTGGACGAGTCACTGAAGGTCATGGAGAGGAACTTCGAGTTGCTCTCTAGGCTTATGGAGAGAGTTGAACAGAGTGTTAGGGAGCTTAACGCGACCTTCGAGAAGCTCGCGAGGACGATAAAGGAGCAGGAGGAAATTTTCGCTGACCAAGTTGAGACGCTTCTCAACTCCTTCAACTTCGAGGTTGGAGGGTTTAGGGACGCGGTCAAACTTGAGACATTCAACGAAACCAAGGAGTTACTTGACAAACTCCTAGAAAACATTCAGAGCGAGATAAACCCTCAGAGGATTAAGCCGATGATGAATGAGCTGGTTCAAGCATCTCTTAAAATACTCTCCCAGGCTGGGGCAAGTAAGAGGTGATAGGAAGAGGTGGTAGGAGTGGCTGCGCCAGAAGCCATGATTCCCCTGATAACCCAGGCTCTAAGCGACATTTATGCGAAAATAGAGGGGCTAAGCGGTCAAGTTGAAAGTTACACCGGGAAAATAGAGAAGTTCACCGAGTTCTTCACGAAGAACATCATAACATTAATGAAGGGAGTGCAGGACCTCGCGAACGTAGTTAGGGAGGAGAGGATTAAGACTATACGACACCTAAACGAATCCACGGTCAACGTGATAGAGGAAATAAAAAGGCTTCAATCGATCAACGTGGAAAACATGCGGAAAGAAACCGTTGAAATTCACAAGAAAACGCTGGACAGCGTAAGGGAGGCAGTATGGCTCCTTCAGACAATGATGCTCATAAATAAGTTCCTCATAGCTATAGGCGAGCTTCAGAAAAAAATTGGTGAAGCGCAAAGCGCGCCCAGCACATAGAAAACCGTGGCTAGAGAGTTATTAATAGCCTCTCCTGAAGAGGTCTGAGGGTTTTATAAGACGTTCCTCCCCCGCAGGCTTAGGTTCCTCGTAGCTTGGGGCAGGAGTCTTAGCTGGCTTAGCGGGACTTGGTTCTTTCCTCCCGACTGGAGGAGGCACCTCTTTACGTTCCTCCTTCGGAGCCGCCTTCTCCGGCTTTACGACTTTCCCCTCTCGTATCTGAGACGCAAGATTCTCCACTTTCTCGACGAGGTCCCTTATGGCCATTATTTCCATTCCCTTCTGAAGGTTGTTCACGGCTTTCTCCAAGTTTTCCTCAAGCTTCGAGACCCCCTTCAGCTCAATGCTCTCGACACGCCCAGCCAAGTCGTCTCTAACTTCCTCTATCCTCTTCTCCAAGAGGGAGAACCTTTCGTTGAGAAGCCTCTCAACTCTCAGCACAGTCTTCGCCACATCTTCCATCAGGCTAACAATCATCCGGAGAAGAGCCAAATCCTCCCTAGCCTCCTCACCTTCTGCAGGCTTCTTCTCGGCGGCAAACTTCCTTTCGACAATCTCAGCGAGCCCTTCAGCCTTCACACCCTCAACCTTCACGGCGACGGCGGCACTTGAAGGCTGCGCCTTTTCTGGGTTTTCCAGCTGCCCGGATCCCTTCTCATGGGAAGGTTCATTCCTATCAGCCAATTCGTCCACCCCAAACCATTTTCATCCAGATTAAATGCATTCCTTTTTCCCACAGAACCAGTTTGAGGGATAGCATTTAATTGAACCTTGCGCGTCGATTGTAATTCACTGGTCGGCGGACAACGTCATCCGCCAGTGGAGCATGTTTGCATTGCGAGTTTGTGCCTGTAAGCCACCGCTGCAAAAACATCTTTTCAGCAATCAAATCCTATAATTTTTAGGAAGCACGCATACTTAAGCTTTGCCCAATTACTGAATCCAAGATTATTAGAAGCTAAAAGGCTACAGCGCCTTCTGGAAGAAAAATCTATTCGGCTTTACCGAGAAGCCAGTAGTCGTCCCCGATCCAGTGAAGGTTTTTTATAGCCTTCCCTTTACCTCCAGACTTTATGGCTTCCGTGTCTAGAAGAGACTCCCCGACTGCGAGTGGTTTACCGTGCTTCTCGTCAACCACCACCACGAGCGAGCCGGCTTTCACAGCTCCATCAACGGCTCTTATTCCGGGCAGCATTACGTCTGCTCCGTTGGTGACGTGGGGCACAGCGCCCATGTCCACGACCACCTTGGGCAAAGTGAGCGAGCCGGCGAGTAGGGATTTGAGTGAAGGGAAAAGCTTTCCTCCTCTTCTTATGAGCAATGGCTGTCCATGGTGAAAGTAGACTTCGTCATCGTCCTGAGTGAATGCTACTTCTATATCCTCTGAGGGGATCACTACTCCAAGGAATTGATGAGCCTCCTCGCTGAGCTTCTTGACCTCTGACCTCTTGAGGAAATGTCTTCTCTTCAGCTTCAACACGCGCACCACTCCGTTAGAGAGGCAAATGATTAATCTGCTGGGAGAACTGCCTCAATAGTTTAATCAGCTCCTCAGTCGACATCCCCTTAACGACGACTAGGGGGAGCCCCTCGCCCTCGATCAAGCTTATGATTGACGGGTCAGGCTTCGACACGCCGTGAAGCATAAGCAAGCCAGGTTTGTACTCGTTCTCCTTGATGGTCACTGTTAAAGACCTTCCCGTGGTCACATTGGCAAGCACGAGGCTTCTTCCAACAGTCGCTTTGTACAGCTTGGAGAAGCCCTCACTCGAGAGATCCTTGAGCATTGCCCTGCTCTCGACGACCACGTATCCTAAGAGCTCTTTCTCGAGGAGATCACTTGGAACGAGGGGCTCGGCTTCTATGGCCGAGCAGAACGATTCGGCGCTGACGGGTGAAACAAACTCTCTCGCGTCTAGGAGAACTGAGGAAGGTATTTCAATGTCCATGAGGCGGCCGAAGGCGGATATCACCGGCTCCCCTCTTCGTCCGTCTATGTCCAGTAAAGCCTCGACAAAGCGCTTTATGGTCTTGGTGCCGGGCGACTTCCTCCTACTGGCTTCATAGTCGCTTATAACTGAGGGGGAAACCTCAAGGTACTCCGCCAGCGTTATCTGGCTCACGTGGAAAAGCTCCCTCCACCTGCGCATCGTACTCCCGGGATCCTCGGCGAGCACTATTTCCCCCGCAATACGGCGGGCAAGCCTCTCCCTAACGTCAACGGAAACAGTCAAACAGCAACCCTCCCCGGGAAAGGAGGAAATTACTCCCCTTATTTATATATAGTGAAACAGTTTAAAAGCTTCGTCATTGTTTTAACATTTTAACCCGCCGGAGGCTGAAACATTGAGTGGAAATAACGAGTATAAAGAGCTCGTAAAGTATGTTATCTTAATAATCGTGATGACTGCAGGCATCTTTGGCAGCTTCCAGCTCTTGAAGATTTACCTCGGCACGCCCATGCCATTTAGAGTGGTGTCAACCAATCCCTCAAGCATGGAGCCATCCCTCCACTACGGAGACCTCGTCATAATAAAAAACGTTCCATGGTACGAGATAGGCGTAGGCGACGTAATAGTATTTGACGCTTACAACTGGTACTTTGCGTCAGGAGTTACGCCGCCACAGATCCCAGTGATTCACAGGGTATATAATGTAACATTCGAGAACGGGCAGATATATTATTATACATGGGGAGACAACAAGCTCACCAACTCAGAACCAGACCCAGCACCGACACCCTACTGGCTAGTTCACGGCAAAGTGATCTTCGAAATACCAAAACTTGGCTTTCTCTTCCTGTTCATACAAGAGGGAGGATACATAATCCTGATCATAGTGCTCATATTGCTTGTAGTCGCCATGGCGATGAAAGGGATTAAAACGTTAAACGAAGATGACATTGAACGTGAAGACGAAGACTCGAAAATTATATAATAACCCACGCTCCAACCTAATGACTGGAGCCCGGTGGTGTAGACTCGCCAGGATAATGCTGGGAGCGCAGAGCGGCCAAGCATCCGGGGCTTTGGACCCCGGGACCCCAGACCTTTCACTCGGGAGGATTTCGAATCTGGGCCGGGCTACCAATCTTCTATTTCCTTTATGTAGGAGATTGGTTTTCAGCGGCAGCGTCCTCCCGGCGGCTTCTTTCCCTATAGAGGAAAGCATTTTACCTTTGCTTAGGACGCGCGGCAAGACCACTACATGCTTGCTTTCAGCCAGTTGCAGCTTTATAAGGGTATTCTGCGTCTAAGTTCCTGTATTTTCTTTTCTGTTTTTGATATTGCCTTCTCTCTTTTTTTCTCTTGTTCTTCCACCAGTTTCTCGTAGGTTTCCTTTGATATTTTTCCCGTAACGTACCTTCTTTTGATGAATTCTATGGCTGCTTCAGATTGATCCACTTGGGCTATTGCTGTTTCGATGTCTTCGAGGTCTGAAGCGTAGTGCTTGTCCATGGCAAGAAGCTTACCCTTGGCTTCGCTTATCCGCTTTTCTAGGGATGAAAGCTGATTCTCGATGTCGCCAACCCGCTTCGCATACTCGAACCTCCTCACCTTCCGCGCGGCGTACTTCTCTTTTAGCTCGTCTCGCTCAAGTATGAGGAAGTGCTTCTCCTCGTAAAGGTCGCAAAGATTCTCTAGGAGAGCATACTTCTCTTCCTCCACTTCTACCATGACGGGTTTGGCTGGCACTCTAAGCTTGGCTACAAGCATGACGAACGTGAAGATTACGAGTAGAGCAACGCTGAATGCGATAGGTGGAGAGTAGAGGGAGAGAACCGGGGAGGTATAGTAAAAGTATAGTTGAGACGAGTGGTTTGGGGGGATGTTGTCGGACTTGAATAGGAAGAGGGTTTCCTCGCCCAGTAGGAGTCCTGAGCGGGCTGGGAGCGAGAATGGATAGGTTGCCTTGGGGGACAGACTGGCGCTCAGCGAGACAACAGTCATCGACGTGGGGATCACCGCGTCGTAGCTTGGGTTTGCCTGGAAGGCGAAGACGTAGTGGTCGTAGGCGCCGAAGTGGTAGGATGGCATCGGTATCTTGTACGTCACATAGTAGATGTAAAAGGAGTTCTGTTCAAGGGGGATTCGCGGGACGATGATTATGTGGTCTCCTTCAGGCCAGCCGCCTATCGCGTCTATAGCGTCATAAGCTATTAGCTGCGTGACGAGCGGGGGAACCTTGCACTCAAGTCTAGACACACTTTGGGGGCCGTCATTTCTAACCTTGTAGAAGTCTATTGCCTTTATTCCTCTCCATGGATCAACGTAGACGTACCTGAAGTGCCACTCGAATTGGAGCAGGGGACCGTAGTAATTCACGGTCATCGCCGTGACGTTAAAGGCTCCGACGTTCATGTCTCTCATGATGAGCGTGCCATTCCGAAACACGGCGCCGCTGGGGTAAGGATACATGGGGATGGCGCCTTCAGGGAGGAATATTTTGATATTACACTCTGAAATTGGGTGTGGAATTATGGGATATCTGTATAGTTCAGCGTAAAGTGAGGAGACGTTGGACGTGACTAAGTTTGTGAAGGTCTGCGTTACCGTTAAGTTGTAGTTGCATCCCGGAGGTACATTATGATCGAAAAAGAACCGTTTTCCAGGGTAAAGGTCAGAGATGTTTTCAATGTTTAGGGAGGCACCTTCACCGCTCACCGCGGATATTGCCAACATGTTTTGGTGTAGCTCTGCGGGGTAGAAAATCTCGATAAACAACGCTGAGTCGGTTCCCGTGTTCACCACGCTGAAGAAATCGGTGACGTGGACGAGCCCGTAAGGGTTTATCTCGACGCTCCTGTTAAGTACCTCGACGCTGAGTGAAGGAAGCGGGGAGGAAGAAGCGGGGAGCGTTGCGGTATTGGTGGATTCGGTGGGGTACAGTGGAACGCTATTAATAGTATGCGGGAAAAGGCAAGGCGACAGGGTGGACAATGCGAAAATTAAGAAGATGCATATGAGCATGATCCTACGGTTCAGCCGAGCTCCCTCCTACTCATTGTGAGGAATACATCAGTTTCTCCCAAGAGTTATGCACTTAGAGCTTAGGCACGTCTTCTCTGCAGATGCGTAATCGCCCCGACAACGTTTTAAAAAGGGGGGAGGATGGTTTTAAGCTTTACCTTGCTGGTTTAGCTAAAAGAGACTTGGAAGAGTTTAATTAGCTTTATGGCGTTAGTGAAGGTGGTGGTTGTGTTGGCCAGGATTTACCCCGAGAGGCCGCTGGTTGGAGTTGGGGGAGTCGTGTTTAATGGGGGGAAAGTGTTAATCGTTAAGAGGGGTAGCGAGCCCTCTTACGGGAGGTGGTCTATTCCCGGTGGCCTTGTTAATCTTGGAGAGACGGCGGCCGAGGCTTGCGCAAGGGAGGTGGCTGAGGAGACGGGGATCATCGTTAAGGTTGGAGAGGTCGTCGACGTATGTGACTACATAGAGAGAGACGACGATGGAAGAGTCAGGTTTCACTATGTTATAATCGACTTTTTAGCGGAGCCTGTGGGTGGCAGCCTCAGGGCTGGAAGTGACGCATTAGACGCCAAGTTTGTGGATGTGGAGGAACTGATGAATTACGATTTTACGAGAACAACGCGTAAGGTCTTCGCGAAGCTCGGATGGCTGAAAGAATAGGGCTAATCATTTTTTAGGGCTTCCGACAAGTCCAGCGGCTTGTCCTCCCCGCGCTTCTTGACCATTATCTTCGGCTCTACTCCTTCTATTTTCCGCTCCATCCTCATGAGATCTATTTCGGTCAGCTTCCTATTCATAAGCCTGTTAGCGAATACATAAATTATGGCGTCCTCTATCTTTCCAGCCACCGCTGGCTTCTCAGCCTTAAGCCTATCGAGGTAATGTTTCGCCTCAGCGGTCAGTACTATGGAGAAGAAGTGCTCCTTCTTACCTTCAAGCTCGTCCTTTCCGCTCTTCTGCTGTTGAACAGCAGGCTTCTTGGCTGCTTCCTTCATCATCTGCAGAAGCTTCCGACTCTTGATTAACTCCAACTCGTCATCGGACATCTCAGCCCACGCTCAAAAGCTACAATACAAGCAGCCAAAATAACCTTTTTGATCCAAAGATAACCTTTTTGATCCAAAGAGCCTTCAGCGGTGAGAAAGCTCAAAGTAAGGGAAAGCTACGAGTGGTTCCGTGGAGGACGCTGCCGTTATGCCGGCATAAAGCAGCATAAAAAAAGAATGCAAATTCTTTTTCTTCGAGGAGAAGACAACCTCCCCCTCTAGGGGAGATCAGAGTTGGAATGTGAAGAAATAAAGGTGACTGTTAGAAGTAGAGAGGAGCTTGAGCGAGTAGTGCACTCTATAGAGCTACTCTATATTGAAGGCGTAAGGTCGATAAGAATAGAGCTGGAAGAGCCGCTCACCAGCGCCGACCTTGAAAGGATCAATGATGTGCTTCGCAGACTGCCGGGCTTCGATATATCGTTCTGCACTCCGAGGAACATAGTGCTTCAAGACGTGATGGATGCATCCCCCGAAGACGTCTTCGAGCTCATATATGACGCTACTAGGAGCCTCTTCGACAAAGTGCTGGAGGCTGCCGAGAACGAAGATGCACTCATGGCTGAAGCGATAGAAGACGCACACGACAACGTTCACAGGTATGCGCAGCGCTTCAGAAGGCAGTTTTCCCAGAACCCTAAGAAGGCGAAAACCCTCTTCGAGAAGGCGAGTTACGTTACTTTCCTAGAAGAGGCCGCCGACTACTTGGCGCACACCGCCCACGCGGTGGCTAGGAGATGGTTCTCGGGTGAAGTGAAGACAGAGGTGGTTAAAGTGATGAAGATGGTGAAGGACATCTTCGAGTCGACCATGGAGGCTTATAGGAGGAGGGAGAGGGGGAAAACGGACTCCATACTCAGGGCGGAGGGGCTCATCCGGAAAGAGGTTAAACGACTCATGGAGAGGGTCATAAACGTTCCCGACGGGGTTGCCAAGCTCTCTGCAGAGGAAACCCTCATGCATATGAACGAGATTCTAAGGGGAGTACACCAAGCGGCAATAGGTCTCCTTAAGCATGAAGAGTGGAGAACTCGTGTTTTCTGGATAAGACGGGTGAAACATTAATGCATATAATTTAGGCTTAGGGAAACCATTTCTGGAGGTCGCCCTAAATGGTTATAGCTAAGCTTTTTAAGAGGAGCGGTGGAGAACGCGGAGGAGCACAAGGCATGCTGCCAGACCCCCGGCGCTACTTCAACTTCCAAGAGGAGAACGAGGACTTCAACATCTGCACACCGGAAGAGATATACATTAAATCGATGCCGCTCATAATGCTCTCGGATGTTCAGAGGGCGGCGGAGGAGCTCAGGGCGGGAAACATAGTTATACTCCACATAAGGCCCATTCTTCAGAGGGATAAGACCAAAAACGAGCTGAAGAGGGCAGTCGACCAGCTGAGAGGAATATGCCGCCAATTAGACGGGGACATAGCACAGCTTGGAGGAGAATACATAATAATGACGCCTGGTCCGTTCGTCAAGATCTACAAGCCGGAACAGAGGAAAACCGAGGAGAAAAATGGAGAAGTGAGGGAGGAAGCAAGAAGAGAGAACGCTGAAGGAGAATCTCCTCATCCGGTGCCGGCCCTCAGCAGAAGGCAGCCAAGCCTGTCGTTGTGAAGCTAAACGAGCGGTAACCGTTACCAGCATATTCTAAGCTTATTGCGTCCACAGCAAGTTGTTCATGATTTTAGCTTTCTCGCAAGGTTAAAGATAGTCACTGTTCTTTGCCTAGCTAAATTTATTTTTGTTGACGCCTCCAGTATTTCTGTCTCGAGAGTGGATTCTGGTTTGGAGGGAGAGGCGTGAGTGAAGTTAGTAGTGTGGCAGTGATTGGCGCTGGGACGATGGGGTCTGATGTTTCTCTTCTCTTCGCTCTTTCCGGGTGCGAGGTTGTTGTGGAAGACGTTTCTAAGAAGGCACTAAGGCTGCTGGAGAACAAGTATAGAAGTAACGTTGAAGTGCTTCGGCGGATATCCATGACGAAGGAGGACTTCGAGTCTGTTTGGGAGCGTGTCTCGGTAACCACTAAGCTGGAGGATGTTAGAGATGTGGACTTCGTCTTCGAGGCGGTAAGCGAGGACTTAGAAGTGAAAAGGAAGCTTTTCGGTGTACTTGACGGGCTGCCGGGGAACGTGGTGCTAGCAACCAACACCTCTAGCCTAAGCGTCACAGAGATAGCTGAGGGGCTGAGGGGGGCCAAGAGAATTGGCGGCATGCATTTTTCAAACCCGCCTATTTTCATGCCCTTAGTGGAGGTCGTCAAAGGCAGGGAGACCAGCGAAGAAACACTAGGCGTCATAGCACGTATGGCGGAAAGGCTGGGAAAGACTCCAGTCGTCTTGAGAAAGGACATGAGGGGGTTCGTCCTTAACAGGATACTCATGGCTGCTGGAGCCGAGGGGCTGTGGGCTATCAGTAGAGGAGAGGTGACGCCGGAGGAACTGGACGCTTCGCTCAAAGCTATGGGTTTTCCTATAGGCTTCGCTGAGGCAGTCGACAATATAGGAGTCGACATCGTGATGGCTGTCGGCAGGCACTTCCGCGAGGTGTATGGAGATAGGTTCCTGCTTCCAGTCGGGCTACTTGAGGAAATGGCTGAGGAGGGGAGACTGGGAAAGAAGACGGGGAGAGGCTTCTACGAGTGGAGTAGTGGTGCTCCGCAGGTGGGCGGGAAGCCTTCCGAATCGTACGATGTTATGAGGGTGGTGGCGGCGGCAGCAAACGAGGCGTTCTGGATAATTAATGATGGCGTGGCCGACCCTGAAATCATAGACAAGGTTGCCAAGCTCGGAATGATGTCCCCCGTAGGGGTGTGCGAGCTTGCTGATGCTGTAGGACTGGACGTCGTCGCAAATCTACTAAACGAATTGTACGGTAGGTATGGGTTGGAGCTTTACAAGCCATGCCCCCTCCTCAAAGAATACGTCGTGCGCGGATGGAGAGGTAAGAACGCGGGCAGAGGATTTCACAATTACTAGGAGCTAGGCGAGAGGAACTTTCAAGTAGCCTTATGCTGCCTCAAATGTGGTGGAGCCCAGAATTGTTACTCATTTTTGAGTAGCAACAAATATATTATGGATGTGTTTTCTGTAGATGCGGTGTTAAAATGATGGACGAGGCGGCGAAGGCGGCTGAGCAACTGGAGAGCGGAGGGTTCATCCTAGTATACGACGAGGATGGAAGAGAAGAAGAAGTAGACTTAGTCATGCTCGCCGAGAAGGTTACTCCGAAACACGTCTACACGCTCAGAAAAGACGCGGGAGGGCTAATATGCGTCGCCCTCCACCCAAAGATATGGACGAGGTGGGGGCTTCCCTTCCTCCACGACGTCTTCAGTTTTTCAAGCAGGAAGTATGACGTGCTCTCCAGACTCACGCCAGATGACATACCGTACGATTCGAGGTCAGCGTTCTCCCTGACCGTGAACCACAGGAAGACCTATACGGGTATAACGGACAACGACAGGGCCCTGACGATAAGTGAAATAGGTAGGATGGGGCGGGAAACCATGGAGAAGCCCGAGAGGGACTGGAAGAGCGCTCTGGGGGGAGCTTTCAGGTCTCCTGGGCACGTTCACCTTCTCTTGGCGGCTGAGGGATTACTACGCGAGAGAAGGGGGCACACCGAGCTAACGGTTGTCCTCGCCGAGTCTGTCGGGTTGCCGCCGGTCATGGCTCTGTGCGAAATGCTGGACGGGGAGACTGGAAGAGCGCTCTCCCTCGGGGATGCTAGAAGGTATGCCGAGGAGCACGGGTTTCCCATACTTAGAGGTGAAGACATAGCTGATCTGTGGGAGAGGAAGTATGAAGGTTAAGTTAGGTATAGTTGACACAACGTTTGCCAGGTACGACATGGCTAAGGTGGCGATAGAGGAGATAGAGTCCATGACGAGCAAGGTTGAAATAGTAAGGTACACGGTTCCCGGAGTAAAGGACTTGCCAGTGGCTGCGAAGAAGCTCATAGAGGAGGAGGGGTGTGAGATAGTGATAGCGTTCGGCATGCCTGGACCTGAGCCCATAGATAAGCTGTGCGCGCATGAAGCGTCGACGGGTATCATTCAGGCACAGCTCATGACGAACAAGCACATAATAGAATGCTTTGTCCATGAAGATGAGGGCAAAAGCGTCGAGGAGCTGATCGCCATATGCGAGGACCGGGCGAGGAAACATGCTAGGAATGCTTTAAGGTTGCTGTTTGAAAGGGACTGGCTGACCCGTCATGCGGGTCAGGGCCTCAGGCAGGGGCACCCTGACGCGGGCCCCCTAAAACATTAATTAGAGAATTTGGGATGGTTTAGTCGGTTGAAGGGTGATTGTAATGGCGGACGATGAAGTGAGGCTTGGAATGGTGGTTTCAGAGTTCAACTACGACATAACGTACCTAATGCTTCAGAGGGCGTTGGATCACGCCGAGTTTCTCGGCGCAAAAGTGGTGAAAGTCGTTAAGGTTCCCGGCGCCTTCGACATGCCGCTGGCAGTCAAAAAGCTCCTTGAGAGGGATGACGTTGACGCGGTTGTCACCATAGGCGCCGTCATGAAGGGCGACACCGACCACGACCAAGTTGTAGCCCAGCACGCGGCGAGGAAAATGGTCGACCTAGCTGTTGAGTACGGTAAGCCAGTGTCCCTAGGCGTGTCCGGTCCTGGAATGACCAGAATGGAGGCTATGGAGAGAATCGAGGAGTTCCCGAGGCGGGCTGTTGAAGCCGCCATAAAAATGGTTAAACGGCTAAGGGAAGCCGCAAAGTAGGAGATGGTGACATTGATAAAGATAACGCTGGTTCAGCTGGACAACTATGGGCCTTGGACAGAGGAGCTCGGGGAAGACAGGGAGGCCGACATTCAGGTGCTTCAGTCCGAGCTATACGCCGACCTTCAGAGGATGTTCTCGGCGAAGGGGGGGCTTCTTTTTTTCACGCGCTTCGACAACATGCTGGCGGTGTCGAACGGTATAAACCTCAAAGAGCACGAGGTGATCCTTAGGAGCATAGCTAGAAGGTACCCTGTCACAGTGAGCATGGGCGTAGGCTTAGGTGAGACCGCTTACGAGGCTCAGCGAACAGCTACACGTGTGCTTCAAAGTAAGGGTAGCGCCCAGTCCTCTGAGAGGAGGGCTGTTCTGGCGTACAGCGACAATGGCGCGAAGGAGGGCTACGTTCAGATAGCACACATAGACGTGGACGACTTCACGAGTAACGTGACGGACAGAGAGGACGCCTACAAGGCGATGTACATCATATCAAACCTGTCCACTCTCCTGATGAAGCTGTCGATGAACAAGGGAGCGCTCACGTTCTTCAATGGTGGAGATAACTTTATATCAGTATGCAATGGACTAACAGAATACGACTTCAAGGAGATTATCGACAGGCTTGAGACAAGCGTGGGGTTAAAGCTTAAGGCAGGGGTTGGCTTCGGAAGGAACGCTAATGAGGCGATGTCAAAAGCTAATAAAGCTCTCTCAAAGATAAGGAGGGGATTAGTGAGAGAACCAGTACTTTTCCTAGGAGGACCACATGAGTGATGACAATATATTGCGAGTATGGACTAATAGGGAGAAGCCTCGCCTTTGAAGAAAATGTTTACATCTCGTTCTCGAGCAGCGGGTTCATAAAGAGGGTTTCCCACATCCCCCCTAGGAGGGTGGATGAGGAGTACGCGTCCTGCCTCGTGATGCCCGGACTGATAAACGCGCACACACATATTGGGGACTCTTTCTTCAAGGAAGTTGGGTTCAACTTCACTGTAGAGGAGCTGGTAGCACCCCCTTATGGACTCAAGCACAGACTGCTGGATGCCGCCTCAGAAAAAGACATTAAGGATGGAATAAGGTGGGCGGCGATGGAAATGCTATACTCGGGAACGACGACCTTCGCAGACTTCAGAGAGGGAGGAGTCTGGGGGGCGCTGATCATGAGGAGGGCGCTTGAGGACATACCGATCAAGTACCTCATCTTGGGGAGAGACCACACGAACACAGCTGACTTGCTGCGCGTATGCGATGGTGTTGGGCTACCGTCAACCACGATTTACAGCGACGAGGAGCTGAGGAGGATGCGCGAAGAGTGTAAGATGATGGATGCCATGATAGCGGTTCACGCTTCCGAGACCAAGGATGAGAGAGAAAGGTCGATAAGGGAGCATGGCGTGTCCGACGTGGTGAGAGCATTAAGTGTACTAGACGCCGACCTCTTAGTCCACTTGACGCATGCAAGCGACGAGGAACTCGCCTTGGTTTCAGGGAGGGGGGTTGCATGCTGTCCGAGGGCTAACGCCTACCTAGGCGTAGGAATTCCCCCTGTTGAGAAGATGGTTGAGGTTGGCGTCAAAGTGTGCCTTGGGACGGACAACGTGATGATAAACTCCCCTGACCTTTTCAGGGAGATGGACTTTCTGGGAAAAGCCGTCAGAGCGAGATCCGGCGTCGGGGCGCTGGACGCTAAAAGCATACTTAAGATGGTGACGGTTAACCCCGCTGAGGCTCTGAATTTGAACTCAGGGTGGATTGAAAGAGGGAGATCCGCTGACCTCGTGATCATAGACTTTGAGGCGCCCAACGTGAAGCCAGTTCACCACCCCTACCAGGTGTTGGTTCACAGGGTTAAGTCCGAGAACGTGACCTGCGTCTACGTTAATGGGGTGAAGGCATACGAGAAATAGACCTTACGTGATACTTAACGCCGCCATGAGTCTAGATGGGAAGATAGCCACTGTCTCAGGTGACTCCGAGTTCTCCGACGAAGAAGACTGGATGAGGGTGCACAGGCTGAGGAGCGAGGTTGACGCCATAATGGTAGGGGTCAACACGGTCCTCGCAGACGACCCGAAGCTGACGTCCAAGGTTGGAAGAAGCCCGATGAGAGTTGTTGTCGACAGCATGGCTAGGACGCCGCCTACAGCTAGAGTGATTACATTCATGAGGAGAGAGGTGCCGACCATTATAGCGGTCACAGGTAAGGCTCCGGCTGAAAGAATCGAGGATCTAAGGAAAGCTGGTGCAAACGTCATGGTTTGCGGCGAAAAGGGAAAAGTCGACTTGGAGGCGCTTATGGAGAAGCTCTTCGAGATGGGGGTTAGAACCCTCCTTCTTGAGGGGGGAGGAAACCTCAACTGGAGCATGCTTGAAAGGGGACTAGTGGATGAGGTGAGAGTCGCGATAGCGCCAGTTATAGTAGGCGGAAGTAAAGCCATAACGCTCGTCGAGGGAGAAGGATTCAGCAAGGTGAGCCAAGCAGTAAAGGTTGAATTCCTCGGTGTCGAGAAAGTAGGAAGCTGTTTACTAATAATATGTAAGGTGAAACGTGAAGCAGACGATCGACGAAACGAAACACCTTCAGAAACCTGAAATTACGGTGAAAGCCGCACGTAACAAGAAGGAGTACTGTTTTTAGCCGGTTGCCCCGCCGCCCAGAAAAGGAGCGCTCAAAGGTCACATTATACTGGTTAAATTGTTAAATCTGCATGTTCTAGAATTCAATCAATATAGTTTTAAACAATGAAACGCATTTTTAATTGTTAGATGAAATATCACGGTGAGTTGGAATGAAGGTTGGTTTGCCTCAGATGCCGTGGTTTGGAGACAGCATCCTAGAACTCGAATTCCCTGACGAATGGGATGTCCAAGTTTGCAGCATGATGGGCGACGGGAAGCCTCCTCTGAGCAGAGAACGGGTGCTGTCTAAACTGAGAAACCCCATTGGAACCAAGCCTCTGAGCAGGCTGGCGGAGGGAAGGAAAGAGGCGGTAATAATTTTCGACGACATGACTAGGCCTACAAAGGTTTACGAGATCGCACCCCTAGTTCTTGAGGAGCTTAGGAGGGGAGGGATAAAGGAAGAGCATGTAAGGTTCATTTGCGCTAATGGGGCTCACGGTACTTTTAACAGGGAAGACTTCGCCAAGAAGCTTGGAGAAGAAATAGTTGAGGGGTACCCTGTCTTTAACCATAACCCATACAGCAATCTAGATTACCTGGGTCACACGAAACATGGGACGCCTGTCGAGGTTAACGCCGAGGTTATGGCCTGCGACCTTAAGTTGTGCATTGGCTGCATAGTTCCTCATCCACAGTTCGGCTTCGGCGGAGGGGCAAAAATCATTTTGCCCGGGGTCTCGAGTGTTAGGACGATATCATTCAACCACGGTGACCTCGGCGGCTGGTCTGCGGCATTGGACTACAGGGACATGCATCCAAGCTGCCAGCTGGCTTATGGAAGGGTTAACGAGGAGAACATAATGAGGCGAGACGCTGAGGAAGCAGCAAG
Source organism: Candidatus Jordarchaeum sp. LHC_1308 (assembly GCA_019057675.1). Taxonomy (GTDB): domain Archaea; phylum Asgardarchaeota; class Jordiarchaeia; order Jordiarchaeales; family Freyrarchaeaceae; genus DTBI01. The sequence goes on from JAHLWX010000017.1 coordinate 19,774, forward strand.
AATGGTTGAAGTGGACATGGTGGTGAACGTCCTAGTCGACTTGAAAAGAAACTCGACGGATATATTCGCTGGAGGCGTCATAGAGGCGCAGAGGGAGGGAGTTAAGGAGGCGATGACGCATTATAGAGCGCAGCTCGTCCAGAGTCCAGATATAGTTATCTCGAACGCCTACTCTAAGGCAAGTGAGGCGACGATAGCGGCGTGGCCTGCAGCCGTGATGAAAGAGGGGGGAACCCTTGTAATAGTGTGTAACACGCCTACCGGGCAGATTTCACACTACGTTCATGGGAGGTGGGGTGTTAGGAGGGTGGGAGGGAACCTGTGGCTTCCACCAACGAGAATACTTGACAGGGTGGGAAAAATAATAATCCTGTCCAAGTACCCTGAGAAGCAGTACTGGCTTGAAATGGCGCCGCCAGAGAAGACCATCAAGTTAAGGACGTGGGAGGAGACACTTGAGGAGCTGAAGAACGCGTATGAAGGAAATCCTAAGGTGGCCGTTTTCCCAGATGCAACGATACAAAAACCTTTCTAAAGCCAGGAGAGCACACTTTTCCCAGTTTCCTCTGCTCATTCAATGCTTGGCGGCTTTACCGGCTTCAGAACCTGATCATAGTATTTATCTCCGGGCATGTAAGAGAGAGTTACTTGGTGGAAGCTTTTCTTCGGCGTCTGAACCTCCTCCAACATTCCTTCTATGATCACGCGGTCTCCTTTTCTAGCCATCATTCTGAACTCCTCAACGTACGTGACGGCTCTAACAATATCGTCCGCTTTTACTCCTCTGATCACTTCGACATCCTCCAAATAGTAAATTGCCGGCGTAAAGTAGGAGTCCTCGTCCTCCGCTACGGTCGCTTCAACTCTCACCCATCCCTTATAAGTTATTCTGGACTTTGGATCATACTCGTTTTTTATTTCACTCCAGTCTTTAACGGGTTCGAATTCTACTTTGACTCTTCGTCCAAGCTCCGGCGAATCATAGACGGCGTAGATCATCTTCCGCATCTCGTAAAAAAGGTATTCTTTAAGAGAATAGTTTCTGAAGCGCCAGTTTTTGTTGAGGAAAGCGGAATTTGGCTGGGCGAACTCGTTGGTTAGCAGCCCGTCCTCCTCGTAAAGGTACCCGAGCGCGTCAACCAAGTCTAGTAGGTTTCTTCTCCCATATATGACGAAGTCTATGTCGCTGAAGTACTCGTTATAAAAGTCGTGGAGAAGGGAGCCGAAAACGCCGAAGTCGCTGTAACCTAAACTCGAGACTTCCATGACGGTCTCCGCGAGGTTTATCGCCGCGTCGATCATCCTGTCCGGCTCCTCGCTGAAGAAAAGCTGGAACCTGTGGTCTGGCCTTCTGACCTCGGAGAGCTGACCCTCCCTCACCCCCACCATTCTTCGCTGGAGTGGCTCGTGGAAAAACGTGTATTGGGGGTAGTTCCCCATTACGAACCTTAGCCCTTCGTCCCCATAAAACTTGTAGTATAGTATGGGAAGCCCATCCCTAATCGCCCTAGGGTTACTGCTTCTGTATATTGTTTCAGGGGCATACTCGACGTCGCAGACGCAGGCGGTGGGCGGGTGATCGTAACCGTAAACCCTGAATATTATACCTTCCTGGGTCACAGGCGCATCTCTATCCCGAACTCTCAGAACCACCGCTAACCCTCCGCAGGCCATATGTACTCCTCGTCCTCTACGCCTGAGCCAACAACCACCCGGAGCCAGCTTCCCTCGGCTCCCTCAACGTGCTCAAGCATCCCCCTCACCCTAACTCGTTCCCCTCTGTGTGCCACGTCTCTAAACTGTCCTATCATGCTCACGACTTGCTTCACTTGCCCGTTGCCGCACTCTACGCCATAAACTGCAGGCCTGAAGACGGCTTCCCAGTCCTCTGTAACGACGCAGCTCACTTCAATTGGCTTCAACGCCCGGCACCTGTACTGGCCGTATTTTTCGCTTATTTCCTCCAGTTTTCTCGTTGCGTTTACGACGACGCGTACTCCCTCGAAAATCACCCTGTTCCTTCTGAGCTCGTCGAAACGGTCGGCTATAAGGGGCTCAACCACTCCTTCATCGGCAAGGCGTGCCAGTGCATCCTTAACTCTCCTGAAGTTCTCCGACCCGTAAATAGTGACGTCTATGTCGCTTTCCTCATTATGGATTTGGAGGGATATGGAGCCATGTATGCCGAAGTCGCTTAGGGGGACGCCGGAGTCCTCCGAGAGAAGCTTCACCACTCTTACGGCACGCTCCTCAAGAGGGTCAAGGCGCTCCTTGGAGAGGAGGAGCTTGAGGCAGTCGCCTGGAACATAGACTCTTCTTATTTTTCCTCTGGGAACAGTGACTATCTCCTTCCCGTCGTGGGGTGAATAATAAACGTAATCTTCAGAAATTCTCCTTAGAGCAGATATCACGTTACGGTAGATCTTTGGGGAGTAGAGTTTGGCTGGTCTGACGAGGGGCATCTCCTCTAGCTTCCACATGTAGGGAAGCCATGGCACGTCGAAAAGGTGCTTGAGGCTTAGCGGCACGTATTTCAGGTAGGCGACCACTCTGTCCTCTGGGTGGGCATACCCCATGGTGTAGAAGACGAGGCCGTCGTCTGTTAGGATGATGTCACCGTCCCTTGGCGTCCAGTTCATTTAAGATCTCCTCAACTCTCTTCCTGAAGGCTCTCTCGGCGTCAACTGTTGTAAGACCTGCTTTTAACGCTTCCCTAACGAATGATTTGCGTGCCTCGCTGAGCGCCCTAGCGGCTGATGGCACACGCCTGACAGCTTCGGAAACGATTTTTCGCGTAGCCCTGTCGATCTCGTCTCCCATGCTACTCGAAGGCACAGCCTTTTTCTCTTCATGCTTCAGGGAAAAGAGGAGTTTAAGTACCTCTTCGGCTGCCTTATCGGCCGGGGTTCTTGAGAGGTCAAAGCTGGCCAGGCTCCTGTCCCACTTGTACTTCGACCCTGGCTTCTCGAACTTCTCGTTTATAGAAGCTATAACGCTTTGAGGTATGGAGAGTCCTCTCTCCTCGTTCCATTTGAGGGCTATTTCGAGCGGAGTCTCAATTGACACTATTGCGTAGATTGCACCCGCCCGTTTAGCCAGCTCTACAAGCTCGTGGCGCATTGAGGAGTAGTAGTTTGTGTCGTCGCTCACCACGCTTACTCCTCTTCCCAAGAAGAAAGCTGTGGTATGCAACGTCCCCCTCCTTATTAGGGGCTCCCTGTCCGGGGGGAAGCGCTCTTGATAGATGGGCATCATCCTGCGGAAGTTGTCGGAGCCTATGACCGCCGTAGGAATACCGTGGCTCTCCATGAGGAGGGCGAGGCGTGTGGCTAGGGTGGTTTTACCGCTGCTCGGAAGACCGCAAAGGATCACGAGGAACTTTCTGGGCTGTGTAGGATGTATGATGGCTCCCTCCGCCAAGCTCTGCAATGAATGGATTATTGTGAAATATTTTAAATTGTATCTTGCAAAATTCTTTATTGGAGAGGGTCATAATGATTCCTGTCGCTCTCACCATTGCCGGCTCAGATCCTCTTGGGGGAGCAGGCGTCCAGATGGACTTGAAGACTTTCGCGTCGCTCGGAGTTCACGGGGTCTGTGCCTTGACCGCTGTTACAGCTCAGAACACGTTACATGTGAAGGACATATACGTTGTTCCCCCCGAAATAATAATGGCTCAAGTCGACGTCTTAATGGAGGACGTCGAAATTAACGCGGCTAAGACGGGCATGTTGAGAGATAAGGAAACCGTGGATGTGGTTTGCACCATAGAGGATGAATACGGCTTCCCGCTCGTTGTCGACCCCATAATTTGGGCTGGGTCGGGTGAAAGGCTGGCTTCTCCCTCCGCTGAGAGGGCTATAATTGACCAGCTTATTCCTAAGGCTACGGTGGTTACGCCCAACATCGCAGAAGCCTCCCTCATAGCGGACATGCAAATCAAGACCATTAGGGACATGGAGGAAGCAGCTAAGGCCATAGCGTCGAGGGGGGCTGAGGCAGTCGTGGTTAAGGGAGGACACATACACGAGGAGAAGGATGTGGTCGTGGACGTTATGTACGTTAAGGAGAATGAGGAGGTGAGGGTTTTTGAGAAGCCGCGGGTCAGAGAGGGGGTCAGCCACGGAAGGGGGTGCTGCTTTTCCGCCGCCATCACGGCCTTCATCGCAATGGGCGAGTCGTTGTCATCAGCGGTTGAGAAAACTGAGAGCTACGTTGAGAAGGTTTTCGGTTACCCCGTCGACGTCGGGAGGGGGAGGAAGCCTGCGAATCCACTGGTGCTCCTCCAGCATGAAGCTGAGCGATGGCGTGTTATAAGCAATGTTGAAAAGGCTGTGGAGATGCTTGAAGACGAGAAAAACATTGATGCCTTGATACCTGAGGTTAGGATGAACGTTGGGATGGCGACCAGCTTCGCTAGGGGCGTTGAGGACGTGGCGGCTGTGGAGGGCAGGATCGCCGCCCTCAGGGGGCGTGCTAGGCCCTTGGGGTGTCCGAAGTTTGGCGTTTCAAGCCACATAGCGAGGATAATACTGAAAGTGATGGAGTACGACCCGGGAATGAGGGCGGCCATAAACTTGAGGTACTCTCCGGAGATAATTGAGGCCTGCAAGAAGGCTGAGCTCGTCGTTTCCAGCTTTGACAGGAAGGGTGAGCCTGAGGACGTCAGCTCAGTGGAGGGGAAGAGCCTTCAGTGGGGGGTTGAGCAGGCCATTCAGAGGGCGAAAAGGGTGCCTGACGTAATATACGATGAGGGCGGGTATGGAAAGGAGGGAATGGTGAGGGTTCTAGCTCAGACCGCGACGGAAGCCGTTGAGAAAGTTCTCCGCATAAAGAGCCAGCTTAAACTTTAGTTCAGCAACGAAAAATTATTAGTCTGGTGTCCCTTACGTGTTTTGAGCATTGTGAGCGTGGTTTATTTGAGTGAGGCAATGGAGGAAAGGTTCAGGGAGTTCATGCCCTACAGGCCTTACCCGGCTCAGCTCCAGTACATGAGGAACGTGTTCAGGATAGTCGGGGAGGGCGGTGTCGGCTTCTTAGAGGCGCCAACGGGCTTCGGCAAGACGATCTCCCTGCTCTCAGCCACACTTCCTTACCCCTGCAGGATCTTCTACTACTCTAGGACCCACACTCAGATGAGGCAGGTGGCTTGCGAGCTGGAAAGGATTAACGCTCTGGGCTACGGCTTTACAGGAGTCGTGAGGGGCTCGAGAATCCAGCTCTGCCTTGACAGGGAGGTGAGGGGGATGGAAGATTACCTGAAGGCGGACGAGGTTTGCCTTTCAAGGATCAGGAGCAAGGAAGACGACGTCAGCCTCGCAGAACTCTCTCTCCACAGGCCGGACATAACACTCTCGAGCCAAGACCAGCTTCCATCAGACGTGCCCCTATACTGCGAGTTTGAGGGGAGAAGGGTTGAGATTCCTGAGTATGTGCCACGCAGCGCCCCGACTGTCGCGAGCGTCGAGAGCCTTCTAAGCTATGGCGAGGACAGGGGCGTTTGCCCCTATTACTTGGCGAAGGTACTCTCCCAGATTTACAAGGTTGTCATAGGCGCGTACAACTACCTCTTCCTAGACCCAGAGTTTAAGGGACATATTGTCGTCATGGATGAAGCGCACAACATAGAGGATTTCTGCAAGGAAGCTAAGTCGTACTTGCTCTCGAAGAGAACCGTCGAGAGGGCGGTTGACGAGATTAGGGAGGTCGACAGGCCCTGGGCTTCCGACGTAGAGTCTTTCCTTGCTTTCCTCTTAAGGTTCTTTAACAACGCCGACTTCAAGGGAGGGGAGCTCTTGACGAAGGAAGTGATTCTCCGCGAAATGGAGGAGAATGGTGTAACGTTGGAGAGGCTGGAGGAGTTTCTGGAGGGGTGGCCGCTCATAATAAACATTCAGAGAGAGCTTATGGCTAAAAGGGGAAGAGTGGTTATCCTTGACAGGATGAGGGTTGCTCAGGTTTACGCTTTCATAAAGGAATTCACGTCGAGCAGAGAAGACGCTTACATTGGTTTCTGGAACACTGAAGAAGAAAAAAACACGTCGCTAGAATGGATGTGCCTAGATCCGAAAATAGCGTTTGGGGAAATCATGTCCGAGAAGCCTAGGGCAGTTATACTTACGAGTGGCACATTGTCCCCCCTAGATGGGGTTGCCGCTCGTCTAGGGGTTCCCGACGCGTTCAAGATGAGCTATCCATCGATAATAGCGAAGGAGAACATCATGGTTTTAGCCGTCGGAAATGGGCCGAATGGACGAACACTCACCACTAGGTATGAGGTAAGAGAAGACGAGGAAACGATCTTAGAGTACGGGGAAGCCATCGCAAGAATGGTGAGTAACATTCCAAACGGAACAATAGTTTTCTTCCCAGCATACCACGTTATGAATCAGATGTTGAACACTTGGAGCACGTACGGGGTTTTAGGCTCCATGGATGCGGCGGTCTTCATAGAGTCAGCGAGTAGCACAGCTTCCCTATTCTCTTCCTATAAAAGAGAAGCGGAGAGGGGAAGAGCTGTTCTGTTCGCGGTGGTTAGGGGGAAGCTAAGTGAGGGGGCAAACTTCCCTGACGAGGCGGGGAGGGGAGTAATCATGGTTGGAATACCTTACCCTAATGTTTCAGATCCTAGAGTTATGGCTCAGAAAGAGTATTACGAGAAAATGGAGAGGGGGATGGGGAGGAAATGGTATCTTGACCACTCTTTCAACGCCGTCAACCAGTCCCTTGGAAGAGCTTGGAGACATAAGGATGACTACGCTGTCGGCATCCTGCTCGATGCAAGATATAGTTGGAGGGAGAATAGGAGGAGGCTTTCACCATGGCTGGCTGAAAGAACAACGTATGTAGACCCAAGAACACCTTTCCAGACTGTTGAAAGAATGATAAGAACCTTTTTCGAAGGGTGGAGGCGGTTAGCGTGACTAGGAGTTCCGAAATTGTTGAAAACCCGTGGCTGGCACCTAGGCTCAAAGAGAAAGAGGTCGATGAGCTGATTTACGAGGCTGCGAACGTCATGGATAGTGAAGCCCCGTACTTTGAAGTTGAAGGTGAAAGGGTGGTCTTCGTCGGGGACACACACGGGGACCTGACCTCCACTGTAGCCGCTGTAAAAAAGTTCCTTTCCTCCGGACACGAGCTTCTAATTTTTCTAGGAGACTACGTTGACAGGGGAAGCGAGCAGGTGGGAAACATAAACTACGTCCTCTCACTTAAGCTGGAACATCCTGACAAAGTCATACTACTCAGGGGGAACCATGAGACGCCCCTTGCCAATCAGTACTATGGGTTCATTGAAGCTGTCTCGAGGCGGTACAGCCCATCATTCTACGAAGTCTACGCATCAATTTTCTCTTACTTGCCCTATGCATGCCTGCTCAACGGGGAAATCTTATGCCTTCATGGGGGGATAGCTAAGGGACTTGAGAAAATCGAACAGTTGAAGACGCTCCCCCGAGAGGAGGACGTGAGTAATCCGATGGCGTTTCAAGTCCTCTGGAACGACCCCCAAGAGGGGATAGAAGGGTTTAAACCAAGCCCAAGGGGCCAAGGCATATATGTTTTTGGCGAGGATGCCTTTACAGACTTCGTCAACAGAAACGGTGTTGAAGTCATGGTGAGAGCACATGAAGCCTTCCCGCAGGGGTTCAAGTGGTACTTCAAGGGAAGGGTGCTGAGCCTGTTCTCAGCAGCCAACTACACTATTCCGGTCAACGCCAAGGTAGGCGAGCTGGTAAATGGAGAATTAAGAGTGGTAAGCCTACTCTAATTTTTTCATTTGCCCTGATGTTGACGCTAGGCTGGAACCATCAGGAATTCTTGGAGGTTTTGAGGTGTTATTTCTCCGGTGTGGAGCGCCGTGGCTACCAGTGCTCCCGCTACGCCGA
>JAHLWX010000018.1 GCA_019057675.1 Candidatus Jordarchaeum sp. LHC_1308
CAGCCCAGCCTCTATGAGAGCTAGGGTGCTGAGCGCCTCGTTAAGTCTCTCTCTAGCATAACCTATCCTCTTTTCCGCTTCCCTTTCCGCCTCCCTCAGCTCGTCTATCCTCCTCCTAAGCCTCTCGCTTCTTTCCTCAGCTATCCTTTTATTATCTTTAATTGATCTAAGGGCCTCCTCCTCTTTCGTTAACTCCTCCTGAAGCCTTCTTCTCTCAGCATCCATCCTCATTAATTCCTCTTCTCTCAGACGTGCCTCTTCCTCGATGGAGACTAGAAGAGAACTCAGCTTTTTCCTTCTCATTTGGGTCTCCCTTAGCCTCTCCTCCCAATACTTCACCTCCGCCCTGAGTTCCGCCATCTGGGCACCAACTTCCTGCTCTTCCAATGCAAGCCTCCCCACGTCCTCAGCCACTCTCTTTCTACTCTCTTCAATGTAAGCTATCCTCGCTTCCACGGAATGCTTTACATTTATTAATTCCTCCCTTTCCCTTGATACTTTCGTCCTCCTCTCCTCAATCGTCAAGAGCTTGTCCTTGACTTCCTTAACTTTTCTATCGACTTCAGTAAGCTTTATCTTTAGAAGTGCCGCTTTTAACTCCTTTATTCTTTGAGAAATCGCGATCCATTTTTCCGCCTCCTCCTTCTCACGCCTAAGCCTCTCAATGCGCCTCTGCGCCTCAGAATACAGTAATTCCAGCTGGGAAACCTTCCTCTTGGCTTCCTCAAGCTCTTTTTGAGCCTTCTCCCTTTTCTCCTCGAACTGGGATATCCCGGCTATGTCCTCTATCAGCTTCCTCCTCTCTAAGGGGGACATTAGAACTATGCGGGCAACCTCTCCTTGCATTATTATATTGAGACCGCCGGGGCTCGCGTTAACCAGTGAAAGCACGTCAACTATCTCTGTTCTGGTGGCGAGCTTCCCGTTGAGGCGGTACTCACTTCTCCCATCCCTGCTTATCCGCCTTGAGATCTGAACTTCACTGCTGTCGACAGGGATCAACCTGTCCTTGTTGTCAAGCCATAAGGTTACCTTAGCGTAGCTGGGCGGCTTTCCCTGTTCACTTCCAGCGAAGATCAAGTCGGTCAGTACCGACGCCCTGAGGCTCTTCGAACTTAGGTTGCCCAGCACAAACAACACAGCGTCTATTATGTTGCTTTTACCACTGCCATTTGGGCCAAAAATAGCCGTGAAACCCTTGGGAAACGTTAAGATGACTTTCCTATCACCATAACTTTTAAAGTTCGTCATCTCAAGCTTCTTCAAGAACACCAAACCTTAATCCCCCAAATGAAGTGAGGCACCGTGTCTTTAAGAAATTCCCCGACTCCCGATTATATGGCTTCTAGGAAAAACAAACCTTTAATAATCGATAACCTTCAATAAACCTTTAAAAATTATCGAGGAGGCAATAGGCTTTAATTTGTTTTCACTATTTTCGCTTTCCTTGGATCAACTCCACGCCAAATAGTTTTAAATCCTAGGAATTCTAGGACAGTGTCTATGTCTCTTATACCGTGTCTCTTGAGTTCTTCCTCAACATCACTTCGCGTTGCACCCTCAAAGCATTTCATTTTCGTTTCGAGCTCCTTGAGAAAACTTTCACTTATCAGCATGTCTCCCAGCAGGAGGTACCCCTCAACTTTAATATTTTCCTTTACAGCGTCTAAGCTCAGCCCGTATTCTGTTGCTACTTCATTCAAGTAGACAACTTTCCCTCTCGGTTTATAGTTTTTAAGCTCTGAAGTTCTGAGAGCTTTCATGTCCGTCTCGGACTCCCGCCTGCCAAGTATCTCTAGGAGACTCTTCAGAGGGATTCTTCTCCTGTAGTATATCACGTCCGGATACCTCTGAAACGTTGAACAAGCCAGCTCCTCGTTTACAAGCAAAATAACTTTCTCCTGTAGCTTCCCAAGTTTCTCAAGCTTCTTCTTAACGTAGTTCTCGGTCCAGAATCCCACTATCTCCACGTAAACCTTCGCATTACCCTTCTCCAAAATGAAATCCGGCATAAAAACCGAGGATCCCGCAATAAGGGTATCCGACTCTCTCCCTATCCTCCAGCCCGTGCCAAGTGACTGGAAAGCGGTGTAGAAGTCCTCCTCAACGCTACTATCGAACACCTCCCTTTCCCTTTCCTTGACGCTCAGAAGATGCTTGTCCCTGTAAGTTAGTAGAAACTCATAAATCCTAGGCTTCCCATCCATGTCTCTCCTCACAATATTTGCCCTCAAACTCCACTTATCCAAAGAGACAATTGACGGCAAAATCTTGGCCATAGAAGTACCATACTTCTCGGTCAGCTTCAGGAGGGAGGCCGGCCCATCAATGGTCAGAGAGACTCCTCCACCAGTCTTCTCGGCGAAATACATTAAGCCTCTGTATTTGGACTCTCTAAGTACATCCTTGAACGAGCCTTCAACGTAAACGTTCATGCTTGTGGCGCTGAAAAGCAATGTTTGAGCCAAGGACAAGTTATACCTTTTGAGGAGCTCTTCAGGATCGATGTCGCTAAAAGCCGACAGAATCTGCTCCCCCTCTTGATCCGCCCACAATGCCTCCTCAATTTCTTCAACGCTGGCTGAAAACCTCGAAGCAACACTTTCTATGATCTTCCCTCTTATCTCCTTATCTGTCACTACTCCTCCAACCTTACTTGCCTCCTCGAAAATCAGCTTTCTAACTTCAGCAGGGTTAAGTTTGCTCTTCACCTCAAACGTGCTCCTTCTCTCAAGTAAAACACGTAACCCTCTGATGAAACGATAATTGATGCCCTGTTCAAATTCACTTAAAATATCGATGATCTCATCTCTCTTCCTTCCAATGTTGCTTTTGAAGACCTCTATTACCTCCGATGCCAACTCAATGTTATCCCTACTAAGCCTAGCAAAGCGAGGGAAAATCTTGTTCCCATAAATTTTGGCGACCAGCAGCTCACTGGGAAGCATACAGCTTCACCCTAAGCCTATAGGCATCACCTACAATTAACGTGAACACCTCAATCAAACTCGGGGTCTTTCTTGGAAAGCGTGGAGAACGCGTCCTCAATCCCCGACTTCAACAATTAACTAAGCGTAGCTAAATACGTTTAAATACTCTTCTTGTATTTTCGAGCAGCGCCTCCTCCACTTTGCTCATCTCGAGCCCCTTCAAGTCTGCTATCTTTTCGGCGACCGCCCTGCAGTCAGCAGGTTCACCAACTGCCCCCCTGTACTCCACGGGTCCGTCCGACTCGCAGAACAAAAGTTCGATTGGTACACGTCGAACAACTCTTCTAACTTTACTTGAATAATTTATTGCTGGCGTTACCGAGAAGTAATAACCTCTCCTTACACCCTCTTCGAGGAGTTCGGTAGGCCCAGTGAACCAATGAATGACTATCGGCAAGTCCCCATATTCCGTAAGGATACTGAACGTTTTTCTCTCAGCCTTGAACGAATGGACTATCACGGGCAATCCTTTTTCAACAGCGAAGTCCAGCATAGCTTTAAAAACTCCTTCCTGCTTTACCTGTAGTTCTCTTTCTTGCGACTGGTAACGGTCCAGTCCAACCTCCCCCACAGCGACGAGCTTATCACTGTTCTTATTCATCAGGGACAGTGCTCTTTCCAAATCAATTTCCACATTGAAATTTGGTTGCACGGTGAGTGGATGCACTCCAAGCGCAGGTTTAACTATCGACTTAAAAGACTCGGCTATGCTGAGCGTCCTCCGCATGGACTCTACGTCCATGGAGACCGCGATAATTCCACACACCCCCGCGCCCTTCGCCCGTTCTATAACCTTCTCGGGATCCTCGTAAAGGTCAATGTGACAATGGATATCAACGATCATTCAGCTCAATCCTCCCAAACATAATGCCCACCTTTTTCCTTCTTTAAATGCTACCCATGAAATGGTGGCATTTCCCCGGGTACACTTATGTATTTCATGTTATAGTAAGGGGCTTTACTTCATATTTGCCTTGTAACGTAAAAGATTTATTGTCTACTACATCTATTGGGAAAGTGATCCTCTCGATTTTGTGGGGGTTTCGTAAGGTGTCTAGGGCTTATGATGTGGCTAGGCGCACCGTTGTTTTTTGTAGAACAGATGATCCTTTATGTGAAGTTGCTAGGAGAATGGTGGAAGAGGAAGTAGGTTCCGTTCTTGTGCAGGACGAAGAAGGTAATGTTGTAGGTTTAATAACTGACAGGCAGATATTTCAGTTTGTGGCTGAGGGGGGAAACCCAGCCGACACGATAGCTGAGGAAATCATGACGTCGCCCGTATACGTGGTTGACAAAGAAGACTCGCTGGATAAAGTCAGGAAGATCTTTTTCAAGACCAATGCTCCCCGTCTCGTCGTTTGTCACGAGGGACGTGTAGTTGGTGTTATAAGTCGTAAATTTCTGGAGCGAATTCTCTCCTTAAAGTCGGGATCTCTTTGCATTTAATCCAAACGATTAAAGACAATAAAAGGAAAAAGAAAATATTTTTAAGTTCTTTCTCTCAAAATAAAAATAACTTCTCACATTTTAACCAATCTCTTAGGGTGACATGTATGAGCGATGGGGCTAGTTGTGAGGTAGGGGGGAAGAAACATAATGGTACAACGCTTAATTCTCTCAGAAGATTTAAGTCGAAAATAATGAAGGCGCTTCACGACTCCGCTGCCATGATAGGACTTTGTTTCCTCGATGTTAAAGGTCGAGTTGTCTATGCGGATCCGTTCTTCAGCCGATTTGTTCTGAGGTCGATGTCATCTTACGTGAAAAAACATTTTCCCTCTCTCCCGGTGGGGAGTTACGTCATACCTGACGATAATATTCCAGTAATACTTTGGAGGCTGTCAGACCACATAGTTTTGGCCGCTCAAACCAGAGAGTCAGTCGCTCCATTAATAACGCGTACGCCCCTCATTTTAAGGCTAGCCAAGAAGTTCATAAAAAACGTGACAATTTCCTCTTTAGAGGTAAAGGAGAACCTTTCTACTGGAGATTTCGACATACAGACTTGGGAAGTCTTCTCTTTCAAGGGAAACTCTAAAGATTTGGTTTTGAGTGCACTGTCAAACGATGAAAATATGCTCAAAGTTGTGGAGGCCATTGATGGGAAAAGATCTGTTTTAGCCATAAGCAAACAAACCGGCGTTCCATTGGAGAAATGTGCCATGATCCTCAAAAATCTTCTTGAGTGGGGTATGCTTATAAAAGTGGAACTTTGCCCACTCATTAGGAAAGTTAACGCAGGGAAACTCCTTCTCTTTGGAATTCAAGACAAGTACGTACGTCTTTACAGGGAACTAAAGACGTTATGTGACGGAACGAGAAGCGTAAAGGAGATCGCCGACGCTCTAGGTATAAGTTACGAAAATCTCCGCCATCTCTTAAACATACTCGGAGAAGACGTTACCTGGGTTAAGCGTGAAGGCTAGCGGAGGGGAAAAGAGGGATTGCGCCGCCCGAAAAGTGTTGGAAGAGCAAGGAAAAAAGGCATCAATTTAAATAGGCTTTTGGCGCAGGTCTTCTTGATCCTAATAATTATTATGCCAGTTATAGGCACATTCACAATTCCACCGTTAAAATATGAAATATCTTTAGAGAAACCTGTGGCGTTCGAGTCCCAAATAAACAATGTATCAGTCTTCCTTTATCCTGTAACTGACATAATGCCCCTTAAAGATTTTTTGAAGCTCCATCCTCTTCTTGAGCCAATAATAACAGTCCTTCTATCTGCTGGTTTACTTTTATTCACCCTTACGTTCATCCAAACATGGAGTATTCTATCTCTCGTTACCGGAGGGGAATTATGGGAAGACTGGAAGTATACTGCTTACGGTGTGGCCTCGCTACTTTACGCTGGTTACGTCACTTTGGTATGTTTTATGTGGGGGAGCCTGAACTCAAACTACTCGATTTTCAATAGCCCTATCTTCATAATTCCAGTGGTAGCGTCCCTCTTATCCACACCGACATTCCTATTTCTCTCATTTTACCGTTTCAGAAAGAAAGCAGAACTATTCATCAAAACCATGGATTAAAAGTCACAAATAGCGAAACACTCTAATTGTAAAGCACCCCATCAAGTGAATAAGACGCACATCACCGGAGTCCGCAGAGATGTACACGCTCAAAATTCTTGATGAATGGATCAAACTTCACAACGAAGACAAAGAATCCCCCTTCAAAATCGAAAAAAGACACAGGACAACCGGGAAAAAAGAAAACCCTGATAAATCTTCCAAGTGAGCTAAGCCCTAGGTTTTGGTTAGGAAACCAAAATCGTTAAACTCGCACCGGAGCTGTCGCTTTATCTGTTGGCATCTTCCTCGTCAAATGTCCGATCCCATCCCTCGTCTTTTTAGCATCTTCTCCATTTTGATCATTTAAACCACGTTTCCATTTATTTTTTCGTTCTTTTTAACTCTTCAGCTCTTTTTTCGAACTCCTTGGCGTACACTCGTTCCCCGAGTTCTCTAGATATGACTGCGGCTTTTAGATATAAGTTCGCGGCTTCTTCAGCTTTCCCCTCTTTCTCCAACATGTCTGCTTGAGCAAGGAAGATGCTTCTTTTACCTTCAAGTTCAGTCTCAGTCTTCTTTTTCAGTTCAACCAGTTCAGGTGGCGCCTCCATTGTTGCCTCTCCAGTCACTTCTTCGGATGGCGACCATGAAACCCTCTCACCCTCAGGAAGGGGCGTGCTTAGCTCTCTCACGAAAAGTAGCGCTTTCACCATTAAGTTCACCCAGAAAAGTTTTCGTAAGTCCGCATCCCAATCAATTCTAAGTGTAAAGTCGTCGGGTTTTCCTGAGACAACCACTTGCCCCCAACTCTTGTCGACATGGCTTTCAGAGGTAGCCTCAAGAGACATCTTCTTCTTGCTAACTTTAACCTTAAAGCCAGCCTTCTCCAATTCTTCCGTGAATCGTTCCAGCAACTTGTCTAAGTCTGTTCCGCGCCCTTGGAAACGCTTCTCCCATCCAGGCAAAAACGGCCCTCCACAAAGGATATTACATATACCTTTGGAATCACGCATTAAAAACATTGATGCCCTATTAGAAGGGGACGTCAACAATTAATATAATTTCATTCTTCCGAGATATAAGCTGTTGTGAGGTTCCGGAGATTTTTAACCTATTTTTTAGTGGCATACTGAAGCTCGTAATCATACTCTGTTGTTATGTTCACTTCATGCAGCTTCTCGTTTGCCTCGTCCAAGCTCTCAGTATCTGCCACTTTCTTGGCGAGAGAGCCAAGTGAATAGACGACATCCGTGTCTAAGTAGAACGTCAGCGTTGAAAGGATCGAGAGGTTGACCTTTCTCTCTCCTCCCCTTATCTCTATGATTCCTCTTTTCCCTCTCCAGGCTAGCAGGGGAAGCATGCTCGCCTCCGTTTTGACGTATTTCAAAGCTTCGTTCATCGCCTCAACATCCTCATAAGTGAGTCCTCTAGCCCCTAGGTAGCCACCTCTCTCAGATATTCTGCTTATGCGTTCTAGTATTTCCTCCGTTGTTAGTTCCCCGTCACATGATGGCGCGAAGACAGCTGTGATTGTTGGCACGTCAACTTGGTGTAGTGCAGCGAGCATCATGGCGTCCGCAAGCGGGCTTCTTAGCCCCGCCTCTCCACCTTGGGCCAGTACATCTCCCCCGACATCGACGCCAATTATGAAGTCTATGTCCATGTGTCTCACGGTCTCTCTGAGTCCCCTAACAACCCCCCTAACTCCCTTAGTGATGTCGACGAGGAGCGTCTTTTTGCCGAGAAACCTTGCCATATTGCTACACTGGAAAACAACGCCGTAGTTAGTTCGCGTGTCACTATTAGCCAACCCCGTGGTTTCGGAGATCCTCTCAACGTCGATTACTTCCTCGAGGCTTCTAGGTCCTGGCTTGGGATCATATACTATGCGTTCCCACCCAACCCCGCCAAGTATGACCTCAACGCCTAGTAGTTCAAGGTATCTCCCTGTTGGAAACGTGCCCAAAACGTCTCCTCCTCCGCCTATACCTAGAACGAGCGCCCTTTCCGCATTCTTAGCCAACCTCTCCAAGGAGATCTTCGCCAAATCGTCCCCCTCAAAAAAGAAGGAATATAGAAAAATGCTAAATTTTAAAGGCCGGAAATAACTACTTTATTTCTTCTATGGACTCAATGTTCATGCCTTCATTTGTTATCGTCATTATATCTATTCCTTCACCTGAACCTATGTCTCGCTTCGCAGCGGCCCTTATTGACTTTATGGCCATCTCCTTTCCCTCATCAATAGTTAATCCATCTTTGTAAAACCTTTCAAGTGTTCCGAAGGCTATATATGACCCTGAACCAACTGCGGCATATTTCTCTTTTAGAATGGATCCCAATGGGTCTAAGACATATACTGCAGGTCCTTCTTTATTATCTATGCCCCCCACTATTGTTTGAGTTAAGAGAGGGTACATTCTAGTATCGAACAATATGTTTGCCATAATTTTCGCTACGGTTCTTACAGGTATGGGCTTCTTCTCCTCCATGAAGTAGATGTTGGATATCGCTTCTAAGCGCCTCGCTAAAACCTGCATATCAGATACTAAGCCAGCGCAAGCCACCCCGATCTTGTCCGTTATTTTAAAAACCTTCATACCCCTCTTGCTTAGAATGATATCTCCCCAAGTGACTCTCTTTTCAGATGCAAGCACGACGCCATCAATACATGTCAAACCTATAGACGTAGCTGAGTCAGGATAGCCAGCCATAATGCTTCCCTCCAGCCTTGGACAAGTAACTAGAGTTACATAAAACCTTTTTTATAATACTTAAATTCTTATCGTGTAAGAAAAGGAGCTCGGATCCATGCGAATGCAGCCATTCTCAGCTATAAAGAAGGTTCACAGCGCTAAGGAATTACTTGACATAGCGTTTCATAGAGCTTCGAAGACTGACATTAGTGGTTCTTCTCGGGACACGCCGCTTGAAAAAGCTAAGAAAAGAGAGGAAGCAAGAGTAAAAGTAGCTTCGAATGTATTAGAGTCTAGGTTAATGAAGGTTGTCAAAAGTTTTCCAAGCTTGGAGAAACTTCACCCGTTTTACCGCGAAATGTGCGATGTTCTCGTCGGAAATCAGATTTTGAAGAAGTATTTAGCTTCGCTGGAGGGGTCTGCAAAAGTAATTAAGCGCATCGCCTCCGAGGCTATAATAAAAATAAGGCGGGCCCAAACGCCTAAGGATGCCGCTAGGGCCAGAATTGAGGCTTATGGCAGAATGACTTCTATGATCAAGAAGCTTGATGACCGACTTGTCTTCTTGGAGCAAGCACGCAAAAACTTGGCGAAGGTGCCATCAATAAACCCTGAAGAGCCAACTATAGTAGTTGCAGGCTACCCTAATACGGGCAAAAGCACGATAGTTAGAATTGCATCAACAGCAAAGCCTGAAATAGCCGAATATCCTTTCACAACTAAAACAGTGATCCTAGGCCACTTTAATGTTGGAGACGAACGGTTCCAGATAATGGACACGCCGGGCATACTGGACAGGCCGATGAGCGAGAGGAACCCAATCGAGAAACAGGCGATAACCGCAATAAAACACCTAGCACAGGCAGTGATTTTTGTCGTTGACCCAACTCCCTCCTGTGGCTACTCATTAGAGGAGCAGGTCTCCCTCCTAGAGGAAGTGAAAGAAATAATGCCTGCTGACACTCCCATAGTAATCGTCATAAACAAAGTTGACCTAGCAAGTCGGGAAGACCTGTCACGGGCTAGGGGGCTCTTTAAGGATGCTATTGAAGCCGCGGCTATTGAAGGAATAGGAGTCAAGGAAACCATCGACAAAGCAGTTAAGGCAATAATGGAACGCAAGAAAAAAGCAGCCTCAACTTGATTACCTCCTGCCTCCCCCAACTTCATTCTCGCAAACGAACACGTGCAAAAAACCTTCGTACATCATTAATGGGGAAGCGGCGGCTTACCACGGGTTCTCCTGTTAATTGCCTTATTAGTATTCATACGTACGGGTTCTCCAGTCCAAGACCATCAACTCTCACTACGCCTGTCTCCCCCTCTTGTCCCTCAACTTGGAACTTAACTTCTAGTATCTTTTCTGTCACCATAATGTTTGTTAAAAAGTGCATTGTGAGCTTTGAAATTTTGATTTCCGACCTGCCCTCAGCAACAGCGATAAATGGCACCATCATATCCCCCATATGTCTATCAATGGGAGCCCCACTTTCTAGCTCCTCAAGAATCTTACTCGCCGCTTCTTCGCCTACTTTTTCAGCCGGCTTTCCTTTCTCTCCAAGACTATCCGCTCCTATTACACTTCCAGCCTCAGTCCTAGCCCACAAAACGATTCCAGACCCAGGGCCGAGTCCCTCCTCGCGCAAAGACTCGTGTCTTATTTCGGTGTCATAACCCGCCTTTCTAAGAATGGATTCCGCGCTTTTCGCTTGCCTTTCAGCCACGTGGGCAGGCAAATTCACCGCGTGAGATACCCCTTCTATTACCCTTACATCTCCCTTCTCGAGAAGCCTCACCGCTCTAAGCTTTTTAACCGGCATTATAAATACTTTAACCAGCCCTCCACCTTTAGGATAATGCCCTCTTCTTTCAATTTTTATTTCAGCCTTGTATCCCATAAGGCTTAAGTTTGACAGCACGACGTGTAAAAAGTAATCTATCGGAGGACTCCATGCAACGTCTGTTCCACCGCTTATTTCCAGTTCCATTTTTTCAGGGGAAAATGGCGCTGCAGGCATTATGGTCTGGAGCACAAGCGTTATGGCTCCAGCCGTCCCAACGTTGAACTTGTAACGTCCCCCTCTTAGTCCAGTTGGCTCAAAGATTACAGTAGTTGAGCCCACATGCAAGCCTGAGACCTTGGCTCCAGCTATTTCCGCAAGAGCATTTATTCCCGTCATGTGCTGGGCGCGAAGCCCCGGATTAGGCCTCTTAGCCCTTATGTTAAAAATCTCGATTGGCTTCTTAGATAGCGCCGAAAGGGCTACGCTGGTACGGAGAACTTGTCCGCCCCCTTCGCCTAAACTGCCATCTATTCTGACCTTGGTCATGCTTTCATCTCCTAGCCCCTTCATTCTCCAGTAGCTTAATTTTTATCTCTAATCCTCCCGCATAGCCTCCAAGTCCCCGTGCCCCTATCACCCTATGGCATGGTATAATTAAGGGAAGTGGATTCTTTTTTAAAACGTTCCCGACGGCTCTCGCCGCTTTAGGCTTGCCTATTCTCCTAGCCAGCTCCCCATACGTCAAGACCGTGCCCAACGGAATTCTCCTAACTTCCTCAAGAACCGCTTTCTGAAATGGAGTAAGATGCGAAAGGTCGACTTCGTAGTTAAAGTCGACTTTTTCACCTTCGAGAAACCTGAACATTTTTTCAGCAACTTCCTCGCAAAGCTTGTCCCCCCACTTATTTACCTCAAACACCACGTCCAAGATCCTTTTCTTAGCTTCCTCGGAACTCTTACATGGAAACGTTGCAACCAACAACCCACGTCCCCCTCTAGCCACGGCAATAAACCTTCCCCTAAACTCAACTACGGATGCTAAAATCATCTACATCATTTCCTTAGTGGCGTTCTCCCTCAGCGATCATTCTTACTCTTTCAACTCCCCTTATTTTTTCTATAACTTTTACGACTGCTGGCGGAACTAGGTTCCTCCACTCCTCTCCCTTAGCCATCTTTTCTCTTATCCTCGTTGCGCAATACATATCCCTATGGTAAAAAGGAACAGGCTTAACCTCATATCCCGCCTCTTCGAAGAGCACCTTCACCAAGCTGTTATTTGAGTAAACTACTCTGAAGGGAGGGATGAGCGAGACTACGTGAGCAACCCACAGGCGGTTGTCATTCACATCAGGTATCGGGATAATAAGGTATCGGGATGCCGGAACCCTCTCGTCTTCAAGCGAGATTCTTATCATGAGAATTCGTTCTCCAGCGCTGAATGGATCTTTGGGCGTGTGGCTGTACTGTGCGCTGCCAACCCCCACTATAAGCTCGTCTACTTCACCCAGCAAGGTTTTGATGGCGTGGAGGTGCCCTATGTGGAATGGCTGGAAGCGTCCTATGAATAATCCTCTCTTCTTGTCGCCGATCACAATAGCATCCTCCTTCCAAAGGAACTCAAACTTCACTACATTAATTAACCTTAAACATTTTCCCTTTTTCATAACGACACAAGGGAGGTTACACGTTGAGGAGAATTGTAGCTCTGCTGACGGACTTCGGTCTCAGGGATGCCTTCGTAGCCTCCATGAAGGGGGTGATTCTTTCAATATGTCCCGACGCAAACATAGTGGACATCTCCCATGAGGTTGATAACTTCGACATTATGCATGGCGCACTTCTCCTTTCTGCCTCTGCAAAGTTTTTCCCCGAAGGGACAATCTTCGTGGGCGTCGTTGACCCCGGCGTTGGAACCGAGAGAAGAGGCATAGTAGTCGAGACAAAGAAGCATATTGCTATTGGTCCAGATAACGGATTATTCAGCCTCCTAATAGAAAAAGAGGGAAGCCTAGGAGTCTATGAGATCCAGAATAAGTCTCTGCTCTTGGAGATGCCATTTGAAACATTTCACGGGCTTACCGTATTCGCGCCGGTCGCGGCCCACATAGCTAATGGGATACCGCCCAGCTATGTCGGTCCAAGAGTGGACGACTACGTTAAGATAAGTCTACCTAAGCCTCAAGTTTGCGGCTCAAAAATATCCTCTAAGGTTTTACACGTTGATCGCTTCGGGAACATAATAACAAGTATCTCAGCGGAAATGCTTTGCGAGATGAACGTGAAGAGTGGGGCGAAGCTGAAACTCACAGCAAAGAATAGAACTGTTGAAGCCCCCCTCGAGAAATCTTACGGCTACGTTCCCGTCGGATCCTTCGTGTTCATCATGGACAGCTACGGCTTCTTGGAGCTTGCAGTCAATCAGGGTGATGCTGCTAGTTTACTCGGCCTGAAGAGGGGAGACCCGGTCGAAGTTATGTTGTCAGCCCCGTAAAGCCTCCAACCTTTCAAGCATCTCGCCGAAAACTTTCTTTTCTCCGCCTTCAGATAACGCGTAGAGCCTCCTCAGGATAAGCTCAGGCGTCGACCTAGCTAGATAGTTAAACCTTGGGCTTCTATCCACTATTAAATCGTATTTCTCGTCCAGTCCCGCCGCCTCTATTCCATCCACGCGAATCTTGCTTTTGGCCATGGACATTATCTCTTTTGCAAGGTGACTGACAACAACGACGCAAGTCTTCTCCTGTGTCCCGAGCAGGTCTAGAAGACTAGCTATTATGACTGCCGCCGCGCCCGTCTCGGTCATAGCTTCAAGCTCGTCAAAGAGTGCAAGCTTAGGCTTTTCCGTCGCGGCTATAGTTGCAAATCTCTTAAGAGTAGTTTCGAGAGCGCCCGCTGACACCATACCTTGCGACTTCTCAAAGAAGTATATCTCTTCGAAGGGGCCAATGACGGCTTCCGCTGCCGGAACTGGAAACCCCATCTGGGCAAGAGTGCAAACTTGCGCTATAAGCTGTATGAGAGTGGTTTTACCTCCCGAATTGGCTCCGGAAAGCACTATAATCCTCTCTCCCCCAGCTCCCTCAATTCTTACCCCGACTTCTCCAACCACATAGCTCACTGGAACCACTTTTTCTCCTCCCTCAAGCTCTCTTTTTTTCAGGAAAACGTTAACACCGTTCTTGAAAAAAACGCCAACTCCATCAGCAATCCTCGGAGGGCTAAGGCCGTAGTCTTTCGCGAAGAAACCAACTGCAAAGTAGAGATCCAGCTCTAGGGATGCTCTTAACCCCTTCTTGACAGCGTCCATGTATCCTGAAAGTTCACGGGCCGCTTCACGCAAGAGCCTATGCTTCCTGATGGAGCACTGCCTGTTAAGCCAGCTTTCTAGCTCCGAAACCTTCCTAGGGATCATCGATACAGGTAATGCTGGCTCCTCGGGGAAAAAGCCCTCAAGCCACAATAACTCCTTCTCAGGGACTTCCAGAATATCACAGAACTTTTTCTCGCCCTCAGCTATCGTCCGAGTTATTATTTCGTCCACTTCTGGAGGAAGGTAGCTTCTGAGTTTGCCTGCCTCCAGCGTTGCGCCCTTAGCCTCCTCCAGTATCCTTATTATCTGTTCTCCCCTCAGCTTAGCCTCGCTCTCCGCAAGCCGGTTTCTTATGGTTTCATTAACCCACGCTTCAACCTCAGCCACAGCCCTGTTAAGCTTTTGTAATGCATCCTTGTACCTGTCCAGCTCGGGATCAACTCCACGAGCCACCTCTCCATCAGCGGTAATTTTCTCAATAAACTCTTTAACCCTCTGCAAAGCCTCCCTATCCAGCTCTTTCCTTAAAGCGTCTAGATGTTTAGCTCCCGGCAGGGTGAACACTACCTCGGCGAGGTCACATATTGCCTCCACTGTCCCATAGTTTTCAGCATAAAACGAAATGACGGACTCCGGCACCAAGTCTTCAATTTTCCACTCGCCAGCAACAACAATTAGGTTATCAGCGTAATCCCCATCCCCAGCATCCCCGACAAGAACCGCTAAATCGTATCCTTCAGCGTAATCCTTAACTTTCTCACCCTCTTCCACGAGGAATACGTTACAATACTTGTCTACGCCAGCCTCTCTTAACTTGGTATACTCCGCTTCACTTCTCGTGACGACAACTCTCCCCTTAACCTTTCTTGCCCTCTCCTTTTCGAAATACTTAATCCTGCGTAAAGCCTCCTTAATCCGCTCTAGCGTCTCAATACTTGTAGCCTCAACAACCATTTTAGCCTCAGAAAAAACCTCAAGTCGCCCAATCACTCTTTCAATTTTAGAAGCGGGGTAAGGCCAGAACAAACGTAGCTTGTGCTTCGCATACTCTGTTTGCGCATACTCCTGAACTATCTTTAACATGTCCTCGTAAATCCTTCTGACGCCCTCCGTCTTAAGGACGCTATCCCACCTCACCCCTTCAACCAGCTCCCAAGCACTCCTAACGATGCTGTACGCCTTGCTCAAACCGACTCCCGGAATACTAGCAATCTCTGCAACTCTCCCATCTAAAATAGCATTGACTGCTTCCTCCTCGGAGCCAAAAAACTCGACGAGCCTACCCTTAATTTTCTCACCTACGCCTTCGATGTCGTCAAGCCTCAGCTTTTCCACTGCTCCATTCCCCCACAAGAAAAAAGGCATTAAAAACCTAAATTTAAAAAACTTAAAAGGTAATAAAAACTTCACCCATAATGATAAACCATGAACACTGAGACGATCCTGATAATAGGAGATACACATATACCTGACAGGGTCACTGAGCTCCCCCGCCAGCTTAAATCATTCATTGAAAGCACTCAATTTAACTTTCTCCTTTCGACGGGCGACCTCACGTCACAAGAAGTCCTGTCATGGATGCGAAAAATAGCCCCGCTAAAAGCCGTAAAGGGCAACATGGACTACCTACCTCTTCCAATGGAGGAAACGCTAATTCTCCCGTCGATCAAAATAGGGTTAATACACGGAACTGGCATTTGGCCCAGAGGAGACACGAAGCAACTCCTGAATGTGGCTAAGCGCTTGGATGCGAGCATCCTCGTCTCGGGGCATACTCATCGTCCTGAGGTAACACTAACAGAAGGCATTCTCCTCCTCAACCCGGGTAGCCTGACGGGGGCTTGGGGTGGCTCATCAGACTGGAGCACTCCATCCTTCATGACTCTGGGCATTTCAGAAAAGGAAGTAAAAGTAGGTTTATTCACGCTGGAAGAAAGACTAAAGATAAAGGAAAAGTTATTCGGGATTAGAGAGGGCGAAATAGTTCTCTAAAGCTGCGCTTAAGATGTAATCTTTGTGGTGAGCTTCTCAACTATCCTGTCCCAGAGAGAAGTGTGCTCCGCGTTCTCGTCGTAGTTTATCTTTATTCTGTTGAGCTCAAGGGCGCCGGGTGCTGGGCAAGCGTAGACGCATAAGCCGCAAAGCAGACACTTATCTTTATTTACTTGGACTCTGGGAACCTTTTCCCACGGTTTTTCAGGTTTCGGGATAGTTATAGCCTCGTTCGGGCAAACCTCGGCGCAGGTTGAGCATCCAGCAGGGCATAGCTCCCAGTGCGCAATTAACTCTCCTTCAGCATACTTTCTTGCCTTTCGATTCCCTCTGATTGTAATGAACTCCTTGTATTCGAGGGACGGGAGGGCTCCTTCTTCTACCAGTATAAGTCTAGGCTCCCCGTTGATCTTGAGTTCTAATGCTTCAAAGGGGCACATGTAAGAACATACGCCGCAGAAGCTGCACTTCTTCTCGTTAACCAGTATTGGAGGGAGTTTTGTCTCTCCCTTTCCGACGGCGCCTACTGGCCCTCTCTCTATAGCTTCCTTCGGACAGACAATGGCACACGTACCGCATCCGACGCATTTGTTTAAGTCTAGGGTTAAAGTCACGTCAACATCAAGAGTCTTCATTCGAGTAACCACTTTACCTTCTTTAACCTCGGAAGCATAGTAAGGATACACTTAAACCACCTCACTTGACAACTATCAGACTTATCGCTTTAGGGCCACATGCATCAATACATACGCCGCACCCGTCACAGTAGTTCTGGTTCGACACCATCGCCTTTCCATTCTTGACGATTATAGTATAATTCTTCTTGTCTCCCTTCATCTCAGGAGGCAGGCTGGCGTTATGGGGACAAGCAGTCACGCAATCGTTACAACCGGTACAGAGAGCAGAGTTTACATGCAACTTGTACACATTCATACTCTTATACGTCTCCATCAATTCAAACTCCTCCTTGAAGTACAGGAGCCAACAGAACACTTTTCACCACAATGAAAGTGTTTACTCCTTAAAAAAATTATGTGCCGTTAGGCCAAAAAAACTGTAGTCCTTGGATCACTGTTTGTTTTGCTATACGAGGATTGATTAAATTACACTCTGGAAATCTCCTCTCCCTAATTTTTAAAAGAGGGCCTCGTTTACCGTTTTAACTGAGGGAGCCTCCATGGACGATGCGAGGAAGATAATAAAAATTGACCGTGAAGTGTGCTGGGGTTGTGGTAACTGTATAAACTCATGTCCATTTAACCCGGAAAACAGTCGTGTTCCGTTAATGTGGATGAAACATGCCCCGATTTTGCGTTTAGTTAATGGTGCATGTTACGTAGTGAGTAATGCCTGCTCAAGTCTGCTTCCAAACTGCAGGGCGTGTGAAAAAGCTTGTCCGACAGGTGCCCTGAGGATCCTTATAGCTCCTCTAGACACTCTAAAATAGTCTTGTCTCTTTCTTGAACGAGTGAAAAAGTTTTTTAATGAAAAAATGGAAAGGTTGGCTTGAAATGGCAAGCGTAGCTTTTAAGTGATTTTATGCCGCCATGAGAAGTCGCTTTGTTATGTGTGGAGGGTTGAACATGTCAAAAAGGTCGCTTGAAATGACTCTCGTAACGTGCAGGACAATCAATCAGGGTGCCGCCCGAGAAGGGGAAAAAATGGGATACGAATACCAGAGGGCTTGCGGTATATGTTATATGGACTATGAGGACATGAAATTGCTGGATATTCTTCCTGGAGACTGCGTCTTAGTGAAATCACCTTACGGTGAAGTGGTTCTCCGTGTGGAGAGATCCAAGGACGAGCCTCACAAGGGAATACTTGTCGTACCCCTAGGACCGTGGGCGAACAAGATAGTGGATCCCGAAACACACTCAACGGGCATGCCCTCGCTCAAAGGGATACTTGTAACGGTGGAGCCGACGTTTGAATCAATACCCAACATCAAAGAGTTGATAAGCGCTTTCCACTCATAACCAAAATCGTTATATTATTCTTCAATCTCGTGAACCTTGATTGCCTTCACTCTTAAATTGGAGGTTTCATGATGCCCCGAGAAGTTGTAACGGACGTTGTCTGCCCCGTGTGCGGTTCTCTCTGTGACGACATCACAGTGATATTTGGCGACGGCGGGAGGATTATAGAAGTTGAGAATGCTTGCTCCGTTGGTGCTAGCAAGTTTCTCAATTCTCAGAGCGAGCACCGCCTTAAAAAGCCCCTTATGAAGAAAAACGGATCTTTTGTAGAAATTTCCTTAGAGAAGGCCGTCAAGGAGACGGCTAGGCTTCTAGCTAATGCTGAACGCCCGCTTCTTTATGGTTGGAGTAACGCTGATTGCGATGCTCAAAGAGTGGGGCTCGAGCTAGCCGAAGAGGTAGGTGGAATAATAGACAGCACCACGACAATATGTCATGGTCCCTCAGTCCTCGCAACTCAGGAGGTGGGTTGCCCCACCTGCACCTTAGGAGAAGTTAAGAACAGGGCAGACGTGGTGGTCTACTGGGGATCCAACCCCATTCATGCTCACCCTCGCCACATGTCACGATACACAACCTTTCCGAGAGGCTTCTTCAGGGATAAGGGAGAAAAAGACAGGACTATAATTGTTGTCGACGTTAGGCAGACGGATACAGCTAAACTAGCCGACTACTTTATCCAAGTTAAACCGGGATACGACTACGAGGTTATAGCCGCCATGCGCGCGATCCTCAAGGGGTACTCTATCAATGCAAGTGAAGTTGGAGGAGTCTCAACTTCAAAGATCAAGGAAGTAGTTGAAGTGATGAAGAACGCGGGGTTTGGCGCCTTATTCTTCGGCATGGGGCTCACAATGACTAGAGGCAAACACCGAAACATCGATAACGCAATAAGTCTCATAGCAGACCTTAACTCGTTCTCAAAGTGGGTATTAATGCCCATGCGTGGACACTACAACGTAAGCGGAACAGGTGAGACTTTCTCTTGGGTTACAGGATACCCGTTCGCCATAGACTTTCAGAGAGGATTCCCATACTACAACCCTGGCGAAACCACCTCTATAGATCTGCTGATGAAGAATGAGGTTGATGCTGCACTAGTAGTAGCAAGTGACCCAGTGTCACACTTCCCCGCAGCAGCAGTAAAGCACCTCGCTAAGATCCCGGTAGCAACCATCGAGCCGCACCCAACGCCAACAGTTGAAATTTCAAAAATAGTAATCCCACCAGCTATTGCAGGAATAGAAGCAGAAGGAACTGCTTATAGAATGGACCACGTGCCAATTAGACTAAGAAAAATAGTTGACCCACCAGAAGGATGCCTTCCCGATAAAGAAATCCTCGAAATGATACTTGACGAAGTAAGAAAAATCAGGAAATAACATTTTCTTCTTTTTAACGAAACGCTGGTTATTGGCGGTCGAACACGATTACATAAAATATAAGAGCAAAAAGACATTTTCTTCTTTTCCCTCTTCCCCTTTACTCTGACCTTCTAAGTCTGCTGAAGAGCTCCTTTAGTTCGGATTGAAGCTGCATTCTTGCACTGGCAGGACTCGGAGGCGTCCTTGAGGTGCTTGCTGGCTTATCCACTACAGGCGCCATTGTAGGCGTCCTTGCCGTTACGGTCGGCGCCGATCTTATATCTTGTTCGGGAGCATAATCCCTTTCGGGTGACTGCAGTGAAGGAGCTAACGACAACGATGACGGCGCGCTTGCTCTGCTCTCTAAAGTGCTCATTTTTCTTTCAAAGGCCTTTATTCCATTGTCCAACTGGTTTATCCTGTCCTCGAGCTGGTTTATCCTGTCCTCCAATAGACCTACCGCGTTAAGCATTATGCCTACGAGTCCAGTTATTATTTCAGCTAGCTGCTTGAGCTTTTTGCTCTCTCCAAAATCTATCATAAACTCTATGTCGTCGCTCAACAGGTACCGTCTCCTTTAAAACTCAAAGATATCCTTTCCCCCATAACTAATAAAGTTTTTCAGAAAACAGACATGGTCTTAATTGGAGCGTGGCGTACTTGGCTTCGACACTGTATCTGCCTTATGGTGGTGGACATGTCGGCCTCACAATTCCCTACCCATCATTGGAACTTAAAGTTGAGCCGCTGAGAGGCATAGAAGATCCCGATGGACAGATTAAAGCGTCACTTCAAAATCCACTTGGAATGGAGCCATTACACAGCCTCGTTAAGAGGGGAAGTAGAGTTGCCATCATACTCGAAGGCCTTCAAGTTCCGGGGGGTTACAGGAGACATGTTCTCAACGTACTTTTGAGCGAGCTTCACAGTGCTGGCGTTAAGCGCGGCTCCATCACCATAATTGTAGCTACTGGCCTTTACAGGAAGCCAAGCCGCAAGGAGCTCACATATATGGTTGGCAACGAGGTTTTTGAAAGTTACACCGTCGCGGTTCATGATTGTGAGGAAAGCCGCTTATTGGTGAAAATTGGAGAAACACCTCTCGGAGGCCCTTTGGATGTTAACAGGTGGGTTGCTGAGTCAGACTTGGTGATAGTCATCTCCAAGGTTTTTCCATGGGGGGCATTGGGGGGATACAACTCCAGCGCTCGGACGTTAGCTCTTGACTTAACGTCAACCGAGACGGTTTCCCAGTATTACGACCTGAATTTGGTCGGCAACCCTGCTTGCAATGGAGACCCGGCTTCTAATCCCCTCCAAAAACTATTCCATGAAACAGTTAGAACGATAGAGGAAACCAAAGGCTCCCCTATATTCTTCGTCGAATTGGTTGCAAACATTAATGGTCATCTCCTATCGGCAAAAGCGGGCTCCCTGAAGCCTGTTGAGAATGCCCTGTGGACGGAAGCTGACAAGCAGTATGTAGCCCACATTAGAAAGCGAGGCAAACTCCTAGTGGTGGGAGTACCCAGTGTAACGTTCTTGGGCGAATCAGCCAACAGCAACATCGCGTTACTTCACGCCGTGACCTTCGCCCTCAGAAACCACCGCGTGTCTCCCGTTATTCATAAGGGAGGACTAATTCTTACAGCTGCAGAGTGCATATCGGCAAAGGCGAATCCGGTTGAAGATGAGGTTCTAAGAGCATTAATTAAGACTGGCTCTATAGAGGACTTAGCAGCCAAGCAGGAAAAACTGAAAAACCCAGCATTAATCAGGCTTTACAAGGACGGGGTAACCCTCCACCCGCTTCATCCCATTTTCAGCCTTTATACGTCAGCATTCACCCTAGAGCACGTAGAAGAAATACTGGTGATCGGTTGCAAGTCTAAACTGGCGGCAAAAGAACTTAAAATCACTCCTTTAACCAAACTCGAAGATGCCCTCAGAAGGGTCGAAGACCACCTAGGATCAGACCCGGTAACCATAACTTCGCCAGAATATTTCACAAAGGGTCCCATCATTCAACATGTGAAATAACAAAAAATTGAATGTTTTTATTAAATTTTTTGTAATAAACTCGTTTTAATCTTGGATCATTTGAAAAGAAATTTAAACTCTCATGGACACTCTATTTTTCTGACGAACCATCCTTTAAGAAGAGGTGACCTTTTTGCGGTGGCTTAAAAAGAAAGACAAGGAAGCTGGTGAAAAATCCGCTTCCCTGGAAGAGGCGAAAGAAGAAACTGTGAAGGCTCAGCCTGAGCACCCCAGTGTTGAAATACACGAGTCCTCCAACGTTAGGGCAAAAGATGCTAAGAAGATAATCGTCGAGCCCGAAGTCGTTGGCAAAGGTATTCTGGTTGAATGGTTCAGGAGCAAGCTTGGGGAAAGTGAATTTCAAGAGGCTGAGAAGCGCCTAGACACGCTAACTTTACAGTTCCAAGTGGGTGGAACAATTTTTCACTTATCAAAAGTTGGCGTCAACCCCTTCACGATCAAGGAAGGAAGAGCTATTTCATATGATGCTTTAATAGTTATTCCAACCGAGCTTGAAGAACAATTAGCCCTAAGCGAAACCATAGACTCCTTCTTGGAAAAATATAAAGAGCACTTGAAGAAATCTCCACGCATAAGAGTTCAACTCATAAGGAGCCTTGAAGAACTAGAAAGAAAAGGTATTATGCGTAGCAAACTTATAAGAGGACTGCTCGACATTTAATCGCGGCAAAATTTTCAAAGGACCTTTTTCAATTATTCCCACTTCTTTTTTACTTAACGAGTTGATGTTACTGCCTTGGCCATTTCTTCCATCACCGCTCTCGGGTTTTTCGCTTTAACCACTCCTGAGGCAAGTAGCACTCCTTCTGTTCCGAGTCTGAGGGCTGCTCCCACGTCGTCCCCTGTCGTTATACCTGCACCGCAGAGTGGAATCACTTTAGAGTTAACCCTTTTTATAATATCCACCGCTTGCGTTACAATTTCAGGTTCAGCCGTCGAAACACTTATTCCGGTGCCTATTAGTCTTGGTGGTTCATAAGCGCAGAAGTCTGGATTCAGTGCCGCCACCGCCGCGCTTACCTCAAGGTTGTTGGAACAGACTATGGTTTTTAACCCAGCCTCCTTTGCTCTTCTAACGGCTTCATCTATATCCGCTAGAACCAGCCGTCTTTCACTGTGATTCAATAAAGTTCCCACTGCTCCAGCGTCCTTCACCGCCTCAGCTAGCACGTGACCGGTAAAGGATCCCGGCTTCACAGGATCTATGTGCTGGGCGAAAATAGGTATTTCGACGGCTTCAGCTATCATTCTAAGATCTGGTAGCTGAGGTGCCACAGCAATACATACACCTGTCTCAACGCTAACTTTCTCTGCTTCCTTCGCTATCTCAAGCCCTCTTCTCCCCATGCTTTCAAGATACGTTTTATAGTTTACCACTATGATTGGAGTTCTAACATTCATGACTACCACCATACTAAATACCTCCTCATCTAGCATTTCAATTTTCTTCCTGCGGGGAGTCTTAAAACCACATTTCTCTCCCTTGGAACTCCAATACACTCCGCTACCGGGGTGCACTTGGTTCTCAGGAGAAAGTAGACGTCGCATGGGTGTTCATACTCGGTCATAGACTCGAAGTTTCCCATGCCTTTAGCCACTATCACGTCTGCTGCCTCGTACTCTTTCAAGAACTCTTGTGAACATTCCTGCAAGAAGAGACCCACCGTGTCCGCCCCCGTCGTTATAAGTTTGTCAGCCACTTCGTCCATGTTTACTTCCAGAGCGTCAATCATCGTGGCGTCATTCATGACAGGCTTCTCCTTAACTGCCACAGTAACTTTGGCGCCAGCTCTCTGTAGCTCCCTTACTAGAATGGTGTCGAACACTATTTCTCCCGCGTTGTCTGTTAAATAAAGCGTTTTACTTCCGTTCGCTGCATCATAAAGAGTTTGCGTGTCATCGATAACAAGCTCCCCCTCCGCTCTTTCGATGTTACCGTAAAGCTGGTCCAAGCTGAACTCACGCCCCAACACGTCAAACTCTATAGTGTTTCCTGCTACCGCTGCTATGCATGCCTCCCTAAACCTGTCAAGTCCCTCCTTGCTATCCATTTTTGCGAGAACACCGGGAAGCGCCTTCATCGCGGCAGCGTTAGACTCTTTTTTAACGCTAAGAAATGGGTCTTCAAGTGAAAGCGCCTTCTTCAGAGTTCTTTCCCTCACAGTTCCTAGGTATGCTGGTACAAGGTGGAACGGGTTATCCCCATGATTTATCTCTCTATTAAGTGCCTCTAAAACTTCTTTAAGTGCTCTCAAACCCAACTCTTCATTATCCGTAAAGCGCTCAACAACTCTATATGCTCGAGAGATCAAGCAGACTATGCAGATTGGCCTTATCTTCATCGGTGAACCCTTCACATGGTTTCTAGTGGTATTTTAACTACGTTTTTTCCCCCCTCCTCGTCGACCACAACGGTGTTTTCAATGCGCACGCCGCCAAACCTTGGTATGTAGACTGAGGGTCTTATGCTGAAAACCATACCCGCCTTGACATGATCATTGTTGTTCAGTGATATGACTGGCGGCTCTTCTATGCTAAGCCCCACTCCGCTCCCAGTAGGATATATGAAAAACTCCTCATACCCTCCCTCTCTAACGACCATCCTCGCAGCTTGATCCACCTTACTCAACTCTCCTCCGGGCTTGAGCTCTTTAACTGCACTTAAAAAAGCACGCTTAACCGTTTCGAAGATCTCCTTATGCTTATCTTTAGGCTTTCCCATGTAAAGGGTTCTTGAGAGGCGTGCATAGTATCCGTTATAGTTTGCACTCACAATCACGGTGACCATCTCGTTTTCGCCTATCTTCTTGCTGCTTGGCGAAGCGTATGGGTAAGCCGATCTCTCACCTGACACAACCCTGATCTCTCCCTCCCCCTCCTGTGAACCCGCCCTCGTTAGAACCCCCTTGACCTCCGACGTCGCCTCTATTTCAGAAACACCGGGGCTGATTAGCTCAAGCGCGGTCCTCAACCCTTTTTCAGCTATCTCCGCCGCCTTCTTTATGTTATCTATCTCAGCTACGTCCTTAATAGCCCTGAGCCTCCAGAGGTTGTCCGAAATATCTTTAAACCCCATCTTCGGCATCTCCCTCTTTAACCCCTCGAAAAAGGAGGCTCTTATATCCTGTAGTTCCACCCCAACCAGCTTGTTATGCATTTCCTTCTCCTCAAAAATCCCCCTTAACACTTCCAGAATCCCCCTAGGTTTCCCACCATCAATCTTCATGGGATACGTGCTGTAGTACCTTACATCCTTAATCCAGGACAATTCAGCCGCTCTATCAAACTCATATCTCGGAACCACTAAGACAGGATCGCCGTCAAGAGGAATAAACAGTGCACCATCTTCACCGAGTGATGGTTTAAGAAAGCCGGCGAAGTAGTAAATGTTCTTGGGATTAAGTAGAAGCACAGCATCGACTTCTAGAGCCCTCATGAGACCATAAGCCTTGTCCATCTTCATAGACGCCCCGAGCAAGGACGCTACCCCCCAACACTACGAAGGCAAACAACTTAATGGCACACAAAGCATAAAAGCATTATTTAGACGACCTTTTTGAACGCGCCTACCACAACAAAGACAATATAACAATATATTATGTAGGTAACATCAACCTATTTTTGTCTTTATAATAGACTTCTCTCCCCCTTGGGGGGCTAATTTTTGAATGAGGTGGTGATCTCTGTAAAAATACCCCGCGACGTTTTCGGTTTCCTCGAGAAGAAGGTCAGCCGGGGTAAGCGATCAGAATTCATAAGGCAAGCCATAATAGAGAAACTTGAAGACAAACACCTCCAAGTGGAAAATAACGCCACCAGTGGCTTTCTTCTCAGCAAATTGGAGGAGCTCGAGAAAAGAATCGCACAACTAGAGAACGCTTTATTCTCTAAAAATTCCGGTGGACGTAATATGGAGCCTCATCCGCTTTACCAGCTCTGCAGGGACGAAAACGAAAGAAAAATAGTTGAATACATAATTAACGAAGGAGGAGCCACCACGCGCGAACTGGAAAAGGTGGTTGGCCTCAAGAGGAGACAGATCCTCAACAAGATGAGGGAACTGGCATCTAGAGCTGAGAAACACCTGGGAAAACCCATGCTCGTCTACGTTCGGGCCCGTGTAAGAGGCAAGCGGCAGGCATGGTGGCTTAACAATCCATAACATAAATTTTATTTGGCTCCCAATTCTCTGTTCTAAGTGGCGGGTCTGTGGCCTAGCCAGGATACGCTCTAGACGCCTAGAGGCGCCGGCCTCCGGAGGGATCTCGAAGAAAGCCGGAAAACGAGGGTTCAAATCCTGTTGGGGGTGAAACTCCCTCCAGACCCGCCAAACATTTTAAATTTTTTAGCTGTGTCATGCTAGAAATCTTTCACAGAGTAGTGTTAGCGGTGAATAACAATGATTCTAACTGTCAAAGCGAAAATTGCAGATGCGCTTTGGCGTACGCTGGAGAAGCTGGGCTTTCCTTCTTCTAGAGAAGAGGTGTTGGAGCTCTCCGAGCCCCCCGACCCTAAGCTAGGTGACCTTGCCTCAGCTATTCCTCTTAGGCTTGCCCGATCCTTGAAGAGAAAGCCATTCGAAATAGCTCAGGCCATTGCCTTAAACTTCGAGAAGCTGGAGCTGATTGAGCGCGTCGAGGCAGCGGAGCCCGGATACGTAAACTTCTTCCTTAACAAGGCGAAGCTCGTGGGCGATGTTATAAGGGTGGTTATGGAGGAAGGCGACCAGTATGGTTTTAGTGACTTGGGAAAAGGAAGGAAGGTTATCGTTGAGCATACGGCTGTCAACCCAACTAAGCCTCTGCACATAGGACACCTGAGGAACGCTGTCTTGGGCGACGTTGTTGCAAACCTTTTAAGGGCTTGTGGCTGGAGGGTTGAAGTCCAGAATTACATTGATGATTTAGGCCGCCAGATGGGTGTTTTGGTATGGGCTTTCCTGAACAACCTACACTTGGATGTTCCAAGAGAGAGAGACATGAAGCTTGATTTCTGGTATGGTTTGGTGTATGCTAAGGCCGCTCAGAAGCTGAAAGAGAACCCTGAACTGGAAGCGGAAGTGGACGAAGTAATGAGGCAAATGCTCAATAAAGACGAGGTGTCTCTCTTCAGTAGGGGTCTTGCAGAGAAGTGCGTCGAGTCAAACCTTGAAACAGCTGCTAGGGCAGGTATAACATATGACTTGCTGGTCTGGGAGAGCGACATTTCGAAGGCCCGTCTCTGGGAGCAGGCAATGAGGCTCCTTGAAGGGTCGGAACACTTCGTCTGGGAGACCGAGGGAGAATATAAGGGCTGTTTCGTGGCAAAGCTTAGCCGCCTAGAAGAGTTTAAGGATAAAAAGAACCCCGACAAAGTTCTCGTCAGGTCAAACATGGTTCCAACATACGTGGCGCACGATATAGCCTACCAGCTTTGGAAGTTCGGCATACTTGAAACAGGCATGAAGTACCGCCTTTGGCATAGGCAGTTCAACGGGAAAGAGCTCTGGACAACTTCGCCCATTCTAGCCATGCCCTCAAACGACTTTGCGAAAGCGGACGCTGTGATAAACGTCATAGGATACGAGCAAGAATACCTGCAAAAGGCAGTTAAATCTTGCCTGAAACTCCTAGGCTACTTGGAGCAGGCTGAAAATTCTATACACCTTTCATATAAGCACGTTCAGCTCATAGGTGAGAAATTCTCTGGGAGAGAGGGAAACTGGGTGGGATACCATGCCGACGCTGTAATAAACCAAACCTTTTTGTGCGCATACGAACAGGTGAACAAAAACCTCCCGGAAGCATCGGAGCTCGAGAAAAGACAAATAGCAGAAACAGTGGCGGTGGGCGCTGTAAGATACTGGCTCACGAAGTTCAGCACAGAGCAAACAATAATCTTCGACTATGGAAAAGTTACGAACTTCGACGGCGAAACAGGGCCATATATACAGTACGCGGCGGTACGGGCGAAAAGCTTACTTGAAAAGGCGGGAGACATCCCCAGCCTAGAAATCGACTCGGAGAAACTCTTAAGCTCAAGGGAAGTCGACCTAATTAAGCACATAGCAAAGCTCCCCGAAGCGGTC
>JAHLWX010000019.1 GCA_019057675.1 Candidatus Jordarchaeum sp. LHC_1308
TGACGCCCCAGTCGGTTAGGGGCGACCAGGAGGGGGTGCCGTCGATGTCCGGTCCGCATGGGATGCCGGCTACGGTGAAGGATGCCTTGTAGGATGCCCAGACAATTTCGCTGCAGTAGTAGCTGTCTCCGTATATTCGCTTCTGGAAGCAGTTCCAGTTGCAGGGTTTCCCCACTTGGTTGAGGGCGAACCATGCTACGTTGAGCCTGATGTGGAGGGGAGCGTTAACTCTCAGCACGCAGAACTCCTCGCATCCGGTTACGTACCAGGCGGAGCTACACACGACGCCTTTCACTGTTCCCTCAACTGCTATTCCTCCCCCAACGTATATCATGGCGTGCGTCCAGTAGGGTGAGTAGCGTAGGCCGACGAGCAGGTCTTCGACCCCGCTGCCTCTAGCCAGTATTATGTCTCCGGGCTGTATTACTTCTTCGAGGCGGCGCCTAGCGGATTCCCTGTCCGCCGTCATCTCACACGTCGTGAAGACGACTTCTGTGACTTGCGCCGGGAAAAGATTGAAGAAGTTAGCCATTAGTGGAAGCATTAGCGCCGCGATTATGATTAGCAAAGCTGCGGCTCGCCGCCTCATGAACCCGCCCACCACTAAGCCTTCTCGCATATTTCCTGTTGATGTCGGCAACTGAGACGTTTTAGCCTTAACGCTGAGTAAAAACACCTAAAACGTTAAAATGCTTTTTAACTCCCTGACAGAAGCCTGCGGGATAAGGAAGATTTTATACTTTTATACGTATTGGTGGTTTTGTGGCTGGAAAGGAAGGTTACTCTCTCGCTGGATGGTGAGCTGGTTAGGAGAGTGAAGAGTAGGCTGGCTTTGAACGGTAAGAGCCTGAGTAGTGTTGTAGAGGAGTTTCCGAGTATTTATGACGGGTTCGAGTTTCTCGATGGGCTCTGTGAGGAATAGTTGGAGAGCAGGTTCTACACTGGTTTCGAGGTTAAAGCCGACAGGCCTGCTGGGGCCAGCGCTGAGAAAGTTGTGCGGGAGGTTAGAGATGAAAGTTAGAGATGAAAGAGAGGAGCGATACTTGGACGCTGACGCCAAGTTAAAAGGTACGTTGAGGAGGAGGGAAGCGGCTGGTTGACGATTTCTACGACAGGGCGCACGTAGGGAAAGCTGAGCTGGGCTTCCCAATATGGAACATAGGCGAGGTGGCGGCGATCCTTGGCAAGTACGAGAGGAGGGGCGTCCTGAAGAGCGCCAAGCAAGTTTTTGCTAGGTTTGTCGGGGAGACGCGTCTCCTCGTAAAGCTTAACCAGTTAAGGCTCACACCGCTAAACTCCGTCATCATGTTTGATTCTACGAAATATGTTTTCAAGCATGGGTTATACATGGCTGACGCCGTCCAGCTGGCATCCGCTAAGGATTTCGAGCTCTTCCTCACATACGACAAAAAACTAGCTAAAGTAGCAGGGGAGGAGGGGCTCAGGCTGGCAACAGACAAAAACACGCAGTAAAAATACGTGAAGAGGGCTTCACCAACTCCCGGGTGAACTTTAAAACTTCACTCCCAAAGCTGAACAGCGCATCCTTGATGTAGACTGTTTTCCTCGTTGTGGCGACCCTAAGGGCTACTTCTGAAACTTATGTTTTCCTCCAATAAGATTCTGGTTTTCATTGCAAATAGAAGATTGCCTACCGTGCTTTCTGTGTCCCCTTTGAGAGGAATATTTTTAATGATCATTGGCTGCTACCGTTTTCGACTACTTCTTACTTCTTTTTGACGTATTTTTTGAGGGCGGTAAATGCGCATTTACGCACCCACTCGTTTTTGTCTCCTAGAAGGTCTTTAATCTTCACCATTACTTCTGGGGAAGTGAGACCCCTTTCAGCGTATTTTGCGAGTGCGAGAGCTGCCAGCCCGCACACCTCTTTGTCATTGTCGTCTAGCAACCTGACGAGTTTCTCAAGCGCATTGCGGTCGATATACTTTCTGATGGCGTACACGGCAATGGCTATTATTGCATATCCGCGCGTCAGGCTCTTCTCGTCGTCTAGGAGCTCGACGAGCTTTTCTAGCGCTTTTGGCTCTGTCAGACCCTTATCAGCATACTTCGCAAGGGCATATGCGGCGTAGCCACGTGTCAAGCCGCTTTCGTCGTCTAGGAGCTCGACGAGCTTCTTGATCGCTTTGGGCTCAGTCAACTCCCTGTCAGCGTATTTTGCGAGCGCGTATGCGGCGTAGCCACGAACAATCCCGTTTTCGTCTCCCAGTAGTTTGACAAGCTTTCTCGGCACATTCGAGTCGGTTATTCCTCTCGTAGCGTATTTTGCGAGCGCGTATGCAGCGTAGCCACGAACCTCCCCGTCCCTGTCGTCCAGTAGTTCTATGAGCTTCACTATGGACTCGGGGATCATGAAGCCTCTCTCGACATACTCCACAAGCCTCTCCGCCACGTCTTTCCTCACGTGGGGCTCCTCTTCAAACGCCCCCTCCAAACCATGCTCAAACTCGAACACTCTCATCCCCCCACTCACAAAAAATAAGGCGACTGGAATTTATTTTTTATGTGTTAGAGAAGGCTTCGGTTGGGGATTCTTGGGTAGACGTACATGGAAACTTAAGCCTCGATGCTCTAGAATGGGCTAAAAAGATTTTTCCTTGGCTCGCAGTGTATTGAGATACCGGCTGGTTTTACTCGCCTCCCAGAGAAGCTTCTTATTGTTCTCTAAAGGTAACTTTTATTATTTTTACAGGCAAATGTTATTTTGCTGTTTGATTTGTTTTCTGGGAGGAGTTATTCATGGCTGGTTTTATAGTTGCTTGGGATTTTGGGACGAGTAGTGTAAAGGCTGTTGTGTGTACTACTGAGGGCGAGGTTGTAGGCTCTGCTGTGGCAGGCTACGAGCTTTATCATCCTCAGCCTGGGTGGGCGGAGCAGAACCCTAAAGAATGGTGGGAGGCTGTTTCCAAGTCGACGAGGGAAGCTGTTGAGGCCGCCAAGGTTAAGGTGAAGGATGTCGAGGCAGTCTCGATCTCAGCGCAGATGGCTGGACTGGTGCCTGTCGACCGGAACGGGGAACCGCTTAGGCCCGCGATAATATGGCTTGACAGCAGGGCTGATGAGCAGGCTAAGCGGCTGGCGGGCAACATTCTCTCGATGCTCTTGACGTTTGTCAGGATAACTGGAGGAGCCCCGGGACCGAAGGATGTGATTTCGAAGATCGCTTGGCTTGAGGAGAATGAACCACAGGTTTTCGAGAAGGCGTATAAGTTTCTGGACGCGAAAGACTACCTGATCTTCAGGCTTACGGGGAAGTATTACACGTCGTGGGACTGCGCCAGCGTAACCTGGATGTTTGACAGCCGGAAGGGGAGGATGAGGTGGTCTGAGTCTATATGCGGAAAGGCCGGCATACCTTTAGAGAAGCTTTGCGAGCCTGTTCCGTCGCCGACAATAGTAGGCGAGCTGACCGCCGAGGCCGCTAAGGATCTAGGGCTTAAAGAGGGGACCCCGGTGGTCTGCGGTTGCGGGGACATTACGGCAGCCACCGTTGGCAGTGGAGCTGTAAGGGAGAAGCAGGTCCACGCCTACATAGGGACGAGCAGCTGGGTCGTGGCCCCTGTAAGGGACAGGAAGCTCAGCATAAGGTACTACATTGGTTCGCTCTGCAGCGCTGACCCAACGAAGTACATTCTGGTCGGCGAGCAGGAGTGCTCAGGCGTCTGCTACCGGTGGCTTAGGGATAATCTGGGCTACAAGTATATGGTTGAGGCTGAGAAAGAAGGGGTGGACACCTACAGGATTATGGATAGGGTTGCGGCGGAGGCTGAGCCTGGGTCAAAGAGGTTGATCTTCACCCCCTGGATGTATGGTGAACGCTCGCCTTTAAACGACCACACCGTTAGAGGAGGCTTCGTAAACCTGAGCTTGACGCATGGCGAAGCGCATGTTTTGAGGGCGATACTTGAGGGGGTTGCGTATCACATGCGGTGGATTCTTGAGGGGGTGCAGAAGCTCATAGGCAGGGTTTCCTCGATCAACCTCATCGGGGGCGGGGCTCAGAGCGAGCTGTGGTGCCAGATAATAGCGGATGTTGCGGGGGTGAGGGTGAGACAAATGAAGGACCCCTTGGAGGCCGGGTCACGTGGAGCCGCATTGACTGCTTCCGTAGCGCTGGGATACTACAAGAGCTTCGACGAGCTGGAAAAGGTTGTGCCTGTAAGGAAGGAGTTTGAGCCAAACCCCGAGAACAGGGGGATATACGACGAGCTCTACCAGAATTTCAAGCGAGTATACAAGAAGCTCAAGAAAATGTACAAGGAGCTCAACAGGGAGATCAAGTAGGTTATGGTTTAGCCTCGACCACCTTTGATTTCATGTAGTGCCTCGCCTCTTCTCTAGTCGCGATGTGAAGCTCCACAGGGGCATCTAGCGGCAAACCATGCTTATCCATTGCTTTCGTGATGGTCTTCACGTAAAGGTTTTTCCTATCAACCCCTTCCGGCACCACGATCAATATGTCTATATCACTATATACAGTTGTTTTCTCCTCCGCTACTCCCCCCACCACGTAGACTTCAACACCCGGAACAACTTCCAGCGCCGCCCTAGCCGCGCTTTGAGCATACTCCCTCCATTTCCTAGGATGCTGAAAGTGATACTTAACCCAGCTTGACGGCATTTTCAACCGCCCTAAGAAGACTGAAGAGCCGCTCTGCAGCCCTTAGAAGTCTATACACGTCCTTATCGGAATAGCTTATTTCGCCCTGCTTTCAGTATAAGCTTCCTCTGCAAGTATAAGTTCCTCCCTGAACATGCTGATAAACGACCCTACTCTTTCAGACAGTTCTCTGAAGCCATTGTCTTCTAGAGACTTGGAGAGAAAGCCTAGCAGGCTCCTTATGCTGTGGCCTCGAATTTTCTCCCCGAACAGCTCATAATACACGGCTTTAACGTATAGTTGGAGAGACTGCTCTACGAAGAACATGGCAAGATTAGGGTCGAAGGCTTCCTCTGCCTCCCTGATAAAGTTTTCTGCCCGTTTCTTCAGCCTAGCAGCGTATTCTCCACTCAAGTCCAACACGCCCTCGATTCCTTGAAGACTTAAGAGATGATTACTAATTAAAATACTGACCCGGAAAACATGTGAGGGAATATAGAGGTAGCTCTTCTTAATGGTCACTAGTTGTTGAAGAATTCTCCCCTTCACAGGTAACCGTTATATTTTTCTTTGACGTCTTTCTTCTTCTGGGGGTTGGCTTGGCTGATATTACCGACCATGTTCTCCTGATCTTATCTATTAAGAGGGCTGGAAAGTTTTTTGAGGGGAATCATATTTGTGAGAAGGTTTCAAGGGATTCAGGGGTTTCCGACGTTGAGGTTAGAAGAGTTCTTGCGAGGCTTGCAGAGGAAGGAATGGTTGAGGAGTTTGATGGTAAGTATCGTATACTCCCAAAGGGTTTTGAAAGGCTCGAGGGCAGGATTGGGGAGGTTTGGAGCCAGCTCAACAAGTCTTACCGGGCGGTTTACCTTGCGAGGAAGTATTACCCTAAGGTTGCAGGGTTGATGATGCCCTACCTCAGAGGGAGAGCCATCTCGGTCGTCAAGGTTTTCTCAGACGACAATGACCCGATTAACAGCTTCAAGCCGTCATTCGTTAGATATGCTAGGCATAAGCCAAAGAAACAGCCCATAACAGTTGACAGTGAGAGGGAGCTCTTAGACCTCGTCGACCAGCACGCGATCGACTTTTTCCCCGTGATACATGGGGTTGAAGCTAGGAAGCCTGACTGGTTTGTTTTCGAGATCGGCGCCGGAGAAAAATTTGGGAACGACTTTGCTCCGGTCAAGCTTGTCTGTAAGTTTGCCTGTGATTGTTTAAGGGATCACGGCGTCAAGCCCGCCGTCAAGTTTTCGGGTTCAAGGGAAATTCAACTCTGGACCGTGTTTGAGGATCACAGGCTCCCAGAAGGCTACAGCGACTACTTCACCTTATACAAGGACATGGTTGCGTTCATTCAGAGACGGGTTGAGGAGAGAATTCAGGGCGGAGAAGGAAAAGAATTGTTTTACAAGGTGACGCGCGAAGGAAAGCCGGCAACCACGACGCAAACAGCGAGGAGGAAGGAAGTAGACGACCAGGTTATAATAGACCCATCTCCGATTAAGGTCAACGGGACTATTAGAGCGCCATACTCGATGAGCTATGAGACGTGGCTGACCTCCTGCCCCATCAACGACTTAGATAAGTTTGAGCTTGAAATGGCGTCGATAGAGAACGTTCTCAGAAAACCGCCGGAGTTCAAGCTCGAAAAATCAGATCCACAAACGCTCATAGAAGACCTCATGAAAGAAAAGCAAGGTTAGTGTAAGATCGATTAAAGGGCCTCCTCTCTTCAGCAGCTCCTGGCATCTGAGGATGGCTTCCAGCTACTACCTATAACCTGTATGCTTTACTTTGAAAGCTGAGGGGCTTACGTGCTACTTTGGCGTTATTCCTGTGAATTTTTGTGGTGGTGTCTTCTTTTTCTCTAGGAAGTTTTTGCTTCTCTGCCTGAACTCGCCGGAAGTCCAGATCATGGCAGTCACGTCCCTTGCAAGCTGCCAGTTGAGCATTGCCAGGTCGGTCCAGAACTTGAGGCAGGACTTGACGACCCTAAAAGCCTGAGGACTCGTCCTGTCTATGACTTCCAGCGCGAGTCTGCGGGCTTCGCTTTCAACTTCACCGTCCTCGACGACCCTGTTTACCAGTCCAAACTTGTAGGCTTCCTCGGCGCTTAGAGTACGGGCCGTGAACAGGAGTTCTCTAGCTCTTTTCTCCCCAATTATTAGGGGGAGCATTTGGACGCCTCCTCCCATGGCTGTGGAGCCTACTAGAAGCTCGGGTTGCCCGAATCTGGCTGATTTTCCAGCTACGACGAGGTCGCACATGACGACGAGCTCGTTTCCCCCAGCGACGCATGGCCCCTTAACGGCGGCGACGACCAGTTTACCCGTCTCCCTCACGAGCTCCAGAATGTTCCAATACGCTTTAAGCCACCTTAACCCGTCCTCGAAGCTTTGCCCCATTATTTCTTTCAGGTCTGCCCCAGCGCTAAACACGTTCCCCTCGCCGGTTATGATCACCGCGCACACTCTGTCGTCCCTGTCGGCTTCTACTAAGGCGCCATGTAGCTCCTTAAGCATCTCCAAGTGGAGGACATTTAGTCTCTCAGGGTAGTTCAGCCTCACCCACGCTATCCTCTCGTCCTCGTCCCTTTCGAGCTTAACCTTCACTTTTCTCCTTCCTCCTTTCTATCTTGTAGAAGTCATACCAGCCACCCATGCTACCTTGCTTCGTCCTCCTGTCTCCAAGATACCCTGATATGACGAGCTTCTTAAGGGAAACAGGTGGGAAGTAATGTTCTTCCCTCGTCTCAGCGTAAAGATACTCGCCTATGTGAAGCATCGTGTCTAAGCCAATCAAGTCCATTAGTTCGAACGGCCCCATTGGGAATCCGAATGCCAGCTTGCACATCTCATCTATCTCCCTTACCCCCGCCACCCCAGCCTCGAAAAGCCTTATGGCCTCCATAAGCCAGCAGCATATAAACCTCGTCGTGAAGAAACCAGGCACATCATTAGCCTCGATGGGGGTCTTCCCCAGTTTTTCTGCAAGCTTCACCGTCAGTTCGAATGTTTCATCCGACGTTAACGCCCCTCTGACGACCTCTACCAGCTTCATTACTGGGGCTGGATTGAACCAGTGCATGCCTATGAACCTGTCCCTTCTTTTGACCGATGATGCAAGGTCGCTTATAAGTATGCCAGACGTGTTGGAAGCGAAAACTGCCTCCTCTTTACAGACGTCGTCGAGCTCCGAGAAAACCTTCTTTTTCAGGCCAGCATCCTCAGGCACAGCCTCTATGAGGAAGTCCACGTCTCTAAGGTCTTGGGTAGAAGTCGTCGGCTTGATTCTTCCCATAACCTCCTCGACCTCTTTCTCGCTCATCTTTCCTTTCTGAACCAGTTTATCCAACCCGAATGGCCCCGACCTTATAAGTCGAAGCGCGTTCTCGAGGATCTCGTCATTAACGTCGACAAGCACAACCTTGTAGCCGCTCCTAGCGCAGACTTGAGCTATGCCGTGCCCCATCACGCCAGCCCCAATCACTCCCACAATCCTCACGTCGTCAATCCTCAAAGACCCGCCTCCATACACTGCAAAGGCAAACGTGACATATCGCGAAACCCGTTTTTTAATGTTCCCCCCTTGAAGACGACGTGAAGAAGAGCGGAGCTCGACATGGTACCGTAGCATTCCAAGATGAGGAAACTCTTTTATGGGTGAAGGGCTTCACGACTGGTATATGCCTGAGTGAATAACTGGGAAGGGAGGTGTCGTTGTTGCCTCGTGAAGGACATGTTAGCCTTGAGGATCTGAACTGGGA
Source organism: Candidatus Jordarchaeum sp. LHC_1308 (assembly GCA_019057675.1). Lineage (GTDB taxonomy): Archaea > Asgardarchaeota > Jordiarchaeia > Jordiarchaeales > Freyrarchaeaceae > DTBI01. The sequence continues at coordinate 8,391 of JAHLWX010000019.1, forward strand.
GTTTGGTTGCAGCATGGATGAGGGAGCTCTTCACCTCTTCACTGAGGAGGAGAACAAGTTTAGGATGGAGTTTAGGGAGTTCGTGAGGAAGGAGGTTCTGCCCGTCGTCGACAGAATCGACAAGGAAAAGAACTTCGATTTGATACATGAAGCTGTGAGGAAAATGGGGAGGACGGGCTACATCGGCGTCTCCTTCCCTAAGGAGGTTGGAGGATGGGGAAAGGGGCTGGTTCACCAAGTGATAATTGGTGAGGAGCTTTCAGCGGCGAGCTACGCTGTTGCTGTAACTTACGGCGCATCAGCGGTGTTATACGCGATGCCGATAGTGAGGTTTTGAACAAAGGAGCAGAAAGAAAAGTTTCTCAAGCTGATCATGACGGGGGAGGAACTTGACGCGATAGGGATAACTGAGCCAACTGGCGGGAGCGACGCCATAGGAGGAATGCAGGCGAGAGCCGTAAAGAAAGGATCGTACTACGTGATAAACGGGGAGAAGAGATTCATAACGAATGGAAGCCGAGCCAAGTACATTCTGCTCTACGCCGTCACAAACCCCGAAGTTAAGAGGCACCAAGGAATAAGCGCCTTCATATTCCCAACGGACACGGAGGGCTTTAAGGTAGTCAAGGACTACGAGCTCCTAGGAAGGCTTGGATCAGTCAACAGCCGCTTAGTCTTCAAGGACTGCAAAGTGCCGGAGGAGAACCTCCTCGGGGAGGAGAACGGAGGCTTAAAGGTTCTCATGGAGGGACTTGACAGTGAGCGGACTTTCACTTCGAGCCCAGTACCTCGGCATCGCTCGGTCAGCCTTCGAAATAGCCACCAAGTACGCCGCCGAAAGAGTGCAATTCAGGAGACCCATAAGGGAGTTCGAAGGGGTAAGCTTCAAGATAGCGGACATGTACGCCAACATTGAGGCAGCGAGGCTCATGGTCTTAAGGGCTGCCAGAATGATAGACAGCGGGCTCAGCGCCCCGAAAGAGGTTGCGGCGGCAAAGTTCTTCTCAGCGGACATGGCCGTGAAGGTCTGCCTAGACGCGATACAGATCGCTGGAGGGATAGGTATGACGAAGGAGTACCCACTGGAAAGGTATCTGCGGGACTCGAAGATGGGGCAGATAGGCGCTGGAACATCGGAAGTGCTAAGGTACCTCGTCCAACGAGAAATATACAGAAAGGTGGCAGGAGGCTAAACTCAGCAACCCCGGAACAGTGGCTCCCTTTTTTCGATGAACGCTCTCACTCCCTCTTCGTAGTCCTTTGTCTTGGCAGACTCAACCTGCGCCTTTCTTTCCTCCTCAAGGTGCTGTCTCAAGTTTGTCGCCCGCGTGGCTTGCTCGAGAAGCCTTTTCGTTCTTGCAAACGCAAGCGCTGGACCCTTAGCGATGAACCTAGCGAGCTCCATGACCTCCTCCATCAGCCTCTCTTGTGGGACAACACGGTTCACTATTCCAAGCTGAAAAGCCTCTTGCGCATCCACAATTCTCCCAGTGTAAAAGAGCTCGCCCGCCCTTAAGGGACCTATAAGCCTCGTCAGCAGGTATGTGCCTCCCATGCCGGGTATGAGCCCGAGCCTCACAAAGCTCTGAGCGAACCTAGCTTTATCCGAGGCTACGACAATATCGCAGGCTATTGCTAGGTTGAAACCTGCACCCATAGCGGGCCCGTTAACTGCCGCCACCACCAGCTTACTCATCTCCCTTATCTTGAGAGCCACCTTGTAGAGGGGCTCTGTCAGACGATCCATGAAGGCGTCCGGCTCTCCCTCCTCAATGGACTTGAGCATACCCTTAACGTCCCCGCCGGCGCTGAAAGCGCGCCCCTCTCCCGTGATGACCACAACCCTGACGGCGGCGTCCTCCTCGCACCTCCCTAGACACTCAAGCAGTTCACGTGCAGCATTATCGTCGAGAGCGTTAAGTCTCTCAGGGCGACTTAATTTTATGACAGCCACTCCATCCTCAACACTAAACTTCAAAGATTCATATTCCAAATCAAAACCTCCACCATATTATTATTTCATCCAGAGACAAAGGGGCTGAACTAAATTATTAGGGTTATCTCACCTATCCCACATGGCGTACCTCCAAGGGCGTTCAGGTAGCCTCAACGTGCTGAAGCTGGAAGCTAAAAAGCCTGCAGGCAGATCTCCCGCAGCGGAGTCCTAACGCCCCCTCTCCATTATCACTTTCCAGCTTAAACCATTTAACGAAACATATAAACCAAGGCTGCTCAAAATCCTCTTTTCCTTTTGAAATTTAACGGTAATTTCAGATGACCGCTTCTTCTGCTCCTTACTTTATTTCGAGATCTCATTAAGCCAGCCTTGCAGCGTCCCATGTTAATGACTGTAGCTTCTTCGAAGGGGGCTTACATTCCCGCTGCTAATGTGGCGCTTACCAACAAGGTCACACGCTTAACTATTCCCTTTGTCAGGTTTCAGGCTCACATGGATTCCAGCCGTTAAGTGTGAAGGTGGAAGAAGCATGCTAAAAACAAATTAAAACTAAACGAGTTACATCAGTTGAAATGAAGAGAAGATTGATGTCTTCTGGCTTACTTCTAATGTCAACGCGGCGGATTTTTAAGGACGACCAAGGGGCTTTTTGTGTGGAGGTGTCGCAATGGGTGATGGGTTGCTCGGTGGCGAGGCTGACTGCTGCGCTGCCGTTGTCGTGCTGGATGGGTGCAGCATCAGGGCGCTCAAGAGAGCCCGCACTCCCGTGATTAATGAGCTTGTCAAGCTTGGTGTTGCCACGTTTAGGTGTCGCTCGGTTGCTCCGACCGCCACGTACACGGGGCACGCTTCAATAGTTACAGGTGCCACCCCCGAGGTGCACGGCATCGTCGGGAACTTTTACTATGACAGGGGGCAGGGGAGGGTGGTGTGGTTCGACGTTGACGATGTCAACGCACATCTCGAGGCGCCAACAATCTTCGAGTGGGTGGGGGCTGGAGGGTGTGTTGGGGAGCCGGTTACAAGGGGAGCGAAGTGTAAGGTGTCCAAAGAAGAGGTTCAGGCTAGGGACGTGTGGCGGCAGGATGACTATGCTGTCTCGAAAGCCGTGGAGATGATTGAGAAGGATAGGCCTGTGTTGCTCGTAATTAACCTGCCAGGTGTGGATGGAGTAGGAGAAAGGTATGGTGCATCGAGTAGGGAAGCATCCAAGATACTGGAGGAGGATGATAAGATTATCGGTAAGTTGCAGGGGGCTTTGGAGGAGTGTTATGAGGATTACTTGCTCGTGGTGACAGCTGACCACGGTATGACCGACGTGAGGGAGAACATTGACGTTGAAGGGTTGCTGGACGGGCTTAACCCTGTGGTTTGCGCCTCCCACAGGTTTGCCCACATATACCTGAAAAACGTGGAAGAGGCTGAGAGGCGTCTAAGAAGAGATGGAAGGTTCAGCTTGATTCTTCTGCGAAGTGAAGCCGCAAAGCTTTCACTTCAGAATCCCCGGGTAGGGGACTTGATGGTCGCCGCTAAGCCAGGCTACGAAATTAGTAAGCAGAAGCTCAGGGGGAGCCATGGTGGCCTGACCCGTGACGAGGTGCTTGTTCCGCTGGTGGTGAGCAAGCCAGAGTACGCTGACGTGGTTCGGGACGGGGCATCAATAACTGACGTTGCGGGAATTATTAGGCGTTACCTTGTTGAGAGGAAGTGTGTTAGGGAGGCTAAGCGTCTGCTGAGCGGAGTTGACTCAGCTCATGGGTGGGAGCACGTTGAAAGGGTTCTCGCATACTCCACACGCCTAGCTTTAAGGTATGGGGCTAACGTGGAGGCTGTAAGGCTCGCAAGCGTGCTTCACGATGTTGGTAAGGGTGTATTAGAGGCAGACCACGTTGAGGAAAGCGTTAATGTCGCAGCTTCGCTTCTACGAGGGGTGTTGCCAGCTGGGGTACTGGAGAAAGTTTTAAGTGCGATTTCAAGTCACCACACTGACAGACCAGAAGGGCTTATGGGGCTGGAAGAGGCTATTCTCTGGGATTGCGACAAGCTGGACGCGCTGGGCGCTGTTGGCCTCGCGAGATGCCTCGAAGAGGAAGGGTGGAAGGGTGGGAGTATAAATAGCGCATTGAAGCATTTAAATAGGGATACTGAAATGTTTGCCCTGAGGATGCATTTCAGGGAGACCAGACGCCTCGCGAAGCTGAAAGTTAAATGGAGTAAGCAGGTTGTCAAGATGTTAGCGAGGGAGGTTAACTGGCTGTCAAACCATCTTGCAAAAATTTTCATTAATGCACGTCTTCATAGTTGATATTTCTTTGTGATAAAGCTTATATTTAGAAATAACACAATTATTAGTCAAGTAAATTTGATTTAAAATGGTTTATAATGTGAAATTTTTATTTAGCAACAGATAATTTGGAAAAAGACGTGGAGGTTATTGCGTGAAGGTCGTCGTGAAGGATAACAAGGTGGACTTGGCGCGCATAATACGTAACTCGTCTCCTGGAGACGAGATACTTTTGGATAAGGGAGATTACGTCGTCGACGAGGCCCTCATTGAGACAGACCTTGCCATAATAGGTAAGGGAGCTGACTCGACGAGGCTTCTCCTTGAGGGGCACGGCTTAATATGCGATGGCGTAAGAAGTTTCAGGATTGAAGGATTATCCCTTATCTGCTCAAGGGAGAGCGAGATCCTCAGCGTGAAGTATGGAAGGGTCGAAGCTAATAACTGCGAGTTCGCGGGCTGTGAGCTAGCCTCCTTCCACGTCGAAGTAGGAATAGCTAGGCTTGAGGGGTGCCGCTTTCACAATAACGGTTACGGCATGATTCTAGGTGAAGGTAGCATAGTATCAATTAAGAACTGCAAGTTCTCGGAGAACGAAGTTGCAGCAGTCTGGATGGAAGGCGGAGACTTAAGGATTGAAGAAAACACGTTCCAAGAAAACGGCTTAGGGGTTGCAGTCACTTGGAACTCGAGGGCTAAAATAATTGGTAACATGTTCGTGAATCACATGATAGACCCGGCGGTCGCCGTCATAGAGAAAGGTGATGCTATCATAACTGGAAACTTCTTCAGTAACTGCCGCTGCGGAGTAATGGTTTCACGCTACTCGACCGCGATGATTGAAAACAACACTTTCACGGCATGTGGCGACTTACAAACACCTGTCATATCGATAAGCGGCAACTGCAGCATCAAAGGGAACATATTAGAGTCGAACAGGTTCTTGGAGCTGCGCGGCTCACCCATAGCATCATGCGTTAGGGACATCAGCGAGAAATAACCTTAAATAACGGGTCTGAGACACGCTCCCCCCTACACTTAGGACACTTCGACGGCTTCTTAGGTTTATCAGAACTGAAAACGTAGCCGCACTTCAGGCAGCGAGGAGGAAACATAATGAGCTGCCACCGGGACTTATGCAGGGAGCGAGCAATGTGTACAAGGTCCTCATACACGTCCTTTCGATCTATTTCTAAAAGCAAAGATATCTGATCTGTGCTTAGGGGGGTCTCGGTCTCCTTTAATAGGCGAAGGATTTTTTCGCGTCGCGTCTCCCAAGGCTCAGCCATCAAACCACCATCTTCATAATCATAATTTTACGAGTAGGGGGGTGAAACCCCTCTTGTCGCATGCAACGTTAAAAACTTTGACTCCTCCCACGACGCTTTCAAGGCAATCGTCCCGGCACTTGTGGCTGTGCCCGTGGAACACGTAATCCACACCGTACGCCTCTAAGAGTTCCATGAAGGCTGATGAGCCGCAAAGACCTATAAATGGGTCTCCTCTGACCGTTTCAGGAGTCGGGGAAAAATGCATGATCACAACCTTCACCCCGGCATCCTCAATACACCTTAGTCCAGCCTCAAGCTTCTTCAACTCCATATTGGTCGCCTTCAACGCTCTCTCACGTCTCTCAAGCTCGACGTCAGCTTTATGGCTGAAGGAGTAGTCATACCACCCCATGGTTCCAGCGACCCCAAGGTCTAAGTCCTCCAAGTAGTAGCCCTCCCCATCCAGCAACTTGAGGCAGTAGGGAGTCGACAAAGTTTTCCGTAGACTTGGGTCATACCACTTGTCATGATTACCTACCACCATGAACCGGTACCTGGCGCTAACGGAGTAAAGCATGTTGATAGCATGCTTCACGTTATCATCGTAACGCCTAGCCATTGAAAGGTCACCGCAGAAAAGAAAGACGTTAACCGGAAAGTATTCAAGGCTCCTCACGCAGCGCTCAACGTTCTCGAGAGTGAAAACGTCCTTGAACTTCCCCTTAATTCCCAAGTGAAAGTCACCGGTTGCAGCCAGGAGCAACACTTGAACCTCCAGCCACCTTAAGGCGAAGACATAAACAAGGATAAAAATACTTCCTCGAGTGCAAATAAATACAATTTCGCAATTGCCATTTTAGCAGCATCCGGGCATTCGGAAAAGTCTCCTATTGATGGGCCGGCGAAACTATGGATGTAGTGTAACATTGGTGGGATGACGCTTATTGATAGGCAATCAACTGGGCGCTCCCGGGCGCCCTTTTAATGGTTGTTTATGAGTGCTTTTTTTTCAAGGAGAAGTCATGAAGCTGTTCTTGGTTGCTTAAGTGCGAAAAGTAGATAAGGGATAGTTTCTGATGAACTGAAACCTAGCTGTTCATCATGGAGGTTTACGGATGGTTACTGGAGTGTTCTTTCACCCCGAGTTTAAGGATAAGAACTGGCCTGTTATAGGTGATAAGTTTGCAGGGTTTCCCGAGGCCTTCGGCAGCCTTCTAAAGGATAAGAGAATAGTTCTTTTGGAGCCAAAGGAGGTGTCCGAGGAGCTCCTGCTTAAGGTTCACACGAAAGAACTGGTTGAAAAATTGAGGAGAGCATGGTATTATAGGGGCGCCCTCCTTTCGGTTGGCGGATGCCTAGAAGCCGCTGAGAAAATATTAATAGGCGAACTGGAGAACGCCCTTGTCTTCGTGGTTGCCGCAGGCCATCACGCTGGCCCCTCAAATGCTTGGGGTGGAACATATGTCTCATGCACCGGCCCCACGATAGCCTACTTGAAGGAGACCTATGGGGGGAAGAGACGCTACGCGATACTGGACACCGACTCGCACCATGGTGATGGAACGAGAGCAATATTCATGGGGCAGCGAGACGTTCTCCACGTCTGCTTCTGCAGCCAGAACCTCGTCGAGGATGAAGGGACGAAGGTTGACGTGGACGCTGGCTGGAATACAAACGACGAGGATTACTTACGCCTCGTGGAGGAGGAATTTGTCCCGAGAGTAAAGAAGTTTAGGCCGCACACTATAATTCACAAGCTTGGACATGACATCTGCCGTGGCGACTACGGCGACAGAGGGCTAACCGAGAAGGTCTGCGTGGAAACCGTACGCATCGTCGCAGAGGTGGCTGATGAAGTGTGCGACGGAAGATACCTCATCTTGACGCATGGAGGAAACAGAAGAGACCTCGCCGAGAAAATATATCCCGAAGCAGTAAGGATACTCGCGAAAATAGCGTGAAAATTGGAGGGGAAGGGGGTTAATTCGAGTCATTGCAGCTTTTCGCCGCAATAGGGACAGTAATTTGCATTTTCTGGAAGGTTACGCCCGCAAGCAAGACATTCAAGTGCTTTGGTCTTGTACTGTGTCAGGGTGGCAGGCTGAGGGGATCCACCTCCCAAGGCGTAAAACCAGAGCGTGAACCCTGTCAGATAGAGAGTTATCACGATGCCGGTTAGGAACCCTGCCGCTAGGCATGCCCCGAACATAGCCGGGAAAACGAACGTCACCAGGTTAAAGTCTAGGGGGGGATACGGCAACAGTAAGTGGAGGAATGACAGGAGTAGGAAGGATTGAAGCTGTATGGGGGTCACGCTCGAATACATGTAACTTACGAGTTCGCCAACTATGAGGTATATTACCCCGAATAACAGGATAAGGGCCAAAGTTTTCAGCTTCGCTCCGCTCGTGAGCTCTTTACTTCGCCGCAGCGCTTCTCTTACCCCTGCTCCTTCCACGATGACCGCCTGTGGGGCTAGGGCGTAGATCGTTGCGAAGTAGATCCCCGGCACAACAAAGAGGAGTAAACCTGCGGTTACTATTAGCGCCACTGTTATTGTTGTGGCTACAAGCTTAAGGTAACGCCTTAGGCTCATGTCGAGACTTTCGAGCAGCGCCGGGCGCCCATGCTCAACTATTCTGTGTACGAAGGCTATTATGAAACCGGTGGCTATGACGCCCAGCAGGATAGTTGCTAAAAGCGACGCTATAAAAGACATGAGGGATGCTTGACTCCACGCAGATGGCAGATTGGTGGAGTACGATTGGATCTGGATCAGGACGTATGAGAGCCTTTCTGCAAGGTATTGTATCGAGAATAGAAAGCCGACGGGCAATATAAGATAGGGTAGTGCTCTCGGGGTTAACTTGAGGGTTTCAACGAACACGTCGCCAGCTCCTTCAAGTATTTCGGGAGGGGACGGCTTGAAAAATATTCCTATGATGGTAAACGCCAAGGTGAGGATTCCGATGAACAGCAGCGAGTAGTATAGGGTTGTGAGAGTGTTTCCCTGAACAGTTAAGAATGTAACGTTATTCTGAGTTATTATCAAGACTGGCTGGTCCCCCTGGTTCTCCCACATGGCAATTACCACGTAATCTTTAGCCGGAGGATAGACGGCGAAAAATGTTGATGAAACCTCAGCGTCGAGGAGCACGTCCTGCCAAGAGGGCAGGACGCCGGGTTCTACAACTGGAACAGGGTGGATGCCGTAAACCTTGAACTTCACAGGCTGACTTGACGCCACCAAACCGAAAACACAGCTCAACGGTGAAGGCAACTTCAAGGGCTGATAGGCTCTCCCTTCGGGAGGGAGATATATCAGAGAAAAACCGTCTGAAGGAGCGTTCGGAAGATAAAAAGAGCCTATGACCAGTGGGCTATAATTGTGAGAGGACACGTATGGTATAAGGCTAGGTGAGGCGGACAGCATAATCAAGGAGAAAGATAATAGGAAGGCGCAGATAAAGATGAGACCCTTATAGATGCGAGAAACAGTTTTCTCATCGTTGCTCATTATACCACCATAATTTCCAAACTATTTTTGTCTGCCTGTTTTCCAGCCGCCATAAATATCCATGGCCACTCACTCCACCCACAAATCCACGGCATTCGCAAACACCAGAAAATCCTAATTGATTTCTTTCTCGCCCTGAAATGTCCTCCTGCAATCCAAGACTAAGGCGTTAGCAACAACATGTAGTATACGAGCTCAGAGTCATCTTTAGTACTTTTTCTCTTAAAAATATTTGTATAAAAACAAAATGAAAAATCTCCTACGCCCTTCCATTACGAAGCCCGACAAAGCTATTAGATAAAAGAGAAGATTTACTGGCAGTCTCCTGGCGTTAGCCAAGTAGCTTTTAGCCCCTTTGCCTGCCATTCAATGCGTTAAAGAGGAGCCGAGATCCCTAGCGTGGCTGTCACAGAAGGAAACTCGGCATTCAAGGGTCCCTCTGAGATGAAGCAAGCGGCAATAGTTATTCCGGGAGCAGCCCTGCTTTATAATGCGTACTGAAATCTGTTATGCCGGCATCATCTTTTTGTTTGGGCTAGTTGTGAAATGTGAGGTTTATGCCCGTGAAATAGTGAGCACGCTTTTCTGTACGGGTGGTTTTTCTCTTACTAGTTGGCGGGTTAGCTCCCTGTCTATGGCGTCCTTGATCGCTTGTCTGATGGCGTACCCTCCCATGTGGAGGTATGTGTCTCCTATGGTTTTGTCGTATTGCATAGACGCTGTGCATGGATATGCGTGGTGCGCCTCGGATATCTTCTCGTTCATCCTATAGATCCTCGTGAGTTTTATCTGCTGCATGACGTAGAAAGTGCTCCCGCAGGGCGCTGTTCTGACCACGTGCCCCTTAGTTATAATGTTCCCCTGTATCTCGACTTCAACTATTGGCCTGCCAACTTTGCATTCCTTGATGAAGCGGTCTATTATGTCGCCCGTCCCTCTTTCATCCAAGACACAAAATGGCCTCGGGAAGGCGCTCACGACACCTATCTCTTCAAGACTCCTCTCCACCTGCTTCTGGAGCCCAGCAGGACACCAGCTCCCATCTTCTATCGGGACAATGACACCCTTAACCCCCATAATCTCAGCCAAAACCGATATGCTCGCAAGAATATCTTGGTGCACTCCGACAACTATTAACAAATCGCACTTCGGCGGGTTCCTCGGAAAGTAATCTTCAGGTTTGTCCAAGTAAGGAGGAAGATCGCGGGGGATTCTGTTGAGACCATAAATGTAATTTGCGAATGAACCATAATCACGCCTGCAGTGCTCGCATGCATCGCCACACGACGTGCAGAAAGTGGAAAAGTTGATCAGGTTGCCAGCCACCTTCTCCCCAAAATCGTCCCCATACAGAAAGTATATTCTCAACATGAAACCCTTCTCAAACTCATCCAAGTTTGTTTCTGTATTAATATAATATATTTTTAATGTCAATACTAGCCTAACTTTAATTTCATTTTTGACGATAAAATATTAACAACGCGGCCGAGCTACAACAATAATCTCGATCTGTGACTGTCAATCAATGTTTAAATACAAACACCAAGTAAATGTGTTTTGATGAATCCGTCCCTCCATTTAATAAGGGTAGCTTGGGGGGCGTTACAAAAATATAAGCGATAAAGCTCATAGTTGAAAGAATTAAAAGTTTTTTAAATTTACTCGTCAAGGTGATGGAGGAAGTGGGAAAGTTGAGGGTTAAGGTGTCCTTCATTCACATTATATCTAAGGAGGTTGGTGTGCGGGAAGAGGAGGTCGAAGTCGAGGGAAACGCAAGCCTGAAGAAGCTACTCGCGCTATTAGCTGGAAAGCATGGTGAAGCATTCAAAAAGTATGTTTACGACAGCGACAAGGACGAGGTTAAGGGCTATGCCATAATAACGGTGAATGGGAAAATCATTCAGAGAGGCAGTATAGAAAGCGTGAAGCTGGCAGAAGGGGATCGCGTGTTTTTCGGCATAGGAGCTGCAGGCGGGTGACCATCAGGTACCTTGTGCCCCTCTTTTCCCGTTCTTTTTTTGAACTGAGGAAATTGCAGAGCGCACTTCCTTCCATCAGCTTCCAGATTAACTTAGCATTTTTACTTGGGGAATTTTTCCTTAGGGTCGAGTACTGTTACCTCTCTTTTGCTGCCAGAGTTTCCCCTTGTATTGATGTATTACTGGGCATCCTAGGCACTTGTTTTTCTGGAAGTACTGGCATTCTCTGCAACGGGTTTTCGATCCACAGGGCGGGTTTTCTGCAGTCTTGAAACTCATTTTCACCGGGATAATGAACTCCTTCGCTGACGATATTATTATGTTAAACTCCACGCTTTGAACGTCGCTGTTTGGCCTTATGTGGGCGTCCACTATTGTTTCTATTGTTTCTATGTTCTCGCTTAGGAACATCATGCACACGTTGTTCTTACCAGACACTAGGAATCCATTAACAAAGTAAGGACAGTCCTTGAAGGATTCAAGCAGAGCCAACGGGTTTCTCGCGGTGATCTCCACCTTCGCCAAGTAGACTCCCATCTTCGCCGGGTTTACCCCCACCAGTTTCGATATAATACCTGAAGACTTGAGCTTCCTCAACCTCACGGCGACCGATGGTTGGGAGATCCCTATCTGCTCCGCAATGAACTCCTGTGAAGCATCAGGGTAGTTGCTCAAAATGGTTATAATAGCCTTGTCCCTATCATCCAGCATCTCAAAGAAGGACATGGAGACACACCTTCCTTAGAAACAATCCATGCTATTCAACTATGCCATCTTATTTATTGAACTTTAATTTATTAAGATAGGTAATCTATTGGTAATAACTTGCAGTGCCATTTTTATTTTTACTTTAATCAAACGAGTTTTAACGAGGAATGGGAACTAGAGGACAACTTTGAGGTCGAAATTATATGGACGAATTAATGAAGTGGAGGGATCATAAAAGGACGCGATTGCCCTAACTTCCACGCCTGCTTTTTTTGCATTCAGAAGTAGGCTGTAGAGCTCCGCATCTGCTGAAGCGTTAGGCTTGAAAGCGACGGCTTTGGGCAAGGCGGCCATGAAAACGATTATGCTTTTCCCGCCGCCTATAGCGTGACGAGTAAGCTCTTTCACGTGTCTTCTCCCCCTAAGTGAGGGGCAGTCAGGGTACAACGCGTATTTATCACTTCTCAGAACAGCGCTCTTAACCTCCACGTAAGCGTGTTCACTTTCCTTCCTCATAAGGTAATCTATGACTGAGTCGCCCAGCTTAACATTTCTTCTTGAGATCATCCAGCCTTTAAGCCACTGTATGAGGCCGGCGTTTAGCCATGCTTCGAAAGCCTTCATTTGGAGCTGGGTGTCCAAGATTGCACCGGCCCCCTGATCCTCCACCGCGAAAAGCCTGCAATTGGTTTTCCCTGACTCCTTGACCGTGCAGAAACCCCGTCTCCCCTCAACCAAGAGGTCAAGCAGTCTCCCGGTGTTGTTCACATAAGCCTTTAATGGTTCTCCCTCCACAAGCACCTCAACCACGAAACGGTTCAACCTCCTCCCGACAATGCACTCTAATGCACCCTCAACCCTCAGCAGCCCCTCTCCAGCCACCTTAACGCCCCTCCAACAACTGGACAAGCAAAGAAATGTAGGAAAGAAGATACATGTTCACGTGGCAACCTTATCAAACAAAGGGCAGAATAGCTGAAAGTGTTTTTCGATGACGCGTTGTCTCCTATCGAAGAGTTTAATTAATGAATTGTTTTCTTAAATTTTCAAGGTTTGGAGGGTTTTGGATGGAGCTCAGAGAGTTGCCGAGGGAAGTTGACGAGGTTACTATTACACGGGCGATTATAAGGTCTGCCGCTGAGGACTGGATTAGGATCGCCGACTCGGATGTGGTTGTTGTCGGTGCAGGTCCCTCGGGGCTTACCGCCGCAAGGTATGTTGCGGAGGCAGGCTTCAGAGCCGTGGTGTTTGAGAGAAGGCTCTCGTATGGCGGAGGCATAGGTGGCGGCGGTATGCTCTGGCATAAGGTGGTGGTCTCCCAGCCTGCCGACGAAATACTCAGGGAGGTCGGGTGCAGGATTGAGGAGGCTGGTGACGGGGTATACGTTGTGGACGCGGCGGAGATGCTGGCGCGTCTAGCAACAGCAGCGATAGATGCGGGGGCCAAAGTGATATTCGGCGTCACGGTTGAAGACCTCATGTACACGCTGAACCCGCTTAGGGTGACGGGGGTCGTTGTTCAGTGGAGTGCGGTAAACCTAGCGGGACTCCACGTTGACCCTGTGGCTGTGAGGGCGAGGGCTGTAGTAGACTGCACGGGGCACGATGCCGAGGTCCTGAGGGTTGCATCCAAGAAGATTCCTGAGGTTAACATAGAGGTTTTGGGTGAAAGATCTATGAACGCGCCTGCCGGGGAAAGGTTTGTCGTTGAAAAGACTGGCGAGGTTTGCCCCGGACTCTACGCTTCAGGAATGGCTGTCTGCGCTCTGCACGGTGGCCCAAGGATGGGGCCGATCTTTGGGGGAATGCTGCTTTCAGGCAGGAAAGTGGCGAGGGATGTTATCAGGTCCCTAAGCAGGGCTTAACTCCTTAAAGCGAAGAACCAACCTGATCATTTTTCCTCCATGTCTTCGTGACTCTGGCTTTCACTCCGCTTCTCTCCTCGAAGGCTGCCTCTACCTCAACCAGTTTGGGTTCGACAGCCTTCACCACGTCGCTCAAAACCGTGGCTACAACTTCCTCATGGTGTATGGGCTTATCCTTAAAGGTTTCAAAGTATTCTTTGAGAGACTCATACTCTATCAGCCTTTCCTCGGGAACATATCTTACTTTTATTGTTGCTCGATCCGGCGTCCCGGTTACAGGGCATAGGCACGTGAAGTTGCTGTAAGTGAAGATGGCTTCATGCTCCCCCTGCAAGTTAGGTAGCGTCCTTATCTTTACATGCTCCTTTTTAAGACCCTCGAGAACCGTGAGGAGCTCGTCCACCGTTTTTACAGTGTGACTCGAGATATATAGGGGCCACGGCGACCTGACCTCCTCTGGGCAGTACGCCACTACGGGCTTCCCCTTAAGGGCTGAGAAGAAAGACTCAACCGTGGCTCCGAAGCTTGGCCTAGTGGCTATGAAAACGACCACGTCCGCCTCCCTGCACCTTTCAAGGTCCCACAAGACAATCTTTCCGCACATCTCCCGGAAATCCCTAAAGTCTTCTATGCCAGTGTAATCAGCACCCTCGAATTGATCCACGACCTCATACCCAGCCATCCTAAGAGCGTCTTGGAGACGTAAAATTTCCTCCTTTCCGCCGTAACCCACTGAGCCGCAGACTATTACTCTCAACCCGCCGCTCAACAAGTCCACCATACGGAAAAACAAAAAGGAAGCAAATTAAATTTACCGATGGGCGCGCAAACGCTAGAGGCTACGGCAACCTTCAGTTAACCGCGCAGATTCCCCGCCGCTGTTCAAATTATCAAACGCCTTTTTGAAGATTGATGCATGGCGGCGAGGGAAGGGTAAGTTTAAAATGGTCAGGGTAATAATGGTTTCAAAGAGAAGTGAGGTGCTTTCCTTGGAGGTTTGGCGCTACATAGACTTTGACTTGATTGACCCGCCGACCAGTGGCGCTTTAGCAGAGGCTATACTGATCGCGCGTTCAGAGAGGAAATGTCCCAACACGTTCTTCATATACAGGAGGAAGCCGCCTGCCGTGTCCATAGGGTACTTTCAAGCGGTGAACAACACGGTTGATCTTGCAGCATGCCGCGAACTTGGAGTAGAAGTGAGCAGAAGGATAACTGGTGGAGGAGCAATATACTCTGATGAAAACGGGATAATATACTCGATAGTGGTGAATGAGGATAACCCGAAGGTTCCAAAGAACATAGCCGAGTCTTACGGTGTTCTCTGCAGGGGGATAATTGAGGCATTAAAAATCCTTGGCTTGGACGCGGTCTTCCAGCCAGTCAACGACATACTTGTAGGTGGAAGGAAGATAAGCGGTAGCTCACAGACGAGGAGGCGAGGCGTAGTCCTCCACCATGGAACTCTCTTGGCCAAGGCAGACATAGAGACGATGAAGAGGGTGCTCAGGATCCCTGATGAAAAAATGAGTGATAAAGCTGCTAAAAGCCTCGAGGAGCGTGTCACAAGCTTGGAAAAGCTCCTCGGAAGAGAGGTAAGTATGCATGAAGTCAAGGAGGCGGTTAAGAAGGGCTTCGAGAAAGCCTTGAACGTGAAGTTCGAGGACGGTAAGCTAACAAAGTACGAGGAGGAACACGTCAGAAAACTCGTAGAAGAGAAGTACTCGAGGGACGAGTGGAACCTTAGGAGGTAGATAATAAGGAAGGGCGGGGGCGGCCTAATCTTTTTCATTCCATCTGGGTGGGGGGAGGAGGGAGAGGAGGAATGAAAAACCAGCAAGGCCGCCCCCGCTGGTTGGAGGGAGGGGAGGAGGGAGGTGAGAGGAATACTTATTTTTCGTCAAACAAACAAAAAACATGCATCATATATAAACTTTACGTATTTACTTCCATAAAGAAAATATATATATTTGTTTGTTTTTATGACAGCATGTTTTTACATAAATAGATAGAAAGATTAGTAGCAAGACAAAGGATTATTTACATTTCCATCTCTCTTGGTATAGTGCTTCCAAGAACTCTTCGAGTGTGGGACTCCACTGGAGAGCCACAATCCTTCTCTTCGCGCCGTAGGTAATAGTTCCCTGAACGCTTGCCTTGCAGCATCTGACCACGTAGTAATCTGCTTTAGCGGGTGTTCTGCGGGCTAGGTGAGCTGGGCACATGTCAACAAGCTTTACGTCCAGTTTTGGGTTGACCTCCTTGACGGTTGCAAGAGTTACAGGGCACCCTAGAAGAGTGTAACTTCCCTCAATAAGCCCTATTTTTTCCGCGTCCCTGTCCAGAGAGAGAGCACCTTCGAAGCCTTGGAGCTTACATGGCATGATCAATTTTTCTTCTTGAATAAGCTCCAGTAAGTTTACCACTGTAGTTGAGAACTTCATGTCACGCCTCACAAGTCCTTCACGGATCACCTGGTTGACGTAGTCGACGAGTTTGGGATGCGGAGGCTCAACTTCAACCACATGGATGCATGTGCCTGGTGGCTCGAATAGGGCTAGCCCGACGTGCTGATACCTTGCCCTGTAAGCTATGCACCTAACTTTCCCAGTAGCCATCCCGGATAGTAATGCTAGGATTTCCCTCTTCGATGATGGATCAACGTCGACTTCAACGAAGAGTGTCTCGTCCTCGCCGCTAACTAGCCACGCGTCTGACACTTTTCTCAGGAGACCTTCTCCCTCAGTTTTCAATTTGAATACACGCCACTTTTCTCCCTCGCCTGCGAGAACGTACTCGGTTACGTGGAAGACACGCTTTCCCACTATGTCGCCGGCTTCGACGCTACCTTCAACCACCTTAACTTTCTGGGGGTGGACAACTTTCGGCATCGCTACTCCCTTGTTACAGGTCTTTCTGGGGAACTATGTCGCAGGCCGTGCATTTTAGGCACATGGTTTTGAACTTACGTGTGTCTATCCCTCTTTCCTCGAGCACGTCCCTGTGTTTTAAGGCGTGTCTTATCATTCTGTCGGCGTTCGGCCTCGCGGCTCTTCCGCCTGTGGCCTCGTTAAGTCTCCCCATTACTAGGGGGTGGAGGGTTAATGGTCTCAGCGACGCTACGACGCCCCAATCAGCCAGCACTCTTGCTCCCTCATCCACGGATGCCTCAGGCTCGCCGAGCCCAACTATTATATTTGAGCACACCCTGTTGTCGCCGAAAACCTCAGCTGCATACCTCACCATTTCAAGGTTAAGCCTGTAGTCCAGTTCTGGGCATACTATTCTGAAGGTTTTTGGGTCGAAGCTTTCAACGTTCACCTTGATCTCGTCCGCCCCAGCCTCGTAGAGCAGGTTGACGTGCCGCTTCTCGGTTACAAGCGGCTCGACTCCTATGGGGAGGCTGTCTCCGAAATGTTCCCTCAGCGCCTTCACGACTCTAGCCATGTGCTTCACGCTCTCCTCAGGAGTGTCGAAGACGCCTGTTGTCAGCGCAACCCCTTCTATTCTCCTTCTCACTCTTTCAACGATCCTTACGACGACTTCATCCCTCATGACTCTCCTGTTGACGTGCGAGGAGAGGAGTGGCGTTGCACAGAAAAGGCAGCCGTAACGGCAGTTGGAGTCAAGGTTGAGGAATGCTTGCCTCGGGCAGTGGAGCACGCTCTCAACCTCGACGACAGGATACGTTTCTCCTTGGAAGCGTAGTCCCTCTCCGGGTATGTAGGAGCAACCGTCATCCATCGGTGAAAGGGAGAGCCTGACTAGCTTCTTCTCGAAGCCGAAGAAGACGCAGTCGAGGCCTGCACTTGGACCTGCCGTGGAGTGGTCTGGGATGTATGCGAGTTCTTTCTTGTTTGCCACGTAGACTTTACCATGCTCCAGTAGTCTAGCCTTGAAAAGGGTTGCCTTCGGAACGCTCAACGCCATCCTTTCCTGAAAATTTTTAGGGGGACGGAGAGTTCTGTTTCACAGACATGTGAGACATGGTGGTCGTTTGAAGAAAAACCTTGTGGACGCGTTAGAGGAAGCGCTAAAGGAGCCCTTGTCGATCAGTGAGGTAAAGAAGTTTATCGAGCGAGACGATTATGGAGGCGGCCTCCTAGAGGCGGCTAGGAGGGCTGCTGAGGCTCGTGTTCCACGCGTCCTGAGGGCTTACTATCCGTCCAGCCTCTTCCCGCCCATATCGGTGACTGGGGCGAGGTGCGAGCTTAACTGCGCCCACTGTAACAGGCGTTACTTGCGTCACATGATCTCTGCGGAAACCCCCGAGAAGCTTTACGAGGTGTGTGTTAGCCTGTATGAGCGGGGTGCTGTTGGCTGTCTCATAAGTGGAGGGAGCACTAGGGAAGGATACGTGCCTCTCGAACCCTTCGTGGACGCTATAAGACTGGTGAAGAGGGAGACAGACCTTATTCTAAACGTTCACACGGGGCTAGTAGGCAGAGAGCTTGCACGGCGGTTAGCTGAGGCAGGCGTGGATGTCGCCTCCCTAGATGTCGCAGGGGATACGGATACTGTGAGGACGATCTACGGGCTAAACAGGGAGGCAGAGGACTACTTTGAGGCATTGAGAGTTCACGTTGAAGCAGGAATAAAACACGTCGTACCTCACATATGTATAGGACTCCATTATGGGGAGCTGAAGGGGGAGTTTATGGCGTTAGAAGCAGTTAGAAGGATAAAGCCGGAAACGTTAGTCTTCATAGTGCTGACCCCGACGAGGGGCACACGCATGGAGGGCGCCCCGCCCCCCGACCCGCTCACCGTAGCCAAGGTTATCGCCGCCGCGAGACTGATGCTTAAGGACACGATGATAATCTTAGGATGCATGAGACCGGCTGGCATGGTGAGGGAGAAGATCGATTTACTAGCCCTAAACATGGTTGACGGAATAGTTCTCCCAGCGCAAAAAACCATAAAGGAAGCCGAGAGAAGAGGGTTCATGATTAAAAGGTTGAGTGCATGCTG
>JAHLWX010000020.1 GCA_019057675.1 Candidatus Jordarchaeum sp. LHC_1308
CATTTTCCAGCAACTCTTTTTCGGAGGAGTGACAGGGGCGCTCACCAGTTTTCTGATGTCCCCCCTCTTCTTCTCGGCGTTGGCATGCTACCTCTACTTGGAAGTCGGTTTACTTCTAGTTTACATTTCAGAAATAACCTCTCCAGCCACCGAGAGAGGCGAGAAGGTGGCGAATCAACTAAAAACCATCGATGAGCTGGCGGCGGCATCAAACATTATGGAACTCGGAGAAAACGTCTCCCTCAGCAAGGAGGCGTCAGATTTTCTCAAGAGGCTTGTCGAAATGAAGATTTTCAGCAAACCCGAGGCGGTTAAGATCGAGGTTCTTCACGACCTGCGTAGGCTTAAAGCATACGTGGAGGAAGTATTTTTGAAGATACCCAACTCCCGCTCAACTTTAAGCGCTAGGGACGCCGCTCCAAGAATTAGGCCATTAATAAAGTCTTCGCTGACCGGCATGCTTTTAAGGGTGGGTGGAGTTATCGCTCTCTCCTTCATATGTTTCACATCGCTCTTCGTTCTTCAACAAATAGGCGCTCCGCTACCTGTCGTCGAGAGCATAGAAGTCTCACAGCCAGAGGTAGTATTGGTTCTTCTACTCCCAATAGTGTTCAGCTTCTCTATGGCGGCAACAATTATAAGAACAATTACTAGAAGCAGGAGAAAAGAAAGAGGCGAGGGAGAAGTAGCTTAAGGTAACCGTCCAACTCTTGCCTTATCATACATTGAGCGAAGCATTGATAAGAATTCTCCTCCCTGCATGTCTAGTTTACTCATATTGTCGCCGAACTCTTTAACCTTCTTTTCGAGCTCCTCTATAGCGAGGGCCGCTAAGTCGGGTGCCTCAGCGGCCTTAAGGTAATTCTTCACGATATTTTGAAGTACCTCCACTTTCTCCTTGACGTTCCTGGCGGTTCTTACAAGGTTCCAAGCAACTTTCTCCTCGTCATCGTTTATTGTGAAGCCAGTGGATCTCTCCGCGACGTCCTCAAGTTTGAAAATCTGTTCATAGACATCGTATAATGCGTCCAGAGCACCGTCAGCCTCCTTAGCTATGCCGCTCCTCTTATTGTTGTTCAGCTTCATTGCTGAAACCGCGTTAAAGAAGCTGGAAGCCGCCTCTCGACACCTCTTCATGGTCGACTCAAACTCTGAAATCAAGGTAGACAACTCTTTCTCGGGGTAATCTCTTTTTGCCATAAAAACACCTCACTCATACAAGCCCCAGAAAGAGACCACAACTTCATCTAAATCATTCCCACATATTTATCTTTCAAGTTGAACGATAAAAATTTTTATCGTTTCTCGGGACTGTTGTAGTTGCCGAACACTGTCGGCGCGGTGAAAACATGAAGAAAGTGGCCGTGGAAGAACCTTTTGATTTTTTCCCGTGAAAGGGCTGCCAAGAAGAGCAGGGAACCTTGAAGTTGTACGTTTAATAATAGAAAACTTTCCATCATGAAGTATCTGTGTGGTGTAAAAATGAATGAATCTGTAGTTGATGAATTGAAAAAAAGGCTGGGCAAAGATAAAGTGTTTACAGATGATTTCATAAGGTTTTCCTACTCTAGGGACTGGTCTCCTAGGCCAGCTGATTATTACTCACTGCCTGAAGTTGTTGTTAAGCCGACGAGCACTGAAGATGTTGCTGAGGTCGTGCGGGTGGCTTACGAAAATGATGTTCCAGTAGTTCCCTTTGCTGGTGGAACAGGAATGGGTGGTGGCGCAGTTCCTGTTGAGGGTTGCATCCTTATAGATACACGTGGCCTCAACAGACTTTTGGAAGTGGATAAGGAGAACATGGTTGTGGTGACCCAGGCGGGAATCACCGTTTCGGCTTTAAACGAAGAACTTGCAAAGTATGGATTATGGTGGCCTCACGACCCTGAAAGTAAGCCGGTATCTACTGTTGGGGCTGCTATAGCGTGCGACAATGACGGAACGTTTGGCATAAGGTACGGTAAGGCAGCGGACTACTTGTTGGACGCCGTGGTTGTTACTGGTAAGGGCGAAGTGGTTAGGCTAGGTCACAGGAAAGCGCTGTGTTCCTCTACTGGTTATAAACTTCACTGGCTTATGGTTGGAGCCGAAGGGACGCTTGGAATAGTCACCGAGGCAACCTTGAGGGTTTTCGCGAAGCCTGAGGCAAGGATCGTCGAGGCTGCTGTGTTCAAGTCCCTTTCCTCCGCCGTCTCTGTGCTCGAAAGGATGATTCAAGCCGGGCTGAGCGTGGAGAGCGCCCACATTAACTGTAAAAAAAGGCTTCAATTTTACACGCACGCGTACAGGCAGAAGTATGGCAGGGCACCTGAGATACCCGAGTGGGCCGAAGCAATCTTGTTTTTCTCCTTCGGCGGAGACAAAGAGGTTATCGAGTTCTCGAGGAACTACGCGTTAAGGCTTGTGGAGGACGCCGGGGGAGTACTTGTTAAGGAGAGGGAATTGGTTGAAAGCTGGTGGACAAGTAAGCACCTCCTCGAATTCGAGCCCTTCAAGCAGAAGTGGCCTGACAGTCAGCGGGTGAAAAAGTTCGGCGCTGCCGACCTAGGAATACCAGTGGGCCGGATAGAAGAGGCATATAGAAAGTATCTTGAGATCGCCGCCAAGAATGGCTTAGAGGTTTTAGGCATGTGCGTCTACCACCAGAGACCTAACAGGGTGAGCCCAAGTATAAGTTTCGCAGTCTTCGTAGACGACGGGAACCCTGACGAGGTACGCCGCTTCTACGACTATGTTTCAGAGATGAGCAAGATGGCCGTGAACTTAGAGGGCACGATGAGCACTTATATTGGAGACGGGGAAAGGCTAGGCGGATTTAACAGGTATGAGCATGGGTCAGCTCTTGACTACATGCTTGAGGTGAAGCGTGTCTTCGACCCAAAGAACATACTAAATCCGGGCAAGAAGTTTACTTCAAAATGGATAAAGGATTAGTTTGGGGTGATCGTTTGCTACTCGAAAAGTATCTCCCTGACATTTATACGTGTAACAGGGCTAGATGCGGCTATAGCTGTCCCTGAACAGGCAGCGGCCACTGTGTTGAGGAATGCCCCTTTTTCAAGGAGTTGAGACTGGAACCCTACTCCAGTAGAGGAAAGATGCTGATAGCCAGAGGGATAGTTGAAGGCATCATAAAACCTAGCAGAGAACTGCTGAGAACAGTTGCAGCCTGTACCATGTGCGGGTATTGCATGTACAGGTGTGCCCTCCAAAACGTCGACGTCATAATCGCCCTCAGAGCTAAGCTAGTGCAGTTGGGATTTTTCGACTCAGGACACAGGAAGGCAGCGGACATGATTCTCAACTACGATAACCCATACTCTAAGTCCCTTCGAAAGTCCGTTGAGCTTCCCATGAGTGGTGAAACAGTGTTCTTTGCTGGCTGTAGCTATGTCCAGTATTTTCCCGGGAAACTCAACAAGATAGGAGAGATCCTTTCAAGGATTGGAGGCGTGGGGTGGCTTGGTCCGGATGAACCTTGCTGTGGAAACCTGCTTCTTACGTCCGGGCAGGTTGACGCCTTCATAGATTATGGTGAACGAGTAGTGGGTAAGTTCAAAGAGATGAAAGTTAAACGCATCATTACTGCATGCCCCGGATGCCATGAAACCTTTTTAAGAGAGTACCCCAAGTTTTTTGACTTCGACGTCGAAGTGGAGCATTTAACCCAACTCCTAGCGAGAAAAGTTGAGGAAGGAAGGCTGATCCCGCGAAACCTGAACGCGCATGTAACTTTTCATGACCCCTGCCACCTTGCAAGGTTCTCGAGGATCATCGATGAACCACGCTTAATAATTGAAAATACACCTGGAGCCGTCATGGCCGAGATGAGGCATAACAGACTCAGCACCATGTGCTGCGGTGGCGGAGGTGGAGCCCCAATAGTTCACCCCAGACTCACCGCTAAGATCGCTGAAAGGCGGCTGGGCGAAGCTATAGATGCTGGGGCCGACATCCTCATAACCTCATGTCCACTATGCGAGCACATGCTAGGCAGAAGTGCAACTAGAAAAAGAAGTCAAATACGAGTCTTAGACATAGCCGACCTGTTCTAGCGATAGTATGGGGAACGCCTGTTCACCGCTTCAATGAAAAGTCTCTTGATCTCCTCCTCCGAAGCCCCCTGCCTTATAGGCGTTAGCACGTCGACCAAGTTGTCGTTCCGCATAAGGCACGGCTTCAACTTTCCATCACTCGTAATCCTCATCCTGTTGCAGTTAGCGCAAAACTCACTGTTATGGACAGGCCTGACAACTTCAACCTCCCCCCCTCCATTTAAAAAGAACTTTTTTCTCCTATGCATCTTCCTTACAACAACTCTGGCCGCCATATCCTCAAGCATTTTTTCGATGAAAATGGGGTCAAAGCGATGCTCTTCAAGTGTTCGGCTGTCTCCGGGAACGAGCTCTATCAACTGTAAAATGCTACCCTTCCGCTTTCTCGAGAACTCGATCATCTCTTCTAGGTCTGAAACATTGATTCCCCTCAACAAAACCATGTTTAACTTAACGGGCCTTAACCCCGCTTCGAGCGCGGCATCCACACCCTCAATAACTTTTTCGAGCGCATCCACCCCCGTGATTCTCTTATATTTTTCCCTTGAAAGGGTATCTAAGCTCACGTTAACCCTTTTCAACCCTGCTTCAGCCAATGGTTGCGCCCACTTTGAAAGGAGGACACCATTAGTAGTCATAGAAATGTCATGGATACCATTTATGGAAGAAATTCTTCTGATAACCTCTTCAATTCCATCGTAAAGCAATGGTTCTCCCCCCGTTAGCTTGACGCTCCTCACGCCTAGTTTCATAGCAACCTTGACTAGGAAAGCGACCTCCTCGGGTGCCATCTCGTCTTTCTTGCGGAGATCACTACCACAGCCCTCCCCTTCATGGTGACAGTAAAAGCAGTTTAGGTTACACTTCTGGGTAAGCGAAATCCTAAGATTATTCACTGGCCGCCCGAATGGATCGATAAGCATTCTACTCCCTTCAGACAGGTACGAAAACATGGAGAAGCTCGAAGAATTAAAAATCTTATTCCAGAGAAGCCCCTCTACGAATGTTGTGCTCTCTTGATTTCAATATATTCTTTCCACTACGAAGTCTGCCAATCCCAGGAAGTAATCCTCCGCCTCCTTGGCAAGTGGCGGCTTCATGCCCTTTATCTTTTCCTTTGCCTCATCCTTAAGTTTGATCGCCGTTTCACGTGCCCTTTTAAGGGCTCCTGTATCTAGGAAGACTTTCCTAACCTTCTCAACTTCGCTCGGTGTGGCATCCCTCTTGCCCAGCGTGCCTCTAAGCACGTTGAGCTCTTCTGGCCCTGCAGCCTCTAACGCGTAAACCACCAGCACGGTCTTCTTCCCTTCTTTGATGTCTCCGTCAGTCGGCTTACCTGTTTCCTCCTCCTCGCCGAAAGTCCCCAGGATGTCATCCTGTATCTGAAACGCCTGACCGACGAGGACGGAGTACTCCTTCAAAACGCGGATTTGATCTTCGCTTCCTCCCCCCAGTATCGCTCCTATCTCAATGGATGACTCGAGGAGAGCTGCTGTCTTCATTTTTATCATTTGCATGTATTCGTCGAAGCTCGCCTTCTCTTTCATAGATAAAATCGTTTCAAACATTACCCCCTCTATCAGCTCTTCGAAAACTCTCTGATAGCTTTCGATCGCCATGCAGGTGAGCTCAGCGGGGAAGCCAGCCTTAAGCAGAGCCTCGACTCCAAGGTTGTAGAGGGTGTTCCCTCCAAGGATAGCCATAGTCATGCCGAAGTCTTCTCCTCGCCCACCCTCAAAGTTCTCATTGTACCAGTTCCTGTACTTAACATGGAAAGTCTCCTTTCCCCTACGTGTCTCATCGTGGTCTATCAAGTCGTCGTGTATAAGCGTCGCATTATGGAGCAACTCAACAGAGATCGACGCCTTGTAAATGTCCCCGTCGTTCTTCCCGCCGACTCCAAAGTACGCGTTAACTAGAGATACAGGTCTAAGTCTTTTGCCCCCCCTCATTATGAACTCCTTTATGTTAGAGTAATAGTCGGCGTGGTATGAGGTGATCGCTTGGACAATTTTCAAGTCAAGGAATTCATTGATCGCGGCGTTGATCTTTTCAAGATGTTTATAAACCGCTCTTTCGAAGCCCAAAGCTCTTCCTCCAAGCTTCATGTTTACTTGCTCTGAAAAACTAAAACCCTCTTTAAATCGTTTCCTCTCAATTCCTCAATCAAATTCGTCAATTTTAGAATTAATCGATCAAAATGGCGAAATCCACATATAAACGGCACAGAACCCTTTATATACGAGAAGCATTCTCAGGGAGAATTTAAGCAGAAATATCTGCATTCTTACATTAAAAGGTGAGAATCATCAAATTTGTCGAACTCATATTTAACGAATGCGTAATGCTTAAATACACAAGGAAGCCTTGCCCTCTCTTCAAAGAGGGCGAGATCCAAGTTTCCAAGTGCTCTTTCTAGAGAACAAGTGCTCATACCAAATGGAGGAAATGCCTATGATGATTCCTAAGTCGCGAGTTGGAATAGAAGGATGGGGATGCTATATTCCAAGGTACAGGATTAAAACAGATGATATAGCATCAGTTTGGGACGCTCCGGTCGACCGATTTAAGGAAGACTTGATGATACAGGAAAAGGCCATTGCTGGACCCGACGAAGACACCATAACTCTCTCCACGGAGGCTGCGATTAACGCCGTCAAAAGAGCCGGAATAGACCCGTCAGAAATAGGCGCCGTCCTATGCGGCTCAGAATCTCACCCTTACGCTGTAAAGCCTACAGGGTGTACAGTTGCGGAAGTGATAGGTGCAACTCCCTATACTCTCGCGGCAGACTTGGAATTTGCATGTAAAGCAGGCACTGAAGCTGTTCAAATGTGCATGGGACTTGTAGCCTCAGGAATGATAAAGTACGGCCTAGCTATAGGTGCCGACGTGGCTCAAAGTGCTCCTGGAGACGACTTGGAGTATGCTGCAGCTTCAGGAGCAGCGGCACTGTTAATAGGCCCACTAAGTTCCTCTTCAGCCGCCTCCATAGAAGCAACCGTGTCTTATGTTACCGACACGCCCGATTTCTGGAGGAGGGCTGAGCAGCCATACCCCAAGCATGGTGGACCCTTTACTGGCCTTTCATACTTCCATCACGTCACCTCGGCAGCTGAGCATCTTATGAGTGAGCTTGGTCTTAAGCCGAGCGACTTTGATTATGTAATTTTTCATCAGCCGAACGGGAAGTTTCCCTTAAGGGCGGCAAGCCAGCTCGGCTTCACTAAGGAGCAAGTTTCGAAGGGCCTCCTTGTCCCCTACATAGGAAACACTTATTCAGGCTCTTCATTACTCGGGTTAACCGCTGTCTTGGATGAAGCTGCCCCCGGCCAGCAGATCCTCTTAGTGTCATATGGATCTGGAGCGGGCAGTGACGCTATGTACATAATTGTCCAAGATGGTGTTGAGGAGAAAAGGGACGCGGCTCCCAAGGTTTGGGACTACATTAAGAGGAAGCAGTACATTGATTATGCTTGTTATGCTAAGTGGCGCAGGATGATTATCGGTTTAGAAACTAAATAATAGGAGGGTGGTTTATGAAACTAAATAATAGGAGGGTGGTTTATGCGTAAGGTTGCCGTGATCGGCGTTGGTATGATTAAAGTTGACCATCACTGGAAAGAATCCATCCGTTCCCTGTTCACTAAGGCGGCCATAAACGCCTTAGAGGATGCAGGGAACCCGGATATAGATGCTCTCTATGTGGGTAACATGTCGGCGGGCCAGTTTAACAAGCAGGAGAATTTGGCCCCCATGTTGGCGGACGCCTTGGGGTTAGAGTCGAAGCCGTCATTAAGGGTGGAGGAGGGCTGTAGTTCTGGTTCCGCAGCCTTGTACATGGCGCTTAAAGACGTCGCCTCGGGGATGCATGATTTCGTGCTCGTTGGCGGCGTCGAGAAAATGATGGATACTGCAACGAACGATGCTACATTCATAATATCAACGGTAACAGATCAGGAGTACGAGGCATTTACCGGCCTCTCGCTTGCGGGAATAAACGCCATGGTGATGCGCCTCTACATGAATAAGTTTGGCGTTAAGAGGGAAAGCTTCGCCAAGTTTGTCGTGCAAATGCACGAAAACGCCTCTAAGAATCCCTATGCGCAATTCCCCTTCAAGATCTCCCTCGATAAAGCTCTTAACTCAGCGCCGGTTGCGGAGCCAATCCATCTTATGGACTGCGCACCCATAGGCGATGGGGCAGCAGCCTTGGTCATATGCCCAGCCGAGAAGGCGAAAGACTTCACGTCGGATCAAGTAGACATAATTGGGGCATGGAAGGCCAGTGACACCTTTCTCTTCCATATGAGGAAAGACTTCCTGTCAATGAAGGCTACGATTGAAGCTTCTAGGAACGCGTACGAAATGGCTAACATAACCCCTGAAGACGTGGACGTGGCAGAGGTTCACGACTCTTTCTCGATAGCCGGGATCCTGGCTATAGAGGACCTTGGCTTCGCGAGAAAGGGAGAGGGGTGGATAGCAGTGGAGGAGGGTTTGATAAGCCCAGACGGCGAAACACCGGTAAACCCGTCTGGAGGATTAAAGGCGCGCGGCCACCCAATAGGAGCAACTGGGATATACCAGGCTGCTGAGATAGTTCTCCAGCTACGTGGTGATGCTGGTAAAAGGCAAGTGCCCGATGCCCGAATAGGGATAACGCACAACACAAGTGGATTTGGGACATCCGCCATAGTTCACGTGTTTAAGGCTGAGTGAGGTGTTTAATATGTCGCCGTCCAATCTCTGGAGAGAAATTCCTCAAAGGTACCGTCTCGAGGCGGCTTTCTGCCCCAAGTGCTTAACTACATATTTCCCTCCGAGAGAGCTGTGCACTGAGTGTGGCTCAAGAGAGCTAGAAAAGAAGAAGCTTCCAACAAGAGGAAAGCTGGTGACGTACACCGTGATACACACTCCGCCCAAGGGGTTCGAGCTATACGCTCCATACATAGTCGGTCTCATAAAGCTTGAAGACGGAACACATTTAACGGCACAAATAACTGATGCAGATCCTGACAAACTGGACTTAGACGTGGACGTAGAAGCCGTGATAAGGAAGGTGAAGGAGAACGGGCGTGACGGACCCATATACTATGGCTACAAGTTTAGGCCAATCCTAAACGCTAACGGCGCTCCGGAGAGAAAGTGCTAGGTCGCAGCTTCAAAGGGGTGCTTTGAGTGTCATGAGAAGCTTCCTGTCTTGGCTAGATGAGAAAAGGCTTCTGATCAAAGTCAAGAAGCCTGTATCAACTAGGCACGAGATCCCAGCATTAATGAAGAAACTCGACGGTAAACCCGTCCTTTTTGAGAACGTTGCGGGAAGCATGTTCAAGGTGGCAGGCAACCTGTGCTCAAGCAGGGATTTGCTGGCGGGAGGACTTGGCATACCGGTTCAAGACCTTCTGCATAGGCTTGCCGAAGCCATGGAAAACCCGACTGAGCCGGAATTAGTAAGCGACGGGCGATGCTTCGAGGTCGTTGAACCCCTAGACTTGACTCGCCTTCCCATATTGACTCACATGGAGCGAGACGGTGGACCATATGTGACTGCTGGCATAGTCACAGTGCGTGACCCTGAGTATGGACACAATATTAGCTTTCACAGACTCATGCTTCTCGACGAAAAACACTTCGCGATAAGAGTTGTAGAGGACAGGGATTTAGATTTGTACCTTAAGAGGGCGGGAGGCGAGCTCGACGCTGCAATAACTATAGGAAACCACCCATCAGTCCTTGTTGCGGCCGCCACCTCACTCTCTCCAGACATCGACGAATACACCATCGCCAACAGCTTAAAGCCATTAAAGCTTGCTAAATGCAAGACCATAGACCTAGAGGTTCCAGCCGACGCCGAAATACTCCTAGAGGCGAGGATAACAAAGGAACTTGTGGAAGAAGGGCCATTCCCAGACATAACTGGGACATATGACATTGTGCGGGAGCAACCTGTGGTTGAGGTGCGCCGCTTCACGCACGCGAAGGATGCAATATACCAAGCAATACTTCCAGGGGGAATGGAGCACAGGATCCTCATGGGTCTTCCTAGGGAACCAGCAATATATCGGGAAGTTAATAGGTCATGTGAATGCCTGGATGTCCTCCTAACACCTGGAGGATGTTCATGGCTTCACTGTGTGGTTAAAATAAGGAAAAGAAACCCTGACGATGGCTTGAAAGCAATAGAAGCGGCCTTCAGGGCTCATAAGTCACTGAAGCATGTGGTGGTAGTTGACGAAGACGTAGATATTCACGACCCATGCTCGGTCGAGTACGCTATAGCCACCCGCTTCCAAGCGTCAAAGAACCTCGTCGTGATTAAGGGTAAAGGGTCGTCACTTGACCCGTCCGCTGACCAGAAGACGCGGGAGACAACCAAGGTTGGGGTAGATGCCACTATACCCTTCGACAAACCGCGGGACAAGTTTCTCCTCGCCAGAATTCCCGAATACGACTCGATAAGGGTTGAAGACTATGTATCTAACTAAGGAAGAGGAAAAGGCGCTGGATGGCGAACATGGTGAGGCGTTAAGCCTAGCAATGAGGGTGCTCTGCTCCTTAGGAGACTTCTTCGAGGCAGAACGCCTTATACCGATACAGAGCGCCCACATCTCAGGAGTATCATATAAGACAGGGGGAGAAGCCCTCCTAACAACGCTGAAGAAGTTCTCCTCCCTAGGATCTAGAGCTTTGGTTCCCGCCACGCTGAATCCCGGCGGCGTAGATCTTGAAATGTGGAGGGAAATGGGAGTCGAAGAAAAATTTTTTGAGAAACAGAAAGAGATTATCTCCCTTTATACGGAAATGGGGATTCTTGCAACGTGTAGCTGTACCCCCTATGAGGCTGGAAACATTCCAGCTAGGGGAACACACGTATCCTTCGCTGAGTCGTCAGCCATCACGTTCACCAACTCATACCTGAACGCGCGGACGAACAGGGAGAGTGGGCTATCAGCCCTTGCATCAGCAATAACCGGGAAAACCCCGCTCTACGGGCTCCACTTGGATGAAAACAGGTTTCCTACCGTGAAGGTGAGAGTTACCGTAGCCTTGGAGTCCTCGACGCATTACGGCGCTTTAGGATACTTAATCGGAAAGAGCTTTAGCGACGCCATCCCCTTAATTCAGAGTGACCAATCTCTTCCACTGGTTGAAGCAAAGCACTTATCATCCGCTGCTGCAGCGTCAGGTGCAGTTGCACTGTATTATTGGGGAGAAAAAGCGGAGGCAACCAAAGACTTGGAGAAGATAGAAGTAGATAAAAGAGAGATCAACCAGGTTTTTGAGTCGTTTAGTCTTACGAGGGAGCCGGGCATCGTTATGTTGGGATGCCCCCACTACTCTATATATGAGTTGAAAAGGGTGGCTGAAATGGTTGAGGGGGAGCGGCTTAAGATTCCTCTCTGGGTTTTCACCTCTAGGCAAGTTAAATGCCTCGGGGAGCGGCTGGGCTTCGTCCAGAGAATAGAGCGTGCTGGAGGAAAAGTGTTCTGCGACACGTGTCCCATAGTTGCTCCTCTGAAGGGCTTTGATAGCTTTCTGACGGACTCCGCCAAAGCGGCTCACTACGCCCCCTCAATGAACAGGATGGAAGCCGCCCTCCAGCCAACTGAGAAATGTGTGAAAGTCGCATTGGGGTTTAAGCAATGACAAAAATAATCTTGAAAGGTTTCGGTTTGAAGACTCTTAGGTCGCCTGTCGCCGAGGGGGAAGCCCTCGTGTCGGAGTATCCGATATCATTTCTAGGCAATGTTAACCCGGAGACGGGCGTCATCCAAAACCATCCACTGGAAGGCGAGAGCGTAGCCGGGCGCGTGCTCGTCTTCCCCACAGGTGTCGGCTCAACGGTCGGCACTTATGTTATCATAAACCTCGCGGAAAAGGGGCTGGCCCCCAGAGCGATGATCCAGAGGAGAGCAGACACGGTAACACTTATAGGAGCGGTCGTGGCGGGGATCCCCCTCGTTCACCGCGTCATCCCAGATCCGGTTGAATCCATAAAGTCCGGTGACTGGGTTAAAGTAGACTCATCAAAAGGAATAATAGAAGTGGAAAAGAAAAAATAAGGGAGGTCTGAGAATACGACTAGTCTCGAGTTTTCTGAAAATGAGCTTGTTGAAAAACTTGTTAGGGGAGAATTGAAGCTCCATGAAGTGGAGAAATATACGAGCAGTGTAAACAGCGCTGCACGGGTGAGGAGGAGAGCAATAGAGAAAATCGTAGGAAAAGAACTCAAGCATATTGGAAGCTACTCCATAGACCTCGACGAGACAGCATCCCGGAACATTGAAAACCCGATAGGCGTCCAGCAGATACCCCTAGGAGTGGCAGGTCCACTAAGAGTGAAAGGTGAGGTGGCGGACGGCGAGTACTTTATCCCGCTTGCCACAACAGAAGGTGCCCTTGTAGCCAGCGTCAACAGAGGATGCCGCGCCATAACGGCTAGTGGCGGCGCGAGGGCAAGGGTTCTAAAGTCAGGAATAACGAGGGCACCATGCATATGCGTTCCTGACACAGAGCACGCGGTAAAACTCGTCGAGTGGATACATCAAAACTTCGAAGAAGTGAAGAAGGTTTTCGAGGGAGACGACCCCTTCTTGAAACTTGTTGATGTTCAGCACTGGATAATTGGGCGCAACGTCTTCATACGATTCATAGCAGACGCAGGGGATGCCATGGGCATGAACATGGCAACTTCTGCAAGCGACAAGGTGTGTAACTACATAGAACAACGGTTTCCATGGGCAAAGACGATAGCTCTCTCAGGAAACATGTGCGTTGACAAGAAACCCTCAGCTCTCAACTACATACTAGGCCGAGGAAAAACCGTTCAAGCAGAAGCGGTGCTTAAGAAGAACTACATCAATGAGGTACTTAAAACCACCCCTGAAAGCATGGTCGAAGTAGTTTATAGGAAGCTCTATATAGGAACAGGGCAGGCTGCAGCCTACGGATTCAATGCTCACGTGGCAAACATAATCGCAGCCATCTGGCTGGCCACAGGGCAGGACGCTGCACACATAGGCGAGAGTAGCATGGGGATAGTGACAGCCGAAGTTCTCGAAAACGGAGATCTATATGTCTCGCTAACCCTACCATCAATGATATGTGGAACAATTGGAGGAGGCATGTGGCTACCACAGTACCAAGAAGCACTATATATCATGGACTGTGGAGGCGGTTTTATTAAGGGGGCGCCTCCGGGAACGCTCGCCAAGAAATTCGCTGAAATAACATGTTCAGCAGCACTTGCCGGCGAAGTTTCACTGATCGGTGCCCTAGCTGCAGGGCATCTGGCTAAGGCACATGAACGGCTTGGACGCGGCAAAACTGCTCGAAGAACCGTGGAAAAACTGTGAGCCTATCAATACCCTTCCACTTCTCCTCCATTTTTCTCATTGACGAGTCATCGGTCAAATTAATTTCACTCAGCAGTGTAACGAACCCTTCTTTTTACCTTACAATTAGCTTCTCTTGCTAAAACTTTTTTCGCTGGTTGACCCTAATTTAATCTCATCATTAACAAATGGCTCTTCTCCCTTTCCCTTATTCCAACCTACGTCTTTTTCAGCTTTTTCTGGAGAAAAAGAAATTTAGGACATGTTGATGCCGCCTTCAACGTAGCTTAAAAACGACCGACACCCCTTTAATTATGAGTTCTACTGCTATTGCTGCTATGATGAGCGCCATGACGCGTGCTATCACGAGGCTTCCCGTCTTGCCTAGAAAGCGGCTGAACGGGTCTATAAACTTAAGCACCAACCACGTAACAATGAATGAGAGTATTACGGCTGTAGCCGTCACTAGGACGCCTGAGGCCTGAAGGTACATGATGGCGGTGGTTATTGCTCCTGGGCCGACTAGGAGAGGGCATGCTATGGGAACAACGCCAACGCTCTCTGAGGATATCCCTTCCTCTCTTTTCCATCCAAGGATAAGTATTCGCAAAGCGATTACCATTAAGAGTATTCCACCCGCGATCATGAAGCTCTCTATAGTTATTCCAAAAAGGAACAGGATATAGTTCCCTAGGGCGGCGAAGCATATTAGCAAAATAAACCCTGTGACTAGGGCAAGGTGAAACGTACGTCTCCTTTCCTCTTGCTTCATATCCTCAGTAAGGCTCAGAAAGATCGGTATGTTACCCACTGGATCCATTATCACGAATAACGAGACGAATGCTCTTGCTAAATCTGGCAAGGAGCATATCAAGTTTATCAGGATGGTTTCTGGAAGCAAAGGTTCCACTATCCGGGCAGCGTCATTGGTTTATGAGAGAAACGATAGGGCCTAAATAAAAACTTTCCTTTCCATCTTACTCCGATAGGTTATCAGTCAACTGGGTCATAAAACCTCAAATTAGCAACTGGCCTTTATAGTCCACTTATCCCACTGCTGTGGGGGCTCTGGTGGAAGAAGACCTTGAGTTTGCCTTCCCCTTCATCACCTAAACTTCGATTATCTCGACATCCGGCTTAACGGTAACTTTCCCGCCACCTTGCTTGGCTTGCCCGACAACATAAGCTGTAACTCCTCGCCTCCTCAGCGCATCCATGAACTCATCGACTCTTTCTCGTGGCAGCGCCGCTAGGATTCCGCCGGATGTCTCCGCCGCCTCGCCCCTCTCCAACCCGTAGCCGAAAAGCTCAGAGACTCGGATTGCGTTCTTCATTAAGGGAATCGCTTGTACCTCGATGTCTACTCCGCTCTCCTTGGCTATGTTTTCAGCGTGTCCAACCAGCCCGAACCCGGTCACGTCCGTCGCGGCGTTAGGTTTAACTTCCTGCATAGCTTCAGCAACCGACTTGTTAGGCTTCGTCATGAATCTTATCGCTTTTTTGACTAGCTCCTCTGCTTCCTTCCTCGAGAGTACGCTAAGCACTATTTCGCAAGTCTCCGGATCTTTCATTGTCCTGTAGACGGCCATTGCTGGCTGCGTTCCTAATGGCTTGGTCAAGACGAGTACATCCCCCACCTCAGCCCCTCTTTGATAGACTATCTGGTTAGGGTGGGCTATGGCGGTAACTTCACCGCCTGATAGGGGCCAAGGATTAAATATGGTGTGCCCGCCAACAAAGGCACCTCCAACTTCATCCAAGTAATCCTTGATTCCGCGAAGGATATCCACAGCTATCTCCACAGGCATGTCAGTGGGTATTCCTAGGACAGCTAGGAAGCCGGCTATCTCCGTTGCCCCCTTCGCTTGTGCGCGCAACCCCTATTACTGTGGCTGCGCTGTACACGTCGCTTGTCGCGTTTGCAGCCGCTATTTTCCCCTGAACATAGCCTTCATCGACGTTTGGTGTTATGAAATCTATGGTCTTCACAAGAACCATGTCATCACGAACTCGTATCACGGCAGCATCTTCTTCAGGACCACTTAGAACGCCCCTTGGAACAGTGATTCCCGCCATCTCCAGAAGCCTTCTTAGGTCTGCCTGTGGAAGCTTGCAGGCTCAGCCGTGAAGTGATACAACCTTAGTCATCCGGTACTCTAACATTTCCACCCCCTTTCTTTTCCAGCAATACTTCCTCCCAGCTCTATTAAAAATCTTTTCACGAAAATCAATAAAAATTATAATGAAAACTAAAAATTCCAACCTTAGAATCCCGTTCCGTGGCCTGAAACATTGGCTTGGGCGAAGCCCTCTGGGTCACATAGGCGTTTCAACATCACTTCTCCTCGTAAAAACTCTGAGATTGCTACCACTAGCCCCCTCCTTACCCTACTCTCAGCTCCTTTTCAAGATTCTCAGTTTTCGCTTCTGGGTAAATTCAGAAGTCGCCGCTCAGTAAAATTTCCTCGTCCTTCACGTTCATCGTAACCTTCTATCAACTCCAGAAGCCTCATACGCTGACTTCACGATAAACGTGATCTCTAGCAACCTTAACCCCAAGCTTAGAGCGGGAGATTCCCGTGAAAGTTCGCTCTTCATATGTTATTTTTTTCTCCAGCTCTAGGAGCCGCCTCTTTTTTATCCGTCATTTTTCCTTCGACTACTTCCCCCTTCGAGGATCTTCACCAATAACCCTTTAGCCTCTCTCAGCGGCGGCTTGTAGCCAACTCCCCTAAGAGGCTGGGGCCCGTTCCTTCAAGCCCTTAACCATTTTATCCCTAATTTTTTCACTTGGAAACATTCAGCACACCAGCCATCTCATATAGCCAAAGATCATGTTACCGTTTAAGAACGTTAACATCCCCCGACAAATTTAACTTCCCCCCCAAACTCATCTTCTTTTCTCCTTCGTTTCTTCATTAACCGGATTAAAAAATAACTGCTCCAAGCTTACTGTACGTCCCCTAACAGATACCTCAAGAAAAACGAAAGAACTCAGCCACAACGCATGAAACAACCGGGATTTCGTAGTGTGCATCAATTTTGGTAGAAAAGCTGGCTCTCATCAAGGTAACCGCGCCACCACCTAGGGCCCCCCTTCACAACAGGCATATTTTTGGCCCTACAAAAAATAGTCAACGTCAAGCTTCCTTGGCCGCCCCTCAGTGAAAATCTGACGCAGACAAGCTTACCTTCAGGATAAAACAGTAGCCTATTAGGTACATCTCCTAATTCCTCTCTTCCTCTCTAACACCCTCATTGACTGCCTGCGTAAAAACAAGAAGGGTCTTCAAGGTCTAAGAGGCGCTCCATCACGCTCAAACTCCTCCAATAACAAAAATTAAAAATAAGCGAAGAGATAATCTCTACTTCTTCTTTAGCCTTTCTTTAATCTCTTTTTCTATCCATGCCTTTATGGCGTCACCTGTTATTAGCGACTTAAGCTCCTCCTCCAGGTTTGACGGGTTCACAAGTATTAACCATCCCTTCCCGTACGGATCCTTGTTCACCAATGATGGGTTCGTCCTTATCTCCAGATTAACCTCAACTATCGTTCCAGAGACTGGCGCCTTCAAAGGTCCAACCCACTTACCAGTCTCCACAGTGCCGAAGGTCTCGTTCTGCTTAACCTCTTTACCAGCTGGTTTAAGTCTAATGAAGAGTATCTGCCCAGCCGTCACTTGACCAAAGTCGTCAAAGCCCACCCTTACCTTTCCGTCCTCAACCCTAGCCCAACAATGGTCAGGGTGATAATAAAGATCCTCAGGGATCTCCGCTTCAACAATTTCGCCCTCGAGCTCAAATCTGAACTTCAACTTAACACACGCTCCACCAGTGCTTAAAAGATGATATATTCATCATCTAAAATAATTTTTCGAAATCTTCCATCAATCACATATCATGCGTCCTAATGCTCACAAATGATAAAATTCAAAAATTATTCACTCAAGCGGGAAAATTTGGGAAGTAAATAAAAATAGAAATCACTTAAAAATAAAAAAGGAAACAGCTCTCATGTGCATTACTCAAAAAAGAGAGGGAAAAGAAACGTCTTGATAGCAAATCGAATTGAGATCGCTAGTCTATCTCCTGTAGAGGACGAGGAGCGCAGCCACTACCAAGAACACCATGTATATCAGTGCATATAACGGGTCACTGAAAGAAGACGTAAACACTATTACTCCAGCAGTCTCCAACAACATGAAGAATATCGCGTAGTAAACCAAATGTACCCTGTACTGAAACTTTTCAGCAGGATATTCTTCACCGCAAGCATAAGGATCCAGCTTAGCCGGCGTCTTCTCACCCTTAGCACCAATCATTCTCCCCGTAAAATAGATCGCACATGCCACTAGGAAACTTACTAGGACAGCGATCCCCAAGGTCAGCAAACCAGACATTTCTCCACCTCCACGTGAACAGAGAAAGATCACAAACCACTAAGACGCACGAATTAAAAATTTTCTCCTCACTTTTTACTTTTTCGTTGAGTGGGTGATGCGTCTTCGTCTATAGTTAATGAGGGGAACATTGGCGGCGGCCGTCGAGCTTGGTGGCGTTTATCGAAGAGTATTTTTCCCCAGGAGAGACGTTCTTGAGTTTTTATGCGTTCTTGATGTTGTGGCGGGTGCCAAGTTTTCAGCAGAATCTCAATTTCCCAGTTACGTTTTGCCGTGTTTTATGGGTTGTGATAACGAAAAAGTAAAAAGGGAGATCGCTTCTATTCTCCCCGTGTCAAAATAGTTTAAATGATAAACATGTTGAGAGTGATACGATGGGCCTTCTCAGCAGGCTCATAAAATGGGCAAGAATAAAATCACCATGGATACTTCACCTAAATACCGGTGGGTGTAACGCCTGCGACATAGAAGTCTTAGCCACATTAATGCCACGCTTTGACGTCGAACGCTTCGGCATCATACTTATGGGTAGCCCCAGACACGCCGACGTCCTCGTTTGCACTGGGCCAATCACGAAGCAAATGAAGCCCAGATTCAGAAAACTCTATGAGCAAGTCCCCGACCCCAAATTTGTAATGGCAGTCGGTAACTGTGCGTGTACAGGAGGCGTATTCAAAGGGTGCTATGGCATAGAAGGAGGCATAGATACTGCAATCCCAGTCGACATCTACGTCCCAGGATGCCCACCCAAGCCTGAAGCAATAATAGACGGCGTAGCCAAACTCCTCGCCAAACTCCAAAATTTATAAAGAGAGGAGGATAAAATGAGCAGGAAAAAGAAAGAAAGCAAAAACGAAGAAAAACTACTTGAAGAACTGAAAGCAGCCCTTGGACCACAAGTCGAAGAAGCCTACATCAAAAGACCAAGAAGAATCCACCTAAAAGTAAAACCCGGAGCACACAGAAAAGCCATAGAATACATGAGAGACAATTGGGACCTATGGCATGTCTCCACAATAACAGGCGTCGACCTCGGAGAAAACATAGAGGTAATATTCCACCTCTGGAGTTTTAAAGAACCTCAAACAGCTATCATGGTAAGAACAATGGTTCCCAAAGCAAACCCTAAACTCGAAACCATAACCGACATACTGCCCTCAAGCAACTTCTACGAGCGCGAAGTTCACGATCTCCTCGGCGTAGTGTTCGAAGGACACCCCAACCTCGAACGCATAATTCTCCCAGAAGACTGGCCTAAGGGAATCTACCCACTCCGAAAAGACTGGCAACCCGCACAACAAGGAGAAGAATGAAAACAAATATAAATATAAATCTCGTTTACATTCTAAACTGATAGAGGTGTTAATAAATGTCACGAAATATAATCCCGATAGGACCCCAACATCCAGCGCTTCACGAGCCTGAGCACTTCCAGATAATCGTTGAGGGGGAAACTGTCGTCGACGTAAAACCCAGAATTGGTTACGTCCACCGTGGAATTGAAAAAGCACTCGAAAACAGAACATACATTCAAGGAGCATTCTTAGTAGAAAGAGTGTGTGGCATATGTTCAAATGCCCACCAGTGCACGTTTATGATGGCGGCTGAGGAGGCTGGTGGCATCGAAGTTTCAGAGAAGGCGCAGTTTATTAGGACTATTGTTGCTGAGCTGGAGAGGATTCATAGTCATCTTTTGTGGCTTGGTGCTGCCGGACTGGAGATTGGATTTGAGACTTTGTTCATGTATGTGTGGAGAGACAGGGAGGTTGTCATGGATCTGCTTGAGGCTATTTCAGGTAACAGGGTTAACTATGCAATGAACATTCTTGGCGGTGTCAGGCGGGATATTTCTCCTGAGCTTGCAGACAAAATCAGGAAAGGTCTCGACTACCTTGAGGAGAGGACGAACTACTACAAGAAGCTGTGCCTCGAGGAGAGCACGATTCATAAGAGGACTGAAGACATTGGTGTGCTTGATCCTGTAACTGGTGTCAAGCTTGGGGCTGTCGGTCCTACTATTCGTGCTTCTGGAGTTAAGTTTGACGTAAGGAAGAATGACCCGCACTTAAAGTATGACGAGGCAGACTTTGAGCTTATAACTTGGGACACCTGTGACACGTTTGGCAGAGTTGTGGTGCGTGTGCTGGAGACTATTGAAAGCATTAAGATTATCAGGTGGTGCCTTGACCACATGCCTAAGAAGGGGGACATTATGCCAGAGAAGCTTATTAGGCGTGTTCCTGAGGGGGAGGCTTACTCTAGGTTTGAGGCTCAGAGGGGCGAGTTGGTGTACTACTTGAAGAGCAATGGAACGGATAAGCCTTACAGAGTTAAGATAAGGACTCCGACGATGGCAAACATTCTCTCATTGGCAGAAATTCTTAAGGGATGCTACATTGCTGATGTGCCTATAGCATTGGCGTCCATTGATCCATGCTTCTCATGCGAGGATAGGGTTACGTTTGTGGATATTGAGAAGGGGAAAACTTGGACTTGGACTAGGGAGGAGCTTCGCAAGTATAGCAGGGAGTTCAACGAGAGGGAGAAGCGATGGTAGCTTCTCCACGGGAAATCCTTCATTTAGTTTAATTTTTAATGGAAACCTATAAATTATGGTTAAGGGCGAATGAAGGACGGTTCTCGAGTGGGGATGGAAAAATGAGCATGAACATGCTCCTCCTCTACTTGCTCGTTCAACAAACCACAGCTCTGGGCGTTGTGAAAGAGCTCTTCAAGATTCTAGTGTTTCCGGGAGCCCTTTTCATGTTTGCTCTGGCACTCGTCGGCGAGTGGTTTGATAGGAAGGTTCACGGACGTCTTCAGCACCGCGTTGGCCCCTTCTACACGGGGTGGCACGGCATTCTCCAGCCCCTAGCGGACTTCATAAAGCTCCTAGCAAAGGAGGATATCGTGCAGAAAGGGGCTGATGTCAAAAGCTTGACGATGACGCCCATAGTTGCGTTCACCATAGCACTCACGATGGTCATGTTCCTACCAGTCTACAAGGGGACGGGGATAATCAGCTTCGAAGGAGACCTCGTCTTCCTGATATTCTTGGCAACAATGTACACGATTACGGTGATCCTCACAGGTTGGTTCTCAACCAGTAGATTCGGAGAAATTGGAACAGTTAGGTCTGGCCTGCAACTGGTAGCTTTCGAGGTTCCACTTGCCCTCTCAGCGCTAACACCTGCGTTTGTCGTTGCGAACTATATGTCAACCCCTAGGCAAGTCGCTCAGATGCTGGCATTCATGGGAATACTTAACCTTCCAACGTTAACCCTCGAGCAGTACCTGTTACTTTCAACCTTCGCACCCGAGTTATTGACGTTTTACATTGCCCCCATACTGCAGCTCCAGCCCTTCTCAGCCCTGCAAGTATTAACCATTGGAAATATTACCGCTTTCCAAGCGATCACTAGAATACCGTTGATACTGGTGGCGCCAATATCATTCGCCTCGTTGCTCGTATCCCTCATGGCTGAAATGGAGAAGGTTCCCTTCGACATTCCTGAAGCTCACACCGAAATAGTTGCAGGGTGGCAAACAGAGGTTTCAGGAAAGAAACTGGCACTCTTCAGAGCATCAGGAGACCTCGAAATGATATTCGGAGCAGGCTTAGCCGCTACACTGTTCCTAGGAGGACCATACGGCCCGGGAAGCACTATAGGAGTAACTCCCATCGAAAGAATGCTCGGCGCTTTCCCGCTGGGGTACATAATTGGCTTAGGGTGGTTCCTTGTCAAGCTTTTCGCAGTATTATTCCTAATAGCACTCCTAAGAACTGCATTTGCAAGGTTCAGAATAGACCAAGTTACCGCTGGCGCATGGAAATACCTTATACCTCTAACAATATTCAACATTGCAGCAATACAAGTAGCAGTCTACTTGGACGTCTTTGGATGGAAATTCGCCTCCACATTAATAATAATAGCCTTAAGCATGCTGTAGGAGGTGTATGAACATGCCCCGACCAGCAGCAATAGTCCCTCTACTCCTCAAACACCTACCAAAAAAACCAGCAACAGTTTTCTATCCATTCGAAAAACTCCCGGTTCCAGAAGGGTACAGGGGGCGGCACATATACCACGTTAACAGGTGCACCGGGTGTAGCCTATGTGCCAGAGACTGCCCCACAGGGGCAATAACAATGGTTCCAGACACTAGACCCGAAGGACAAAGAACGAAGACAGGAAAAAGACCAAAAATATTCCTAGCAGCCTGCATGTTCTGCGGACAATGCGCCCTCTCATGTCCAAATAATGCTATTGAGATGACGAGCGAATATGAACTTGCAGCCTATTCCAAGGACGAAATGAACTGGAAAGAAGTAGAAGACTGAGACCTCCTTTGACCTCTTCCATTTTCTTCACCCTTTTTATTTTTGTTTTTCTCGTTTTCCTCTTCTTGGCACTTTTAGTTGCAACTTTTCTTGTATTGGTTTTCTTTCACTTCTTGCTCATAAATGCGGTTCTGTCCCTCTCTGGAAGCATCCCCCTACTTCATGCTCCAAGTTAACTTCGTATTGGCGTCCTCACATCTCGCTGAAATAATACTCGTCCAGAAAATTGGACGAGTGACTCGTCCCGTAGTGTTTGAGAAAAGGATGTTTGCTATATTCGAATGAAATGTATTTTCTTTTGCAGTTCTTTTCGGCCGTTTGCGTCAAGGTAGAGGCATTGGCTTGGCTCGCATTCACCAAGTGCTAGCTTTACGGCGAAACCGTAGCATGTGGATGCGCCACACTCTCCGCAGTCCTTCTTCGGCAGGATCTTGTTGATTTCGATGGGGTTGACCTTGGGCTTGCTACTTATGAACTCTGGAGTTGGCGTCCCATACCGGATAACGTAGACTGCCGCCCTATTCAGTAAGTCTTTGACATAGTTTAGGATGCGCATTGCCTCGTCCCTGTCCTTCAGGTTTGTGGCTGTTATTTTTCCCTCGCCGAAAATTGTTATTAAATGCTCCTCGAACATGAAGCTTACAGAGTCTGACTCTCTGCTATATGTTGCTTGGGGTATGTACAAGTAAATGACTGGGAGAATGTCGCTTAATTTCTCTCCGGTGTTACCTACGATCCGTATCCTGTCCTCGGCAGCGAGACAAGGAAGAACCTCTGTTATCTTGACTTCCCTCACTCTCGGAGGTATCAGTAACTTAATGAATGATCCTCTACTGCCTGCTTTTTCATGTGTCATAAATATTTTTCCCCCAAAGATCAGATTTCATATCGCTGTTGCCAAGTTACAGTGAGTTCATTAACTTAAAAATATTGCTATATGTAAATAATTGAAAAATTAAATATACTCACCCGCAACTAAGCCAAAGTTCAAGGTAACAAACGTAAGAAGAGAAGTTGTATTTACAGGCGCTTAATCCGATTAGGCGGCCTTCCAATCATTTCTCTGAAACTTCTAGTCAGGGTTAAGATTTTCTTTAATAAATGTGAAATATCTGATTGGTTATGCGACGAGTTTTTCTGTTAGGCGCGACAGCTGGAGATTACTGTGTCGATTGCCCGGGTGCATGATTCTTCATTCTGCCATATGTTTCCCGTGACGGGTGTAAATGTTATGTTGGGCGTGGTGCCACTAACTTAACAAATTTCACATATTTTAGCGTCCATTATTTTTAAGTATATTTTTTATGGTATAAACAATTTTTGAAAAATTTATCGTTAATGTTCGATACTTTTTTATATTATGCACGTTTTCGTGCCTATAGATGCCGGCTACAGGCTTCGTGACGTATTATGATCTTAAGTTTTTAAAAGTGGTGGAATCATGCGCGTAGTTGTGGTTGGACCAAATCCTCCATGCATTAGGTGCCGCAGGATCCTCAAGCTGCTTAGGGAGATAAAAAGCGAGGAAGGCTTGGACATAGAGATAACGCACGTTGCTGCCGGCTCGGAGGAGTCTGAGAAGTATGGGCGCATAGTGGACTCGCACGTCTTCCTTGACAGTCTAGGCGTCGATACCAGCAAGCTGGACAGGCTTTTCGAGAAACGTGACTTTAAGGGAATAGACAATTGGCTGGCCCCATACGCTGAAAAGGCAAAGGAAAAGGGGGTAATGCTGACACCCGTAATAGTGGTAAACGGAAAGGTGAAAAGCGTTTGCACCGTTCCTGAAAAAGAGGAGCTGAGAAAATTGATCAGGGAGGCGGTTACTGTTGGATAAGAAGTTTGTGGTTCTCCCCTGTAGTGGCGTAGGGAAAACATACGGATCCATAGCGCGCGAGGCAGCCTACAGGGTTATAGAAAAGCTCAAACCCGGCGTGACACTAACTGTCTGCCTCCCACGCCTCATAGTGAATGACGGCGATGTTAGGCAACTGGTTAAAGACAACCTTTGCATAGTGATTGATGGTTGCCCCTCGAAATGCGCCAGCTTCGCCGTTGAGAGCGCCGGCTGTAAACCAACCGTGGTGTTCGAGGTCACAAAGCTCCTCAGGGAGCACAGGAACCTAAAGCCTGACAGGGCATCCGTGATAGAGCTCGACGAAAATGGTCGAAAGCTGGCTGAGATAATAGCCGAGAAAGTCAGCCGCGAAGTTGACAAGGTACTGAACTCGGAGGAGGCGTAGCACATGTTCATTCCCATGGTTGGCATTGTTGCGTGTGGAGGCGAAGAGGTGCCTGAAGGTGTCGTGACCCGCATAGCCGCGCGAATCGTTATAGAGAAGCTAAGGCCAACGCAGACTATGGTCATCTGCCTGCCGCTTTACATATCCGGAAAGGAGGACGAACGGGCCTTTGTCAGAAGGCAGCCAACAATTATAGTTGATGGGTGCGATAAGGGATGCGCCGAGAAGATCATTAAGATGAACGGTGGAAGGGTGGCAGCTGTGGTAAAGGTTTCAGACATAGTTAAAGAGTGCGGGCTAAAGGCGAAGTCTAGGAAAGCACTTGACGAGGAAGGAGAAAAACTAGCTAGAAAAATAGCCGAAAAAATAGCGGGTGAAGTAGACAGAATAATAGGTGAAATGAAGGATCAAACGGTACGTGACTCTTAGAATTAGTCATTGAGAGGGTTCGGAAATGAACAATCAAATTATAGAACTCGTCACCGGAAAGTTCACCGTGAAGATTCCGAGAGGGCTTTTCTACTCTCAGAATGATATTTGGGCGAGAAGAACGTCGCCCGTCGTTATCGGGATCACCGACTACTTCCAGCTGCTACTAGGCGACGTCCTCTACGTAGACCTGCCGGAGGAGGGGCGTGAAGTAAAAGCGTCCGAGGAAATCGGTGAACTCGAATCGGTGAAAGCCGTCTTAGGAGTTTACTCTCCGGTGAGCGGCCACATAGTCGAAGTAAACAATAGACTCAAAGAAAGCCCCGAGCTTCTGAACCAGGATCCTTATGGCGAAGGGTGGCTACTAAAAATCGATCCAAGCAACTCTGAAGCAGACTTCTTAAACCTCATGGAGGCCGAAGAATACGCCAAACTAGTTGAATTTAAAATAAGGGAGGAGCAGAAGAGAATCGAAAAGCAAAAGGCAGGTTTGAAGTGAGCGGAAACTAAGCTTCCATTACCTTCTCCTCTTTTATTTTAATTATCTGCTCTATAACTTTCTCAAGCTTGTCCGGCTTGAAATGCTCTGGGAACACTTCTGTGCCATTCACGACAACCCCTTTACTGCCAATTTTGTATTTCTTCGCCTCTTCTGAGAATGATGACTTGATCTCAAATTCCACTTGATCGCGATACTTCACAAGCACACTAAACACTTTATCCATAAAGTGAGCAAACTGACATGCGCAAGCACCTACAGGAATAAAAACATCCACCTTAACCTTATGC
Organism: Candidatus Jordarchaeum sp. LHC_1308; assembly: GCA_019057675.1. Classification (GTDB taxonomy): domain Archaea; phylum Asgardarchaeota; class Jordiarchaeia; order Jordiarchaeales; family Freyrarchaeaceae; genus DTBI01. The sequence continues at coordinate 25,597 of JAHLWX010000020.1, forward strand.
ATGGAAAAACCTCCCCTTTAGCAAGCTAAGCCGACTCTAAAAACAGGAATAGAACCATTTCTTTTAAATTTATCGTTATATTTGAATTAATAACTTCTTAAGCCATCGAACCTCTCGTGAGAATAATAGCGGAAAACATTCAAAACTCAATCATATTATCACCATCCTATCTAGAAGCCATCTAGCTCCTCACACAGTCCCCTCGGAAGCACCATGCGTCGCCCTTCTTTAGAATGTTATTATGCATTCCCCCTCACTTGCCAGTAGTTCCGCCACTTCACGGTCACTAATCAGCTTTACACCTTTTATAAGATTCGACTCAGATATTCCTCTCTCGAGCAGAGACTCCCTGTGAGCGTAAAGCTTAGCCTCAGAAAGCAGGACGTATACGACGTCTTCAACACTGGGCACTGACAGCTTCTCGGAGTTTTGCCGAGCTAGGGCCGCATACACCCCGTCACCTAAGAAAACCACGCTACACTTAATACCACTGTTAAGGAACGCGACCGCTACGTAGAGCCCGCTAAAGCAGTCCTCTAAGCCATAAGGTGGCTTCGTGATGAACAGCACTGCTCTGTCGAACCAGACCACCACCCTAAACTACCAACACTTTATTACTTGACTTAATCCAGTTCCCCAGCTCACGCAGATTAATAATACTCACTCCGTCAACATACTGGCTTGTAGGGTAAACCCCTCCGTCAGCGTTTCCCTCAACATATCCCCTAGCCGCCGCGCACCGAGAACACGCCCTAACTCTTGCCCCCTTCTCAACTAGGATGCGGAGCCTCTCACCTATGTTGGGAAAATACTTCGGCATCTGTCCCCTCTTAGGAGCGTGCACAGCGTCCATATAGAGAAAAACGTTAACGCCATACCCCTTCTCCAGCGCCTTCTCGGCGATATTCAGTCCTATGTCAACCCTCTGAGAAGCGTAAGGTCCCCGATGCAGAATTATGATCAACGTTTTCACCGAGGAAACCCCCTAAACGCTTAGAACTCTTTCCGCCTCCTCCATAACCTCATAAATCAACCTATCGATTACATCTGGAAGAACGTCAACTTTCTCCGAGAGAAGCTCTCCCCGGACACCTCTTGCCTCAAGATCATTCTCTCCCGTAAAAAACCTTATCCCATGTCTGACAACCTGTTCAAGGCGTCCCTTAACCCCCCAGTAGACCCCGTCCCCTAAAAAGTAGACTGAAACATCAGCGCCAAGCTCCACAAGCTCTTCCAGTAACTTAATAATCTTTCTCGCCCTATCTGAACTGGGCGGGTCAAGAAT
>JAHLWX010000021.1 GCA_019057675.1 Candidatus Jordarchaeum sp. LHC_1308
GTTTCATGGGTTTTCAGCACCCTATTTATAAACCATTTAAATAGAGCAGCAAATATAGTGGGGTAAAGTTAATTTGTCAGCGTATTAATCGACAACCCCGAGTTTACTGAATGGATGAAGAAAAAGTTATTTATTTCTTTCTCTATGTTTGTTTGAGGCTCTTAATGTCCCCTTTAGTGTCAATTGGTCTTTGGGTGGTGTATTGCCTACGGTTGAGCTTGTTAATGTAAGTAAGCGGTTTGGCAGGATCATTGCCGCAAATAATGTTAATTTGCGAATAGAGGATGGAGAGTATGTTTCTGTTGTGGGTCCTAGTGGCTGTGGTAAAACGACCACTCTGCGTATAATTGCAGGTTTAGTTAAACCTGACGAAGGAAAGGTGCTGATAGATGATGTGGATGTTAGCAACGTCCCTCCGGAGGAGAGGGGAATAGGGTTTGTTTTTCAAAATTATGCTCTTTTTCCTCATATGACTGTTTGGGAAAATGTAACCTATGGTCCTTGGGTCAGAGGGTGGGATGAGTTCAAGATAAATGAAGTAGCGAGGGAAATGCTGAACCTCGTTAACTTAAGTGGGCGTGAGGATGCTTACCCTAAGGAACTTAGTGGAGGAATGCAGCAACGTGTAGCCTTGTCTAGGGCGTTAGCGACGGAGACTCGCCTTCTCCTACTCGATGAACCGCTTGGAGCTCTGGATGCAAAAATAAGGGTTGAGTTGAGACGTGAAATTAGAAGGCTTGTGAAGGACTTAGAAGTGACCGCCATCCATGTTACACACGATACTGAAGAGGCTATGATGGTTAGCGACAGAATAATCGTTATGCGGAGAGGACGAGTTGAGCAAGCTGGATCCCCGAAGGATATTTACCTTAAGCCAAAAACTCTTTTTGTTGCTGGCTTTGTTGGAGAAATGAACTTTTTTGAGGGTTTTGTGATCGAAAAGTCACGCGACATTATGACCGTTAAACTAGAAGGAAGCCGAGACCGCATTGTTGTGAAGGATGAAAATAGCGGCTTCAGAAAAGGAAGTAGGGTTGTTGTGGCTGTGAGACCTGAAAACATTACTCTTGGCAGTGTTGAGGAAGGATCTCCTCAGGGTGTAATTGAAGACGCTTTATTCTTGGGCTCCATCGTTAAGGTAACTGTTCTACTTGCAAATGGTGTGCGGGTCACCACGTACGCTTCACCCTACAGTTCAGTTAAAGTTGGTGATAGTGTTTCGATATACTTTGACCCATCTGACTGCAATCTCTTTGCACATCCAGGAGTTCCATTAACGGAAGCCTTAAGGGGGTAGTTAAAACAACAATGTTTATCATTTTTCATCCGTTGTCTACTTAACTGAACCTCTGAATAGCAATGTACCAATTACTAAGAATGTTCCCGTGAACACGGAAAGTGCTACTAGATTCTTCATCAATCTTGGTGCCACATCTATAAGTGAGAATGGGAATCCAAGGGCGGAATATGGACCGCCAAGCAGACATAGCCTTAACGCATCAACAAGGTATGTTAACGGGTTTCCATAGGCGATAACTTGAAGCCAGCCTGGCATTGTTTCTACGGGCATGAATGCACCACTCGAAATGAAGAGTGGCAGTGTTATCATGTTTATTATTCCAAACAATGCTTCTTGGTCTGCAAGCTTAATTCCTAGGGACATAGAGAATGCCCCAAGGCCAAGACCTATCATGAGCATAAATACTAATGCTAACGCTACCCCCATCATGCCCGTCCGTATTCGGGCTCCAATTAGGAAACTAAGTCCGAGAATTATGACTCCCTGAATTAGCCCTCTTATCGTTGCGTACATGGTTTTTCCAAGCATTATTGATAATCGAGGGATGGGGGCTACGAGAAGTTTGTTAAAGAAGCCGAATCTTTTATCCCATATTATTGATATGCCGCTGAAAACACATGCGAACATTACCGTTACTCCAATAACACCTGAGTAGAAGAAATCTAGGTAAGAGATTCCTAGGTAGTTCTGAATTATTAGGCTCTGAAGCGGTGTAGCGTTTAATGCCAAGGTAAGAAAGTAAGGGAAAATGCTTCTTTCCCCTCCGATTAAAACACTTAGCACGTTTACTCCTCCTAGCCCGGAGGATATAATGTTCATCGAGTAGCCGAAGAAGACTAGCCAAACTATTGGCGTAACTATGCTCGATATTATTTGGACTTTCATTCTGATAAAGTGCCTGAGCTCCCTTTCACACACGTAGCACGCTTCTTTTATCATCCTACCGCCTCCTCCTCTTCATTATCATGTATTGTTTAAACCTCTCTATTTTATCGGTTTTTTCATCCCTCAGGCTTCTTCCTGTATACTTGACGAAGACATCGTCCAGTGTAGGTTTGTTCAAGGAGACGGACTCTATGTTAACCCCCAAACTTCTTGCTTCCTCGAAAATTAACGGTATCACTTTTTCTCCACTTCCAACGGTTACCCTTAATGTGCCGTTTTGCGACGTAGCTTCCTTGATGAATGGAAGGCTAAGCAGTCTTTCTAGTAGTTTGTCTGAATCATTCGTCTTCAGAATTATCACATCCCCTCCCACATCTTCTTTAAGCTCATTCGGCTTGCCTATTGCCTTTATCTCTCCTAGGTCTATGATCGCTACTCGGTTACAAAGCCTGTCAGCTTCGTCCATATAATGCGTTGTAATGAAAATGGTTACTCCTTCCTTGTTCAGTTCCCTCAACTGTTCCCATATAGTCATTCTGCTTGCAGGGTCTAAGCCTATCGTGGGTTCATCTAGAAATAATACCTCTGGGTTGTGAAGTAGTCCCTCCGCTATTTCTAATCTACGCCTCATGCCTCCCGAGAAAGTTTTAACGAGGCTCTCCGCCCGCTCCTTAAGTCCAACGAGCTCGAGCATCTCCTCAATCTTCTTCTCCCTAAGATCCTTAGGCATATGATACAATTTAGCGTGCAATTCCAAGTTTTCCCTTGCTGTTAATTCGTCATCGACACTTATATCCTGTGGGACGAATCCTATTCTTCGCCTCACTTCATCTGGATATTTCACAACATCAAACCCACACACTTTGGCTGAACCACCCGTTGGTGTGGTAAGAGTACATAGAATGTGAACCGTCGTGGTTTTTCCTGCTCCATTCGGGCCAAGGAAGCCGAAGATTTCTCCTTCTTCTACATCAAAACTTATGCCCTTTAGGGCGGTAACGCTTCCATTGTACACTTTTTTGAGGTTTCTGACTTCAACTATCGGCATTAAAATGCCTCCCACAGTGTTGGGACGCGAAAATATATGTCTATTCACAACATATTTCCCATTGTGTTTAAAAATATATTTGAAATAACATAATCCTGAAAATTGCTAAATTAAATTTAAAGGTGCTCTTCCGATGTTTGAGTCCGGCTTTGAAACGTTGCTAAGCAAGGCTAAGGAGGGTGCAACAAAGTTTCTAATACTCCTTCTTCTCAGTCAAACACCTCTTCATGGCTACGCATTAATGAAACTCATAAGGAACTGTACTGGTGGATGGTTGAGGTCAACTAGCGGAAACATATACCCTCTCCTTAGAGAGATGGAAAAACAGGAGCTGGTGACGGGGGTCTGGATCAAGGAAGAATCATCTACTCGTAAAAGGAAATGCTACTACATAACCGAAAAGGGATTAAAAGAGCTTTACGAGATGCTCGAGGAAAGACGCCGTATGGCAAGAGCATTCATGCTTCTTCTAAAGAAATCAGCTTTCAAAATCGACTCCCTGCTTCCTCCCCCTCCATTTCCCCCTCTTTTTCCCCCTCCTTTTCCTCCTTTCCATCTATCATCAGATCTTTCACCTGAGGAAATTGACTCTCTCATTAGATACCTAACATTAAAAAAGGAAGTAATAGAGCATCTTATTCAAGAGCTTTCTAGGATGAAAAACTTTTTGGAAAGCAAGAAAGGTGAACGTGAATGATCGATTCCACCTACCAGCTTATCAGCTATATTATAAGTTATACTGCTTTGTTTATCATATGTTTCTTGGTGAGTTACAGGCAAGAATTGGTATTCACATTGGAGTTCAGAAGAATTAAACAAGTACTGAGACTCCTAGAGAAAATGGAAACCGAGTTCAAGGAAATTTTCAAAAAAGAATTCATGCGTCTTGGTATCCCTGAGGAGGCGGAGCGCGTCTACGCCCGCATATCCGACTTTTTCGTCATACCCCCCGAAGAGTCTGACCCGGTGGGATCAGTAGATAGGTTAAAGCACGTTCTGGATGACGCGAGGCAACAGATAGAGAAAGAAGTGAACAGTCTGTTAACATCGAATGATGAGGAAAGCAAGGTTACCTTAAAGCAGGTTTTCCTAGAGGCGTCTAAGCTGGGCAGGGTGCATAAGCTGGTGAGGCACCTTTACTTGACTGGTTTGAAATCAAAGAACTTGGCAGGGTTAGTTCAAGACCTCTCTCAGCTACCCTTCTTGAAACTCATCGCAGAAAAAAGTTTCAGCATCTTGAAATGCTACCTTCAAGATCCTAAGCACCCCATCGGGTATGGCGTAGGTCCGCTAGTGGCTAAGGCATTAATGGAGGGTGCTGAAAGAATTGAAGCCAAGAAAGGTGTGATTGTCGCGGAAAACAAGTTGAATGGAAAACGCGTGGTTATTGTTAGGCCAAGAGGGCCCGGTGCGAGAACTGAAGAGGATTTAAGCGAAGTTTTGTTGGAAGAAATACGCAGACTGAAAAATCCATCAATAATTCTTATTTCGGCTCAACCTAAACTGAAGGGGGAAAATGGTGTTGCAGTCGCTCAGGGGGCAGGCGTGGCCGTAACATATGAACCGTTAAAGTTCAAGCTTGAATCCATAGCTGCAAGGAAAAAACTTCCAATTCTTTCTGTGCTAGTAAAATTGACAGAAGATGAACTTTCAAGCAGAATAAACCACAATGCACAACTAGTTAAAAAGGCATTAGAAATTGTAGAGAACTCCATTAAGCTTCTCCGTGAACCTATAATAATCGCTGGGTTAGGAAATTCTTTCATGATACCTTAACCCGGCTAGGACTTATGGATACCCCCTACTTTTCTTCCTTCTCACTTTCTGTTACTTAGGCTTTTACTCTTCCCCTTTTAGTGCAGCAACTACTCCATCTGGTTTAGCATGGTTTCGTTCGAGGTCCTTCTCTTTTTTGCCCGTCTTCTCCATTAATTCAGCAATTAATCCATCTAGAAAAGCCAACACGTTGCTTTCAAACAACGTTCCCAAGGGTGTCAGCGGAGAGTGCTCACCTCTCATCTGGCGTGAGAGATAATCGCTCTCGACTTCGCTCTTAGTTCTTCCCTTAACGACAACGACATGATCTGCTATTTTACCCAGCGGCGAATCAGGATATGAAGTGATGGCTACGACTTTAGCTCCAATCTCCTCCTTCGCTATCTTTGACGTTTCCAAGACGAGTTTAGTTGTGCCGGAACCACTAATGGCTATGAGTATATCCCCTTCCCTTAACGCGGGAGTTATAGTTTCTCCAACGACGAAAACCTCGTAGCCAAGATGCATGAGGCGCATCGCGAACGCGCGCCCCATTAACCCTGACCTTCCCGCCCCCGTAACAAATACCCTTTTATTATTCTTCCATATCTCAAGAAGAAGATCAATTAGCTTATCCACTTCCTCATCATTAACGTTTTTAACACAATCTGAAATCGATCTACAAATCTCAAGCATAGCCTCCTTCAGTATCCTCAAGGCTACAACGCTCTTCCAGTTTTTCCGACACCATTCACGATACCACTCCAAATAAAAACTTTTTTATTAGTTACATGTTCTTTCCGTTTTGTCGCCTCGCTACCTTCGTAACCCTTGAATTTTCATAGCTGAACTCCCCTCTTATTGCCATAGAAAATTTCGGAGTAACTATTTTTCCACTAATAGTATTTTCCTATACAACTTCTCCAAGAACGTTTAAACCTCAGCATGCTACACGCACTTCTAATTTTAACAGTAAGTGTAAAGTGTTATGGTCATTCCTCCTTTTATAATGGCATTACATTAATTGCGGTCTTTAAAAGGAAGTGCACTTAATCCCCCGCAAATACCAAAGGTTCAATGGCTAGTTGACGTCCTTCATTTACACTTTCTTCAGCCAAATTTTTATTCGGGAGTCGTCTTTTCTAGGTATTGTTCTTTGGGGGTTCTGTTACATGAAACGCGGCAAATCCAAGTTCTTTGAGGCTGAACTTAACTGGGTTAAGAACTTTCTTTTCGAGGTCACAGTTAATGGTTTTCCCAAGTTTTTCATGGATGAACTTGACCCTGTCGGAGAAGACTCTGCTCCCAATCCAGCAGACTACTTATTGGTATCTGTGGGTGGTTGCGTGGCATCATCCTTCATTTATTCGGCACTAAAGTTCAGCATCCCCATTAAAGTGTTGCGGGTTAAGGTTCGTGGGAAGTATACGCGCAAGAAGGGTATGGTGCGAATTGGAGAAATAAATGTCGAATTACAAGTTGATGTGGCCGATGGAAACACTGCCGAAAACCTAGAGCCCTGCCTTAACGTTTTTAGGAAGTACTGTGTTATTTCTGAGTCATTAAGGGAGGGCATCCCGATAAACATATTTTTGAAGGTAGGTGAGCGGCGCTTAGAGGTACCCTATGAAGGGAATGATAGCTGAAAAATCTCCCTGTAGAGCCTTTTAAGTTTAGGACATGCTTCTTCTAGCTCCCTCTTAGAGACTGTATGGCTATTAGGGCAAAAATCGTCGCGAATACACTTCTTTCCATCCTTGGAGAGAACTATAGGGTAATATCGGCACCCCTCAGGTCTATCATCATATACGCTGCACAATCCATCCTTCAAAAAATAGCATTTCCCATTCGTGTTTCTTAGCTGGTAAAGCCCGTTTGGAAGCTTAACGGCAAATTCTTCTCGCTTAAACCCCCTCCTCTCCAGCCTTTCAATGTCCCTTTTAGAGAGAAGCATTTCTGTCTCATGGCAACATTTGGCGCACCGGCTACATTTCATGTCTCCCGCCAACTAGGTCATAATGCTCCATATTTCGTAATAAGCCACCTCACATATCTCTTTATGCCTTCCTCTATTGTTACCTTAGGCTTCCAACCTGTCTTCTTCAACTTTGAAATGTCCAAGAGGGAAAGCGGGACGTCTCCAACCCATCCTCCTCTGCCCCCAGTATAGTGAAACTCCACATCGTTAAGTCCAAGCTCTTTGACAACTATTTCAGCCAGCTCTCTAACTGTCAGGGATTCTTCAGAACCAACGTTGAACACGTCAAACCCGTCGGTTTTTTCCACCAAATGAAGAGTAGCGTCAACACAGTCTGAAACATACATGTACGATTTTCTCTGTTTTCCATCTCCGAGAATTTCCAGTTTTTTTGGATCCTTTTTGAGTTTCCAGTAGAAGTCATAAATAACACCATGCGTTGACCTAGGACCTATAATGTTTGCATATCTCAAGGACAACGACGAGATGCCGTAACACGAGTAATAAGCTGAAAGATACATTTCACATGCAGCCTTAGCTGCTCCATAGGGACTTATGGGATGCGGAGCTAAACTCTCAGGCGTTGGAACCTGTATCGCCTCTCCATAAAGCGTGCCTCCGCTAGAGGCAAACACCATTCTCTTAACATCACTATTCCTCATAGCTTCAAGCACGTTTATGGTGCCGTGAACATTGATCTCATAATCGGAACGTGGGTCACTAACGCTTCTCCGGACATCCGCTTGAGCTGCAAAGTGGAAAACTACCTCTACGTCCTTCACGCACTTTTTAACTTTCTCGTAATCCTTCACGTCTCCCACAACAAGCTTAACCCTACCGCTCTTAACGTGTCCTTCAATGTTCTCAACAGTAGACCCTGAAAGGTTATCCAGCACAACAACATCACATTTCTTCTCAACAAGCTCGTCAACTAAGTGGCTACCTATAAAGCCACATCCACCAGTTACAAGTAAGCTCATTCCACTCAACTTCACGGTTATCCTTCTCCAGTTTAGCGGTACGGCTCTTCACCAGATTAACCCAATTTAAAGACGACTGGTAAAGTTTTTGGCTTAATATGTTCGTGTGGCAAGATACTTAAAGATTATCGTGAATATGAAGGAGATTAGCATCAGTATGGTCGCCGCGAAGGCAGCTGCAGGCCAAAGGTGCTGCTCTACCAAGTCCACGATAAGAACTGGTACTGTTCTTATCGGCCCCATTACAACTAGTGTTGCTCCTGTTTCTCCCAAACTTCTCGTAAACGCGAGTATTGCCCCTGAAATTACGCCGGGCTTTATGATGGGCAGAGTTACCGTTGTGAATGTTTTCAGCGGGTTTGCTCCAAGGACTCTTGCAGCTTCCTCCAGAGAGACATCGTAGTTTAGCAGTTGAGCATGAACCGACCTTATCACATAGGGGGACGTGAAAACGGTATGTGTAAGTATTATTAGCCAGAGCCCAGGCGCCACAAGGTATAATCCTTTAGACGATCCCCAAAGCAGATAAACTGCAAAACCTAAGGCCGACGAAGGTACTATCAGAGGAATATTTGTCAGTGTGTCCAGAATATTTATTCCCCATATTTTTTTCCTTGCCATAAAGAATCCTACGGGTACTCCTACTCCTAGATCGATTACCGTGACTGCTGCTGCGACCAAAATAGAGTTTATCAAGCTTTCGACGAAGTTCTTGTTAACGTTAGCCGTTGAATAGAAGAACTGGTACTGAACTCCCTCCGTGAAGTCATATGTGTAAGGAGAGTAGCTCCACCATTTCCAAGTGTAATAAAAAAGGTAAAATACTGGAGCAAATACCATGAAGGATACCAATATAAATATCAGCGAGTATCCTACAAGCCTGACTGGCTTGTAGGATAATACCTCGTCAGCTTTACGCACCACAACTCTCAACCATCTTATCATCTTACGTTCCCTCTTTAAATGGCTCTTGTGAAGGCGGCGCCCATAAGCTTTCTAAAGACGAATATGGAGACACAGGCCATGGATACCAGTATGGCGCTGAGGAGAGCCGCTGGTGCGATTAAAAGCTCGGCCTTCCACTCGACAACCAGTATAGGAGCTGTGGTAAATACTCCCGCAACTATTATTGATGCTCCTGTCTCTCCTAGGCTTCTCGTAAAAGCAAGTATGGAGCCAGCGAACACTCCTGGAGCCATTAATGGAAGCATGACCGTTCGGAACCTTGTGAAGCTCTTAGCTCCAAGGGTCTGAGCCACCTCAGCATATGACGGATCTATGCCCTCAAGCACTGCTGAGACAGAACGTACGACATAGGGAAAGGTAAAAGAAACATGCGCCAGTAATAAAAGTGGAGGGATGCCCAGCATGTCTCCCCCGATTAATTCGTCAAGCGTGAACACTCCTGTAGTAAGGCCTAGTAGCCCGCCGATACCTGCCCGTGTCCCCCAGAAAATGAGCGTAGCGAACCCTAGAGCGCTGGTAGGAGTCGCGAGAGGTATGTTAACAAGCGTGTCCAGCACACGACGACCGGGCATGCTGCTGCTTTGCAGTACAAGCGCTATTGGAACTCCAATAATGACATCTATAAGTGTGGCGTAAAAAGCTAGTTTGAACGAGAGGAGTAAGCTCTCCCAAAGTATCCCCCACCTAGTTGAGTATATGATTGGATGACTAAAAACATTGTAGTTTATCTCCCACCAGTCAATCACTACGTAACTTGTAATATATATAATCGGCGCCAGCAATAGGACAATAACAGTTAGTATGATAAGTGAGTCCTTAAGGAGATTAAACCACCTTGCATATAAGATGCTTTCCACAATATGGTTAAGAGCCCTTAGGCGCTCAATTTTTCCATTCCACGTCATTTTACGTAACACCCCGGTTCCGCACAGCATTCCAAGCTATGATCGCGTTTTCTAAAATGTATCCTGGTGGTGGCGATAGTTCCTTAGAAGGTATAGTGAAGCTGACCCCTCTCTCTGGACTGAAGATCGACGGGTCTAAGGGAACATTAGGGTCAGCCGGTCTGAAACCATACTTTTGGGCTGCCTGCTGAACTTCTGGGCGCATAAGGTACTCATACAGTTTTTCTGCGGCAAAGACTTGAAGCGGAGAGACCCATGGTGCACTCAATATGAGAAAGGGGTGATCAGAAACTAGAACTCCCTCCTCCGGGTAGACGGCTATAATAGAGTCCCCCCATACCTGCTTCGCTGCCTTTGCCTTCGAAATTACTACGTTTTCATAGACGGCGAAGACTGTTATAGCATTTGGCCCGCCTTCAACCGCCCAGTCGCCGAAGAATCCCGTGCTTTCACCGTACTGAACTGCTTCAGCCTCTAAGGCTCTTACCTTTCCTTGAATAAGCGGATTCGCGAGATCCTCGATCGTGAGATCCTTTGGCTCTTTACCGGCTGCAACGGCAAACTCAAGTAGAACTATCATTGCACCGCTATTTGAAAGGTGAGGGTTAGTGTGTCCATACCTTAGGGCGCCGTCGCCGCCGTCTGGGTCATTTAACGCAATATCCATTAAATCCCGTATTCCCTTGAATGGGTATTGCTGGTAGAAACTATTATTCCATGTTGCTAAGACCATAGGGGATTTTACTAGTGGTTTAGCCGCCGTCTCATCTACTATTTTTCCCCCATGAGTTTCACTCCATTTTTCATTAAGATATGGGATCCATATTGAAGAGGCTGGGCTAAATGCAACGGGGCGTAACTGCTCATTAACTATCTGCGTTATCATTTCTTTGCTTCCCATAGCTATGAAGTTACACTTCACGTCAATGAAGAACGTTGATTCAAACCACTGTTCAAACCCGTACTTAGCTTCTTCAATCCATTTCTGCTTTTCACTACTATAAACGAAGGTTAACTCGACGGAAGGAATTGCGCCTCCTACATTAATCCATCCAGACTGAACTAATGCGTAAATCATTAAGGCTCCAATTAAGAAGCCGATCAAGAAAACAAGCAGCAAAATTCCTAGAGTATACTTTCTCCGCCCAGCCATTCAAATATCACCATCGACACTTACCAACTTCTCACTCGCTGAAACTTAATAAAAACATTTTCTAAATCCTTGGAAGATACTTGCCGCGTCGGCTACCTAATCTTACACGAGACCCTTTTTCCCTCTTCAATCTCCTTGAGTATGATCTCCCCGTAGCTTGTGTTTCTTCTCAGCTTTATTTTACCAGCCTCGTTCACTCTCAATGTGAAAAGGTATTTTTCATCGGCATACACGTCGACGTTCATACCTGCATATTCTTCAGGGAACGAGAGCACAACGTGTTTTTTCCTTACTTCAACATCTACAGGTGCCTTCACTTCTTTTTCTTCTATCTTTCTCCTCGAGCTCCTCCTAACATGTCTCAAAATAGGAACCACTACTGTTTGTTCACCAAAAGTATATATTTCATATTGAAGCTCCTCCGTTTCAAAGTCCCTAACTTCTATTACTGGTCTCGCCAAGTCTGCTTCTGTCATGCCCGTCGGAACTTTGACCGTCATGTTCAACGAGAGAACCTGTTCAACTTTTCCGTCCTCTATGAAGATAACTGTGTCTACTATTCTGCATATGAGGCCAAGCTCGACACGCCCTATGAACCTCTGAATAGCATCGATAGGCTTAGATGCATGCACCACACCTACAAGGCCGACGCCTGCAAACCTTAAGTCGGCAAAAACTTGAAAATCCTTTGTTTTCCTAAGTTCATCATATATACAATAGTCTGGCCTGACGAGTAGAAGGACGTCAGCTGTCCTTTCCATATCTCCTCTTAGAGCAGTATACTGCGTTATCTCTGGGCTGACCTGCAAGTCCCTAGGTTTTTCAAGCGTCTTAACAATCTTACCTTGCTTCTGGTAGAACTCAGCTAATGCGCTTGCAAAAGTCGACTTGCCCGCTCCTGGCCTCCCAGCAATAAGTATCCCCTCCGCCTCCTCCCTCAACCTTCTCTTCAGTTTTTCAGAGGGAGCATAGTCGTCAAGTGTCACCTTCAACAGGGGACGGACAGCCGTAATCTCCATTCTCTCAGAGAACGGCGGCCTAGTTATTGCTATACGGTACTCTCTCAGCTGAACAACGGTTGCACCCTCCTCGTCTATCTCTATAAAGGACCTAGGCGTGCTCTTGGCTTCCTCTATTATCTGTGCAACTAATTCCTCAAGCTCCTTCCTAGTGATGGGCTTCTCGGAAATTTTTTCCAGCTTCCAGTCCCCCGGAGTTCCCCTCTTGGTCATTGGAGGCACGTCCTCTTTCAAGTGAATTGAAAGAGAATCCTCAAAGAAGTAATCTTGAATTTTCCTTCTCTCCTTTTTCTCCTCCCTTAGCAGTATTACTTTTATTCCTTCGGCTTCACACATCGCGGCCTGAATGATGTCACTGGTAAGAAGAGTTGCAGAGTGCTTCTCCGCCTCACGCCGAATCAAGTTGTCAAGCTCCCCGCCAGGAGCCAGCCTCACCTGCTGAAGCGTAGGTCTCTCGCCTACAATCAGCACTTTGAGCTTTCCCTCTTTTTCGAGTTGCCTAAGTTTTTTCAGCTCTTCAAGCCCGTGAAAGCCGGTGGCCTTAGCCATGTTTGCTTGATATTCTATTTCAGCCAGCACAACCTGAGGTATTATGACTTCAACATTATCTCCAAGTTTTCCCGCTTCAATCTCCTTCGTGACTCCTGAGCCCACAAGCACGCTCGTATCGACAACATATTTCATCTTCAAACCTCTGACCTTGCCCCACTTAAGGGCCCTTTAACTAACAAAAGAAGAGCAAGATTATGAAAAACAGCCTGATGAACCGAACTTTAATACTAACGTGCAGAGAGTGCTATTCTCTCTATCTGATCCTTTTGCTTCACAGCGTAGCTTTTAAGATCATTGTTCGCAGCTAGTATGATCTCCTCCGCCAGACACTCTTCTATAGTTTTCCTGCTCCCAAAGCTCTTCTTTCTTGCCCCCTCTGTTAGAAACCTCAACGCGAGATCAACACGCCTCATGGGGGCAATATCGCAGGCAGTGAAATATACTGCCCCACCATACATAAGCCTGCTGGTTTCTTCTCGAGGCGCGGAATTCTCTACAGCCCTCACCAGCACTTGGATAGGGTTCTCATTGGTCTTAAGCTCCACAAGCTTGAGCGCGCTTCTCACAATGTTTAACGCCTTGATTTTTTTCCCCGTGTTTTCCCCTGGACGCATAAGCTTGTTAGCTAATCGTTCAACCAGCGGGACGTTAGCTTTCATGAACCTCCTGTGCTCATGCCTACCTCCAGTATGAGGCACAAGAATAGGTTTAAGGTTAATGTACTGCCTAATCCCTGGATCTCGCACCTCAATGCTCGACACGTCCCACAAATCGAAGATCTTAATCGCTGTTTTCTTATCGCTCAAAGTCGTCTCCTCCTACCTCATCGGCTTCTCCTTCTTACCTGTAAGCAACGCCTCAAGAGATACGCCGTTAACCTTAACGACTTTCCATCTTACCCCGGGAAGGTCTCCGAACGACCTCCCCTTTCTGCCACCGATACCCTCAACTATAACTTCATCATGCTCATCCACAAAGTTAAGGGCTCCATCTCCCGGCAGGAAAGCCGTTATTTGTTTCCCATTCTTGGCAAGTTGAACGCGGACAGCTTTACGGATAGCCGAGTTCGGCTGTCGTGCCTCTATACCCACCTTCTCGATTACTATCCCACGTGCCTGTGGAGCTCCCATGAGAGGGTCTACTTTCAGCTTAAGTTTCAACACCCTCCTTTTGAAGTATATGCTACTCCACCTAAACTTTTTACGTTTTTTAGCCAGCGTCCGCGCTGCATGTTCTCCTTTAGGTGACTTCTTACCCACTCTCTCGTACCTCTTTCATTTTGCTTTCAAGGTAAGAGAACACTAAAAACGAGTATTTAAATATTTTACCGCAGAAGATTTTGTTCCCTTTGCCACCCTAGAACCTCGTAGGAAAAGACGCCGGATCCCTGTGGCAACTAGCTCCAAGATTAATTGGTCTTAATTAAGTGAAGCCTATTCTTGAAAAACGTATTGTGCCCTAGCCGTCGCTCAGCTTATGGATGAAACTTAGCTTTAGATGAGAGAGCCCTCCATTGTTATACGCCTCTGCAAACTAGAATGAGTTCAGAAGGGAGGATGCATAGAGCAGATTTGATCACGGAGAAAGTTAAAGGCTGATCTCAATCCTCATTACAACCCGGAGATCAAACGAGTCCGATGAAAACTAAAGCCCTAAACACGACATAAATAACCTCTATTTATATAGCCTCTATTTATAATTAAAGAAGGCCTCATGACCCCCCTCGCTTTTTGGTTACTAAATAAAAATTTAAAGACACGTCCCTCTTCTTTCTCTTGCAAGAATTAAAACAAATGCAAAGTAAAGGCTGTGATGTGGATGAATGTCAAGATTCATATGAAGAAGGAGTGCCGCTTCGAGGGATGTACGTTCATCACGGGTTTTCACAGCGTGATAGGTGAGGTAGGATATATCGCTGTCAGGCACATTGTGAAGAGTCTTGACCTTGAAAGGCTAGGCGTAGTTGAAACCAAGCTCCTCCCCCCGCTCGTCTGGTTTAAGGGTAAATGTCTCGCCCTTCCCTTCGAACTTTTCAAGTACGAGAATTTCGTCGTGCTTTTCCCTAGAGTTCTTCCCCACGCGGATGAACATAAAGAGTTTGCTTTTACCCTTGCAAAGTGGGTGGTGAGAGAAAAGTTTAGTAAGGCGATCCTGATAGGTGGACTCGACAGCAGGTTTAAGCAGGGAAGCGAGTCCTTCAGGGTTGTGGCGACAGGAGCAGGATATCAGGAAGCGCTGAAACTCGGCGCCCCCTTCTTGGACGAGGAGCTGGGAGTCTTTGGCCCCCTCGCCTTAATGCTGGCGCAATTTGAGCTAAATGACTTTCCAGCTGTTACTATCCTTCCTTTCGCGGAGCGTGGTCGTCCAGACCCAAGAGCGGCAGCTGTCGCGGTAGAAGTTTTGAAGGAGAAATATGGCTTACCTGTAGAAACAGAGTCACTGATACAGGACGCGAGAGAAATAGAAGCAGAAGTAGAAAAAATACTAAAACAACAGGAAAGAGGATTTGGCGGCGGAGAAGAAGGAATGTACATCTAAAAGCTCAATAATGCTGATAACATCGTCAATGTTCAGCCTCTTGAAGAAAGAGTTTAAATTTCTCATATTATCTCTTCTAAACATAGGCGGGTTGTAAGGGGTCTGTAGCCCGCGGAAGGGGGATAAGCCCAGCTAGGACAGGGCGCCGGCCTTCGGAAGTCCATTGGAGAAAGCCGGAGGTCGAGGGTTCAAAGCCAAATGGTGGAATTCCCTCCAGACCCGCCATATCCTTCACTGTAGTTTCTGCGTGATACCAATTTTATTTTCCTTGCATTTTCTTCAGTATTCCACACGATTAACTAACAATGAGGGGATTTATGATGTTTGGATGTGGACTTAGCGGCAGTGAAGTGCGGAAACTAATACTTGAGCATGGTTTAGTCAGAGAGTACTTGGACCTGAATGTTCAGTTGACCCCTAATGGCTTTGACCTATCTCTTAGAGATGTTTATTCCTTTAATTATCTTGGTCGCATCGACTTTTCAAATGCAAACAGGATGATTCCAGATGCTGTTAAGCTTGACTTTGAAGGTGACGTTTATTTTTTGAAGCCTGGAGTATATAAAGTGGTTTTTAACGAGGTGCTTAATCTACCGAGGGACTTGTTTGCCCTTGGCTTTCCTAGGTCTTCTCTCCTCAGGTGTGGGGTAACCATTTACTGTGCGGTTTTCGATGCGGGCTATCATGGGAGGAGCGAGTCCTTGATGATGGTGGGCAATCCGCACGGCTTCATATTGGAAAAAAACGCGAGGATTGTCCAGCTAGTTTTCTTTAGGCTTGAGGAGCCGACTGAAGGGTATAAAGGGCAATATCTCGGCGAAAACCTCTAAGATATTACATGTAAAAGTAAAAGTTAATAAATAACATTCCATATTTTTTAACAGGATCATGGGGAAATATGCTCCACAGTGGTGAGACCCTTTTGATTAAGGAGCCTCATATTATAGATCTTCAGAGGCGTATGGAGGCCGTTGAGTTACTCAAGCTCATGAAAGAGCGTTACACGTACGAGGAACTCCATGAGCTTACAGGGCTACCCATAACTGTTCTTAACAGATACGTTAAAGGTCATGTGTTGCCCAGTAGAAGCAGGGCAGATGAGCTCTTCAAGCTCTTTGCAGAGAAGCTCAGCTTGGAAGAAGAGGTCATAAGACGGATAAGGTTTGACGAGAAAGGATATTTCAATAACACCACCTTGATAAGTGACACTCTCTTACTAAGATTGATAGCAAAGAAGGCTGCAAAGTCCTTCTCCGATAAGGAAGTTACCGTAGTTCTTACGGCTGCAGTCGACGGAATTCCTATAGCCGTTCACGTTGCAAATTTTCTCGATGCTAGATTAATCATTGCTAAGCGTGAACGCGAGGTTGGCGTAAAACGTTTCGTCGAGGAAAACTATGTTCCCTCTTTTTCAGGTGTGGTGATGACCCTTTACATACCTCAGGACGCATTGTCACATAAAGACAATGTGCTCATAGTTGACGATGTGGTTAGGACGGGAGAGACACAGAAAGCTCTAGTATCCTTAACAGAAAAAGCTGGAGGAAAGCTTGTAGGCGTCTTTTTCCTCATATCAATAGGCGAAGCTTGGATTAAGCGCATGAGGCTACCTAACGACTGCAAACTCGAAATACTGGTAAGACTTCCAGAACCAGAAAATATCGAATAAAACCTCTATTTTTCCTTCAAAACTTTACTGATTTCATTGTGAAGAATTCTGTTTCCTGAAGCTATAATAGTCCACCGTTTGCTCAAATCCACTTTTCCCTTTATCTCCCTTCCATCTCCGTCCGTTATAACCCCCCCTGCCTCCTCTAATATGATCTTAGCGCCTAGAAAGCTTTCACATGTAAGCACTCCTCTGACGTCAACGAATGCATCATATCCCCCATGGGCAACATAAGCGATTTCTAAAGCGTTACTTCCTATTTTCCTCAGTTTTCTAGCCTTCATTATTAGAGGGAAAACCTTACTCACCTCTGTCCTATCGGGAAAATCTAAGTCAACCCCCACTATAGCTTCGCCAAGTTCACTTACGTCTGAAGCCTTAATAAGTCGCCCGTTAAGGAAAGCTCCCATTCCCTTAACGCCAACGTAAGTGTCCCCTGAAATCAGGTTTTTGACGACTCCAACCTTCACGCTTTCCAAGTATGGCTCATCAGCTACTGCAACAGAGACAGAGCAAGCACCAATGCCTCTCAGAAAATTCGTCGATCCATCAACAGGATCAAGCACGATGAATGGGCCTTCCCCTCCTATTTCCCCCTCCTCTTCAGCAAAGAAAGCCGCTTCCGGGTAGCGTTTCTTGATTTCATCCACCAGAAACCTTTCAGCCATCACGTCAAACTTTCTTGTCTCGTCACCTTTAACGTTAAAACCCAACATGTCTCTTTCTTCACGCCACTCACTCAACAACTTCTCCCTAACTCTTTCTAGAATATCATCTAGAACAAGTACTAATTCTTCCACTCTCTCACCCTCCATGGCCAAGGGAAACGTTTACATTGCCCAGCAATGAGTCCGATACGTTTCAACCAATGTTGACATGATCAGCTAATTATAATGTCTTCTATTCCAAAATGACGGCGGGCGAGCAACCGCGCCCTAGCTATCGTCCGTCCATTTTTTCCTATGGCTAATCCCTTATCCTTTGGATCTACGTTGACGATCGCTATTTTCTTTCCATCTTTTTTCTCCGTTATATGTACCGATCTGACCCTAGCGGGTGCAAGCATGTTTTGAATAAAGTTAACTGGCGAGTCAGCGTACTCTACAACCTCAACCTGCTTGCCTAGAATGCTTCGAACCTTCTTAATATTGGCTCCACGTTTTCCTATAGCCATTCCAAGGTTACCCTGTTTAATCACGAATATTAATCGTCCATCTTCGGCATCCACCACGCAGTCCTTAGCAGTTGCTCCTGTCAAAGTCTCGAAAAGCGCAATATATCTTAATTCCTCAGCAGTCAGTTTAACACCATAACCAGCCACCTAATCACCTCCCTTCAACAATTTTCAAGATGTCAGAGTCGCCGGGGTCAATTATCGTCAGAATGGCCACCATGTGCGGCCTGCCACATAGGGCTCCAAGATCCCAGCTCGATCCCGGATAGACAATAAAAGGAACATTTGTAAGCTTGCAGTAATATGCTATCTCACGTCGTAAATCTTCAGGACAGTTTTCCGAGAGAACCACAAGTTTAGGTTTATCCAGCTTTAAAAGCCTTGAAGCCTCGTTAAACCCCATACGAACTTTACCTGATCTAACCGCCACTTGGATTGCTCTATTTAGGTCCAAGCTCATTCACCTCTATTACTTTCACGATATATTAGAAGCTCGACCGCGCCCGTACCAACAGGAACAACTTGACCGATGATCACGTTCTCCGTAACTCCTCTAAGCGGGTCGACTTCACCCTTAACGCTCGCCTCTATAAGATGCTTCACGGTAGTTTCAAAGGCAGCTCTTGCCAGCACGCTTCCCTTCTTGCCACTTACTCCATGGCGCCCAATCTGTTGAACTTCGCCATTCATGGTCATCAGATCAGCGACTAGCAGGATATGCCTAACGTCCACATTGAGCCCTTGCTCCTCTAGGACGTTCATGGCCTCTCGAATAATCACGTTCCTCGCCGCCTCGATGCCAAGCACTGAGGCAACCTCATGAATGTGATTGGAAATAGTTCTTTTCGTATCCACACCTGGGACACTCAAAACTTCAGTTAGGTTGCTTCCTTCAGAGTAGAGAACATACTCGCCCTTTTCTTTCTTGACAACTACTCTTTCTATGCCTGGAACGCCTTTAAGGGTAATTTCTCGCACTCTCTCGACGAGCTTATAAAGATCAATAAGCCCCTCAACCTTCGGCGTTAGGTAGACGACAAACCCCTCGCGCTCAACGTCCCCCTTGTTAAGCTTCCTGATACCCTCGACAACGTCATCTACAATCAAGCCTTTATCCTCGAGAAGTTCAGGGTCAAGATTAATCACAATCTGACCGGTAATACGATCAATTTCAACGCTGGATGCCACGTTCTCAACCTTAGTCATCTCGATGCGGCGCTGAACCTCCCTCGCCTTCTCTAGGTCAAATCGGTGTTCTTCGTCTAGGTGAATAATCATCATGGGCGTTGAGGGGTTGCGTCGTGCATCAATAATCTCAATTAAACGAGGCAGACCTAGTGTCACGTTAAGCTCAGCGACGCCTGCGTAGTGAAACGTACGTAGCGTCATTTGCGTGCCAGGCTCCCCAATAGACTGCGCGGCAACTATTCCCACCGCTTCCTCTGGGTCTACAATGCTTTTCAAGTATTCTTTCCTTACTTTCTCTATTATCTCATCTAGTTCTTGCGGTGTAAGTTGTTGCAATTCTGCTCGTTGTCTTAGTTTTTCTTCCAGCTGGTCTATAATAAGAGGTGGAAGCTCCTTACTTTGACGAAGCTGATTAATCTTCTCAATTATTTGCTCATGAATCATAGTTGCTCACTCTTCCTCTACTGCAAAACAAGTAGCTAAGAGTGCAACTTTAGGATATTTAAAGTTTTATTGTTGCTCAAGCGTGAGTAATAGCTTGCTGCTTAAATATCTTTTGTCATCACAACCGCTATAATCGGCAGAGTGCCAATAGAAAAGACTTTAGCCGGCATTTATCATAAATGGACGCGAAGAAGCTTCTCCTTGGGGTAAGGTCTCTGGCTGCTAAGCTATTCATGGATAACTCACAATGGCCTTTCAATGTGTACATCTTTAACTGGAAGTCTATGTGGTCGATCAAAAGTTAAAATGTGATTTAGTCCCCCCTCAATTACCCCGAGAAGCCGGACTCTTAATGAGGAACAAGGCTACATAAAACATGAGACAACGCCCTCTATCCCATTTAATTTTTAAGCGGATTTTTCCCTCAGCATATTCACATATTTTCTCAGCATATATCACATATTTTAAAAAGGGCAACGTTTTCCATCGATGGAATTTGCTGTTGTTTCATCAACCAAAATATTTTTTTTAAAGTGGTTATCGAAAGCTTGTTAAAATGAGTAATCTTTAAAAGAGAACCATCAGCTTTCTAGAGGTGGTCTCTATGAAGTGGTGTTTCTCTGTTGTTGGTGGCGTTCCCGTTGGCGATGGTTACCCCGTTAGGTTAATGGCTATCATGAACTTGGGTCCTGAATCATTCTACAAGGGTTCAGTTTTTACCGATGAAAAAGAAATCGAACGTTATGCATTAATGGTGGAAAAAGAGGGCGCATCTTTTCTTGACGTTGGCGGCGCCTCATCTGCCCCTCCAGAGATCTATGATGTGAGGCCGGTGCCTGAAAATGAAGAGCTAGAGCGCGTCGTACGTGCTGTTAAGTTACTTAGAGACGTTACAAGCCTACCTATCTCAATAGATACGCGAAGGGCTTCGGTGGCTGAGGCTGCCCTTAAAGAGGGGGCGGAAATAATTAATGACGTGAGCGGCTTTAAGGAAGATAAACGGATGGCTTCAATTGCTGCAGACTTTGATGCTTCATGCATACTGATGGCTACAATTAAAAAGCCGGGTGATGCAAGAAGCATAGCTGAAGTGCGAAACGCACTTAAGGAGAGTATAAGGCTGGCTGAGGCTGCGGGGGTATCACCGGAGAAAATTGTTGTGGATCCTGGAATTGGTTTTGGCAAACCATACGAGTGTGACTTAGAATTGCTAAGAGGTCTTCGAAGGCTGAAGGTTTTGCGTAAACCCCTGCTAGTCGGCGTTTCAAGAAAGCACTTTATAGGGTGTATTCTCGGTTTGCCTAAGCCTGCGGACAGGCTTATTGGCTCTCTAGCAGCTACTGCGGTCGCGGTCTACAACGGTGCAGACATAATAAGAACCCACGATGTTGTCGAGACAAGACAGGCGGCTCTCGTAGCGCAAGCGATTTCGGATCTAAGAACTAAAGTTGTGGAACGTGGAAACTACTTTGCTTTTGACTTAAGCTGGCTTGTCGATGACGTAAGCGACGTTGAGGAATTAATGGGCATGATCTCTGTTAGCGAAGCTGGCTCCAAACTCATGTCCGAGAAAGGTATTCACCGCGTGATACTTCTCGGAAATGTTCCTACGCCAGCGGCACTGGCGTTAAAGCAGCACCTGCTTTCAGCTGGCGGCGAGGCAGCTACCCCTCACGGAGCAATAGACTTCAAAGTTGAAAAATGTAACCTGCTAATAATGGCAACCCTTAAACAGATTCTCTCCATCATACCAAAGTTAAAGATAAACGCGTTCGACCTTCCCATAATAGCGGATCTATTAACAGAATGCTTGGAATGAAGCCTTCCTGAACTATAACGGTGATTCGTAATGGGTGGTGAAGCGGAATGGATTGACGGCTACTTTAAGTCCCTGGAAGATTCATTTAACGAGCTCTACGAGCTTGCAAGTAGGGCTAAGGCTAGAGGAGTAGACCCATCCCTTGAGCCGGAGGTTAAGCCAGCTAAGGACATAGCAGCAAGAGTTGAGGGCATAACGGGTCTTTATGGGGTTGGAGAAAGAATAAGAGAGTTACTAAAAGAGGCTTCGAGAGAAGAGGTCGCATTTAAGATAGCTGAAGAAGTTGTTTATGGCCGCTTTTGCCACTTCTCCTCAGAAGAGGAGGCTGCAGACATAGCCCTCAGAGTGGCGCTAGCCCTTCTAACGGAGAGCGTCACTGCTGCCCCAATAGAGGGAATCGCTGGAGTTAAGATCAAGAGTAACCCGGACGGCACAAGCTACCTCGCCGTTTACTATGCTGGACCGATAAGGTCAGCGGGGGGAACCGAGCAAGCTGTATCCGTCTTAGTGGCTGACTTCATAAGGCGCCTTCTTCGCCTTGAAAGGTATAAGCCTTCAGAAGAAGAGGTTGAACGTTACGTTGAGGAAATAGACCTCTATGAACGTCGCGTTGCTCATCTTCAGTACCCTTCATCCTCCCAAGAGGTGAGATTTGCCGCTAGAAATCTCCCTGTTGAGGTAACTGGAGAGCCCACAGACCCCTTCGAGGTTTCAGGACACAGAAACCTGAGCCGGGTCGAGACAAACCAGCTTAGAGGAGGCGCAATACTGGTCCTCAACGACGGCATTATAGGGAAAGCTAAGAAGCTCAAGAAACTCGTAGAGCAAGTCGGTCTCACCGGGTGGGAATGGTTATCTGAACTCGGAAAATCAAAAGATATGAAGGAAGAAAAAAGGGATGAGGTTATCGCGCCGAGCGAGAAGTATCTTTCAGACGTCGTTGCAGGGCGTCCAATTCTAGCTATGCCCTCAACTGTTGGCGGCTTCAGACTGAGGTATGGGCGTTCCCGAAACACGGGGCTAGCAGCTGTGGGGATACATCCAGCAACGATGGCGCTTCTCGACGGATTCTTGGCTCCGGGAACACATATAAAAACGGAGAGACCGGGCAAGGGCGCGGTCGTTATGTCTGTGGATAGCATTGAGGGACCGGTGGCTAGATTAAAGGATGGTAGCGTGGTGAAGGTTGAAAGCTTACAGGATGCCATGGCGCTTTCGGGTAAAGTAGAAAAATTACTATTTTTGGGAGACATTCTAATTGGCCTTGGCGAGTTCTTGGAGAACAACCACGTGCTCCTTCCCGCCGGAATATGCGAGGAATGGTGGGTTCAAGAGTTATGTTTAAAGGTGAATCAACTTGGAGGATTAGAACGCGTGAGCCAGCTATTAGGCTTAAGCAAGGAGCGATTAAGCCTACTGCTCGAAAATCCATTCGAAGTCAAACCCACTGCGCATGAGGCTGTCAATATAAGCAGAAAGCTAAAAGTCCCCCTCCACCCAAGATACACTTACAACTGGCACGACATCGATATTCCATCCATCTTGGAGCTAAAGGAACATGTAGAACGTTTTAAGAGCGGCTCCATGATAAGATCCCCAATCCTCCAACGCATAAAGCAACTTCTAGAAACACTAGGCGTCCCCCACAAAGTGGACGGCGACAACCTAGTTCTGGAAGAAGATGAATCGCTCATTCTTTCAGTGTGCCTAGCGGCAGGGCGACCTATAAGCCACAACAGCCTCTTAGTGTACTCTGCCGACACGCCGAACAGCTTTATCACGGCTCTAGCAGGCTTCCCCATTAAGCCTAAATCTCCTGTATACATAGGTGCAAGGATGGGTAGGCCAGAGAAGGCGGATAAGAGGACCTTAAGCCCACCAGTACATGTACTTTTCCCTGTAGAGCTCAAGGGAGGACGTGAAAGGGACATCTTAAAGGCAGCAATGAACGGCGTCGTAAAAATTGAAGTTTCGAGGAGGCATTGCCCTGAGTGCGGAAATGAGACCTTCAAACTTTACTGTGAAAGTTGCAGTTGCAGAACGATTCAGGTCCTGAGTTGCCCCAAATGCGGCCTTCCCATGAGTGATAGGCGCTGTCCAAGTTGTGGGATCGAAGCTAAGCCCTACAGTAGATTAACGGTAGACTTAAAGGCGGAGCTAGCTACCGCCATGAAGAACATTGGTATGCACTCTCCTCCACCAAGTCTCAAGGGAGTCAAAGGTTTGTCTAGTGCCACAAAGTTGCCTGAACCGCTTGAAAAGGGACTGCTACGCGCCAAGTATGGTCTATACGTTTACAAGGATGGGACAATTAGGTTTGACGCGACAGATGCGCCACTGACTCACTTTACGCCAAAGGAAGTATCCGTGCCGGTCGAGAAGTTGAGAAAACTCGGGTACACACACGACTATAAGGGAGCACCCCTCACCGAGGACAGCCAGCTACTGGAACTAAAGCCCCAAGACATAGTTATACCGTTTAAATGCGCCAGTTACTTTGTCAAAGTAGCCAAGTTCATCGACGAGCTCCTCGTCAAGTTTTACGGGCAGCAACCATACTACAAAGTTGAAAAAGAGGAAGATTTGGTAGGATGCCTCGTGATAGGATTGGCCCCCCACACGTCCGCCGGAATCCTTGGAAGAATAGTAGGTTTCACGAATGCTAGCGTATGCCTTGCACACCCATACTGGCATGCTGCAAAAAGGAGGAACTGTGATGGAGACGAAGACGCCATAATATTAGCCCTAGACGCACTGCTCAACTTTTCAAAGGCATACCTTCCCGAGAAAAGAGGGGGAATGATGGATGTTCCTCTCATAGTCACGGTTTTCCTTAACCCTTTAGAGGTTGACAGCGAGGCGCACAATCTAGATGCAAGCTTCAGCTACCCACTTGAATTTTACTATGCAACCTACTCCCCCTCAAACCCGGATGAACAAGCACGAAAACTCGACATAGTTGCACACAGGCTGGGGACACCGAAACAGTATTACGGTCTCGGATTCACTCATCCAACAACCAACATAACTGCAGGACCCGAAACAACCTCATACAAGAAACTGAAAAAGATGAGCGAGAAAATTGAAGCCCAGCTATCTCTCGCCTCTAAGATCAGAGCTGTAACAGAGCAAGAAGTGGCAGAAAAAATACTCCAGAGGCACATAATCAGAGACATAGTTGGGAACCTCAAAGCGTTCACCACGCAGAGTGTAAGGTGCTTAAACTGCAACAAGAAATACCGGAGGCCACCATTAAAAGGCGTATGCACAGAGTGCGGCGGAAAACTAGTCCTCACAGTGCACCAAGCAACCATAGAAAAATACCTCCCCCACGCCGTCGAACTTATTGAGCGCTACAAGCTTAAACCCTACATCGTGCAAAGAGTAAAGCTCATACAGGACACATTAAATCTCCTCTTCCGAAAAAATGAAAAGCAAAAACAATTAACCCTAACAAAAATTGATTATATAACTGATGAGTATGACGCGAACAGCTAGGTGGAGGAAAACTCCTCACAAACCACAGGCAGTACTCAAAACTAAAAGAAACGTCCAGCAAGGGATATCCACGAGAAGCAGGATCATACAAGCTATAATGGCAACTCCAAAAACAACAAAAGAAATAGCAAAAGAGCTTAACATAAGTTACAATGCGGTTCTAAGACATCTAAAAACAATGGAAGAAGAGAAAATAGTCACCCGCAACAACGAAGACGGCCACTGGAAACTGACAGGACTAGGGCAACAGTCACTCCCCCAAGAAAAAGCAAGCATTAACTCGAAAGAATAAGAAAAGACGCATGATGGGCGGGCCAGGATTCTCAACATGCACGTAACATGCACCTTTTTGAACCTGGGACCTCCGCCGTGTGAGGGCGGCTTCCACCTGTAAGACTTTAATGCGTCATGACCGCTAGACCACCCGCCCTATAACAGGAATTCTCCCCGTCTTTTTTAAGTATTGCGATTCCCCGTCTTCCCTGAACCCGGGGCTTTCAAGTACCTGCTTTAACTAGGCTTTCCATGAAGTGTCCAGTGCTTAAATTATGAGTTCTCGCCATTTAAAGTGGTAAACTTGAGGAAGGCAAGCTTAAAACATTTATTATGAAATCCTGTCTTAATCAATTTTTGTTCCTGTTTCTGGTGAAGGAAAAAAAAGGAGGTCACTCGTTGGCTGTTGGAGGAACGCGGTGGGTTGGCTATTATGGTATCGTTCTTTTTGGAATTGTTAGCCTTCTAGCTGATATTGTCTATGAAGGTGGGAGAAGCGTTGTCCCTGAGTTCTTGAGGTTTCTGGGTGCTTCCGCAGCTGTTGTTGGGCTTGTCACGGGTTTGGGGGAGCTCGTCGGGTATGCTCTCCGTTTTCCTAGTGGTTTCCTAGCTGATCATAGTGGCAGATACTGGT
>JAHLWX010000022.1 GCA_019057675.1 Candidatus Jordarchaeum sp. LHC_1308
CTTTACAGGGCTCCATACGGCGCTCCAAGTCAGCGAATACATTTACAGGGAGACGAGGGAAAAACGCTATGCTCCCCCGGTCACGCTCAAAAAAATGGTAATATCAGGCTACATTGGAGACCCAAAGTTTAACCCTGGAAGCAGGGGCGGGTGGTACGACTATTTCGGAGTTAAACGGGAAGGTGAAACCCGTTGAAACAGGTGAAACTGGAAAAAAGAGGCCGCTTGGCATGGGTGAAAATAGCATACCGAGACAAGCTATGCCTCCTAAACACGCCCCTCCTAAATGACCTATATGAGGCCTTAGTGGAGGCGGACAGAGACGATGAAGTGAACGCTGTGATCCTCACAAGCGAGGGAGACAACTTCTGCGCGGGCGCCGACCTGAACGAGCTGGTGAGAGGGGACTTCGAGGCTGGGTTAAGGTGGCAGAACGCCTACCGGAGGCTAGTCGAGCTAATGAGGGAGACTGGAAAACCAGTTATAGCTGGCGTGAAGGGTGTCTGCGTTGCAGCCGGCCACGAGCTAGTTATGATGTGCGACCTCGTGGTTGCCGGAAAATCCGCCAAATTAGGGCAGCCGGAAATAACTGTCGGATCAACGGCGCTGGGAGGCGGAGTCCAGCTTCTTCCCCTAATAGTTGGAGAGAAGAGAGCTAGGGAGCTCCTGTTCACTGCGAAACTCTTAACAGCACAAGAGGCGTACGAACTAGGCTTAGTAAACAGGGTGGTGGAGGACGGCGAAGTCGAAAAAGAAGCTGAGAAGCTTGCGTTAGAAGTAGTTGAGAGGGCAAGCCCCCAAGCCTTCAGGGTCGTCAAGTCCTGCCTCAAGTTCTGGACCGACATGGCGATGCTCAACTGGCAGCTGGCGAGGGACGTAACAGCAATGGTCTGGGCGACTGAGGAGTTCAAGCAGAGAACCAAAAACTTTCTCGAAAAAAAGAAAACACCACCACAAAAATTCATGGGAATAATGCCAAAACAAAAATGAATCAGAAAAAGGTTAAACTTTAGTTGGGTGGTCTCGCGTGGGCGATGAGGAACGAACTGTTGAGGGATTCATAGATTGGGCTGGCGATGGAAGGATCAATGTGACCTTTGAGGGGTTGCCGAAACTCGTAGTCGAAGAGGCTAAGGGAGAAGGGCTCAGCGCAGCTCATTTCCTGCTGACAGCGGTGGCAGGTTGCCTTTCGGGCTCCCTTCTCTACTGTCTCAACAAAGCTAAAACCGAGCCTAAGGCCTTCTCAGCCAAGGCGAAGCTTTTCCTCCACAGAGTGGAAGGAAGGCTCAGAGTCAAAGGGATCAACGTGACACTCTTGCCAGTCTTCGAAGGCGAGGTGCCCAAGAGAGCGGAGAGATGCTTCGCCATATTTAGAGATTACTGCACAGTAACCGAGTCGGTGGTCAAAGGAATAAACGTCAACGTAGAAGTAAAACCGGAAGCCAAATAGACCTCCCGATCCCTCTCTGCTTGCCCATTTTTTCTTTTGGCCAGAGGCTTGACAACACGTTAAGATCTGGAAACAAAGGAATCTTTAGAAAATGTTTAAAAGTGCTCTTCCGCTTATTGAAATGTATGAACTTTCTCAGAGTTTAGATGAGAGTGGCTTATTATGGCTGTAAATGAAAAGGCTCCTTCTGGTGTGGAAAGAATCGTGATATTTGAGAGGGAGCATGTGGATATCTGTGGTTGGCATGTGAGTCTCGCGTCTATCTGGATTTATGATGGCATCATCAGGGCAGAGATTGAAATGTGGCATGATAAGGTCTTAAAACCCATCTCAGGCGGCTACATGAAGTCGGATGAGATAGAAATAGGAACGTCTGGCTGCACGTACTACCTGTGTGAAATCAAGAAATTTGGGAAGAACAATGAAAAGAAAGGCTACATCGTTCTCAGCAAGAAAAGGCCAGAAGAAGCCCCTGCAGCCCATAAATGCCTCGAGTCAGAATCTATTGAAGCGACAACCGTCGCCCACATAGGCGACGTGGAATTCGGCTTAGGCTACGTCTACAGGGAAAATGATGGAAAATTGGTTGCACAAATATGTCCTCCGCTTAACAGTCTGCTTGGAGAAGACTTCGACGTGGTTGAGGGGGACATTATTTGGGTTGGCGAGTGTGCCTACAAGGTTGAAAAGCTTGTCGAGGGACACAGAATGCCCAACGGAAGATACGAAAACGGATACATGGTACTAAAAAAATGCAGACAACTACTCTCAAGCAATAGCCCAGTGGTAATATATTAAGAAACAACATTGGCAGCCCCATTGTACTCGGAGACACACTAATTAACGCGGAAACGTTAGATTCAACCTGAAGCTCCGCAGTGCTTCCAGCAAGCAGAGTCCGGTGATTATAAAGGAGGAGGAAATCGCTCTGATTTAACTTCCTCTTAGCGTACTCCCCCGCTTCTCATCTTCAGGTTTCCTTAAAGGCCATCGCAAACCTTTCCCTCCTCTAATGCAACTCAACCTCAGCCGTACTCCATAAAGCTCAAGTTAGACTCTCAAAAGCATACTTACTCTTTTCTTTCTATGCAGCTCTACATTTTTCACAGATAAGAGGATCACCCACGGTGGGCGCGTTTATTTGAAGTAAATCGGATCTTCCAATACATTCGAAGCTCTAGGACGCTCGTTAAAGGATTAACATAAATGATTGCGTTATGTGCTTATTCTCGCTGTGAAATGCTAATGGTTTCATGTTGAATGTCCCGTGGTCAGCGTGATAATTGCTCGGTCAATCCGGTTCCTCTCCGTATTCGTGTTTTCTTGTTGCCAGTACCTTGTTTGCCGTTGAGCTCGGAAAGAATCAAGAGGGAAAGCTTATTTGCAGTTTGGCTTGTAGTTTGGTTAAATAACGCGTGGGAGGATCCGCATGCCAGTAATAGAGTATCTTGGTAAGGTTCCGAAGCTTCACCCTGATTCTTACGTTAGCCCCAACGCTTTCGTCTCCGGGGACGTTGAGCTGGGTGAGGGGTCGGCAATATTCGACTACGCCGTTGTGAGAGGAGACCTCTCCTCGATAAAGATAGGGAGGTACTCTAACGTGCAGGACAACTGCTCGGTCCACGCGGGGGTAACACCCTGCACGATAGGGGACTACGTGACTGTAGGTCACGGAGCGGTGATCCACGGCGCAACAATAGGAAGCTACGTTATAGTGGGGATCAACAGCACCGTTCTCGATGGGGCAGTGATAGGCGACAACTGCATAATAGGGGCTGGAGCCGTGGTTACGCCCAACACGCAGATCCCACCTGAGAGCATGGTTCTCGGAAACCCAGCCAAACCAGTAAAAAAACTCGAGGAACACCACAAGCTAACAATAAAGCTGAGCGCCGAAAGCTACGCCGAACTAGCACGAAGATACAAGCAAATCTTCAAGCAAAGGTAAAAGATCAACATAAAGGCACCGGGCACCAAGTGGAAAAGCTGGAAAATGCGTGGTGCTGGCGGCTCTCGTTAAAAAAAAATCATCAAGAATTCTTTTTTTACGAGTAAAGCTGGCGGCGTTCTCATGGTTTTTGTTTAGTGATGCCCTGCTTTTACTTGTTCAGGGACATTTGAATGAACGTTTAGTCATTTTAAGTTCAGAGGGCGGAAGACCTGTTGCTCTTCGTGGATGCATCACCGAGGGACGCCCAAGCAGGGGTGAACTTGCTTGTTGTTTTGGCTGAGGACAAGTTTGTGCTGAGAGTAGGTTCTCGAGCCACTAGAAGCGTGGAAGAAAGGCGTAACATAACACCATTCATAACGAGAGCGGAGGAGGAACGTTATCCGCGTCTTCCAAGAAAGCTGGAAAAATGGTGCATAATGGTACATAATGCTTAACAAACAACAGTCAGATTTCTTGAAGCAAAATGCTCGACGAGGTTTCTAAAACACTTAAATGCCGCTTCTGGTGAAACGCCTTCTCTTGAAGAGTTTGACTAGTCCTTCGACTTCAGCCTGCCTTCATAGTGTTCTAATTTTCCGTGTTTTTTTCGGAAAAACCTGTTTACCTATAATCAAGAGCTCTCTAAACAAAATTTTTATAAAGAGAACCTTTCGATGACGTGGTGAATAAGGGAGGCTCAAAGAATGGTAGAAGAAGTATACATTGTGGACTTCCTCCGGTCTCCCTACTCTAGGTCGAGACCGACCAAGCCCGAAACTGATGTTTTCAACAAGGTTTACACGACCGACTTGGCCGCTATGCTAGTGAGGAAAATGATCGACAGGACGGGTATAAACCCTGAGGAGATAGGCGACATAATAACTGGCTGCACTATGCAGATGAAGGAGCAATGGCTCTACGGTGGCAGAATAGTTAACATACTCGCCGATCTTCCGGTGAGTGTTCCGGCTCAAGGAACAGAGAGAGTCTGCATATCGGGCATGTCCGCGATGCACCAGTGTATAATGGAGATCGCTCTTGGCTACTCCGATATAGCAATAGCCTGCGGCATAGAGCACATGACTCACCTCCCAATGCAACTGGACCTTAACCCGCATCTAGGCGTCTCGCCCACACTTCTCACAAGACAAGACTTGGTTGCAAAGTATGACCTCCTCACAGCTATGAGCATGGGGTTGACCGCCGAGAAGCTTTTTGCAAAGTACAAGAACGAGCTTGGCTGGACTAAGAGGGACTTGGACGAGTGGGGCGTTAGAAGCCACCTGCGAGCGGCGCAGGCACTAAAGGAAGGCTACTTCAGGAACGGTGTAGGATATCCTGAGGGCAGGAGAGATGGAGAAATAGTTCCCGTCGAGGCCGAGATGCCCGATGGAAGCAAGAGGGTCATCGACACGGACCAGTCGATAAGACCTGACACCTCGCTGGAAGCAGTTGAGAAGTTGCCGCCGGCCTTTAAGCCTGACGGCGTTATCACGGCGGGCAACTCGTCTCCCCTGAACGCTGGGGCAGCCGCAATGATGCTTATGTCCAAGAAGAAGATGAGGGAGTACGGCTTGGAGCCTATGGCGAAGGTCGTATCCATTGGCTGGGCTGGAGTTGACCCGAGCGTGATGGGTGAAGGCCCTGTGCCAGCATCCCGCAAAGCACTGAAGCACGCTAAGCTCGAAGTTAAGGACATCTCATTCTGGGAGGTAAACGAGGCGTTCGCCGTCGTAACCCTCTTCGCAATCAAGAAGCTTAGACTTGACCCGGAAAAAGTAAACGTAAAAGGTGGAGCCATAGCCATAGGGCACCCACTGGCATCCTCAGGAATCAGGATCACTGGAACCTTGGCTAGAATACTTAACATTGAAGGGGAAAGGTACGGCTGCGCAACACTCTGCGGCGGCGGTGGACAAGGAGGAGCCACAATCATAGAGAACGTGAACGTTTAATCCTTTTCTTCCATTTTTTGTCTGAGGTTTAAAAAGTTGAGTTACGTTGCTTCTTGGAGCGGTGGAAAAGATAGCTGCCTCGCATGTTATGAGGCTATGCGTAGCGGCTTCAGGATATCTCACCTGATGAGCTTCGTTCATGAGGGGCGAATTCGTTCTCATGGTGTAAGCGTTAGCATTTTGCGTCTTCAAGCCGAGCTTGTAGGCATCCCCCTTGTGCAGGTTGAGACAAGCTGGGATGACTACGAGAAAAACTTCAAGGAGACCGTTCGTTCACTTATCGCACAGGGCGTCAAGGGCGTCGTTTTCGGCGACCTCTACATAGACGATCACAGGAAATGGGTGGAACGGGTCTGCGGGGAGTTGGGGGTTGAAGCCGTTGAGCCCCTCTGGGGACTGAAGCCAGAAGAGGTTCTCTCCCGTTTTTTCGCTGCAGGCTTTGAGGCCGTGATAGTTTCCGCCAGATCCGACCTTATAGGTGAGGAGTGGGCTGGACGCCGCGTCAGCTGGGAGTTCATAGAGTACTTAAAGGGGAGGAAAGTTGACCTTTGCGGGGAAAACGGCGAGTACCATACACTCGTCGTGAATGGTCCAATGTTCAAGAGGAAACTTGAGGTAAAAATAGAAGGCGTAAATAGAGGTGATGGACGCTGGGTTGCCGTGTTGAGCCCAGCCAACGCCGACGGCGACCACGCCCAGAGCGTCTAAAGCGGTAACAGTGGCCTTCAAGGTTGGCATTTCACGCCTTGTAGAACCCGTATTTCGTTACAGCCTCCTTTATTGCCTTAAGGTTTTCTGGGGGTATGTTGTCTGGGAGGACGCATGAGGAGCATAGCATGTAGCCGCCTCCATCCATGCATCCTTCTATCTGCTTCTTGCAGTACTCTTCGACCTCCCTCGGCGTTCCCAGCGCTGTAACATGTGGCGGTATATTTCCCATTATGCAGGCTCTATCTCCTAAAACCTCCTTGGCTTTGAAGATGTCTGTTTGATCGAGGTGGAACCATGTTTTACCCCTCGGAAACTCGGTGAAGTAGTCTAAGACAGCGGTGTAGTCGTTGTCTAGGTGGAAGAGGACGATGCAACCCTTCCTTATTATCTCGTCGGCTATTTTTTTGATGTGTGGCCAGAAAAGGTCAAACCTTCTAGGCGAAATTATGTTTGTTGCAACGCGCGAGAAGCCGTATACGACTATTTTCGGCTCCGCCTCCCCCGCCATGAACCTGATCTGCGGGTCGATTGTCGCCATCATCTCGTCGGTCGTCGCCTCACAGGCCGCAACCAACGTGTCGGGGATCTGGACGACGTCCATGAGGTACTTGTTAAAGCTCCTAAGGAATGATATCACGTCGACCGGCGGCTCTACGACGGCATGCCCCAACGTCAGAACGTCCACCTCCCTCAGCCAAGTGGAAGTGTCCAGCTCCGCGTATTGTGTAGCGTATTTTATGAGCTCTTTCTCAAGCTCAGGCCTCCTCTTGAACGGGGCGAAGCCCCTCTCCATCACGAGCTTATAGTCCTCTCTCTTCATTATCTCCCGCTCTATCATCTGCTCTGGCGTGTTCCCCTTAGGGAGCTGCCAGTCGAAGTAAAGCATGCTGTGAGAATTAGGCCATGGAAAATAGTAGATCAGTATCGGGGAACAGCCGGAATACATATCGAAGCCCCCAAACATCTCCCAAACCTTCCTAGTAGCCTCATAGGATCTCTTCACGTCGAAGAAAAACTCCTCTATGGTCATCCCCGTCAGCAAAGCCTGTGCGGCGTGGAAGGCTGCGATGAAGGGGACGCGGTCAGGCTCTTTCAAGGCCAAAGCAGCCTCAACCCTCTCTCTCGGGGTCATGGTCTCCCTTTCATCCATCTTTAAAGGCATTAGTACCACCCTCTTCAAACAGCCATATAAAAAATAAAACTATGAAACGAAAATAATTTTATTCATCCTCCAGCATAATTTTAACGCAGCAATTAAACCGGCAAACTTGCTCACAGCCCTCTTAAGCTACTCTGCAGCTGTAACCGACCTCTTTTTTAACCCAAGGGAACTAGAAGCTGAAATCATCCCTCTTAACGAACTTCGGGCTGCACTTTATAATTTTCTCAACAGCCCACCGTGTGAGGTCGCCCGTCACCCTCTGGCATTCCGGCATGGCTTTCCCGTCCCTTGACATTGCCAGAAACTCGGCGAGCGCCTTAGGGCTGCTGAGTATGTAGGCTTTCCCCCAATTGTGGAACTGGACGTCCACGCACCTTATTCCCCCATACTTCTCCCTCATCTTCTCCCCAACCTCCGCCACTGCGCTGTTAACGACGAGCACCTTCATGACGTCCTTCTCCACGTCGTCCCTCGTAAAGCCGAAGCTGAAGCTTATAGCAGCGGCAGCCCCAGCCATCGCGCCACACGTCCCCAGCGACATGTTCCCCGTCCCCCCAGCCAGCCCTATAGTAGCCTTCCAAACCTCGCCAGCAACGTGATCCCCGCTGTATCCGAGGGTATCCATGACCGCGGCGAAAACCGTCGGAGCACACGCCCTCCACCTCCCCAAGTAATCGTAGCCTCTGCGATAGGCCTCCTCCAGAATAGCATCCATCCCCTTCAAATCATTCACCCCACCCGTTAATCAGAAACCATTTCTATAAATTTTTCCTAAGACAGATGCGGCTCTCGCAGCCAATTTTATATAAAAGGCGTCTAAAAACCAGAAGCCATTTCTGGTGCCAGAAACGACAATAAAGGTTAGGCTTGAAGAGGGTGGCTACGTGGAGAGTAAGGCTGCGAAGGCCTTACGGTTGAAGTACGAGCCCCGTCGCGTTTTTCTGGATCGACGAGAAGCCTGAGGGAGCTGTTCAGTTTAGGGAGGGCGAGCGGGGCTGCGTCGTGGAGATGCTTGCGACGGCGGCTATGGGGGAAACCGTGGTTTTTGATAGGCGGACGGCTGGCTGTCCAGGTGGCGCAACCGGGTTGGGCTTCGGGAACCGCTATGAGAAGTTCCCCGGCGGCTTGGAGGGCTTCTGCTGCTTTTTATCCGTTGGTTTCGAACAGTGGGACAAGGGACGTGGGCTCGTCAGAAAGCTTGAATCTGAAGGATCTAGGTTCGAGAAGATTGTTCATGGGGAGCGGTACAAGAAGTCGCCTGAGCTGGTGAAAAAGTTCGTCGAGCAGCTACCGATGATAGCCGTATCAAATGAGTATGTTGTCTTTAAGCCGCTAAGCAAGGTTGAAGCTGGTGAGGAGCCTGTGGTGATTGTATTCATCGTGAACCCACACCAGCTCTCCGCACTCATAGTCCTAGCTAACTACGGTAGAGACGGCCACGACAACGTCATCGCACCAATGGGAGCAGGATGCCACCAGATTGGAATATTCGCTTATAGGGAGGCGAGGTCGGAGAAGCCTAGGGCAGTCATCGGGCTGACGGATCTAGATGCGAGGCTGAACGTCAGAAGCCACCTCGGAGACAGCGTTTTCACCTTTACAGTGCCATACGGAATCTTCGTTGAGATGGAGGGAAACATGGAGGGAAGCCTTCTAGAAGTGGGGACATGGCTGGAGCTCCGGAAGCACCTAGACACATAACAGCGTTGCTACCTCTCTCCGGAGCCGCCCTTCTTCTCCCTCCACTTTTTCATCGCCTTCTCGGCAAGTAGCTGCGAGTACTTCTCCCACTGCGGTTCCTCCCCGCCCTTCCTCCTCCATATCTTGAAGCGGCACGTCTCGGCGCCGGCAGGTATAATCCACTCGAACTTGACGTCGAAGTCGACGCCCCCTTTCTTCCTGAGGAAATTCATTACGCCCTCAACTAGGTACCTCTGAATCCTGCAGTCGAAGGGGCCGTATACGTCTTGAAGAGGACACCAGAGTATGTCGAACATGGCTTCGTCCTCGTTCAGTATCTCGGGTTTCTCCACGGACGTCCACAGTATGGTGTTAATGGCTGTGGCACAAAAGCTCGCCTTCTCTATCTCGCTCGTCCCCTCAGGGAAAACGGCGTGCTCAAACATTTGCCTCGCAGCATCGTAGCCAACCTTCCTCAGCGCCTCATTAACAACGTTCTGCCCTTCAGGTCCAAGGTTCTCCTCGACATCCTTTATTACCTGAAGTAGAGCCTTAGCCATGAAGACCCCCCAGACGAAGACGGTCGCCGGGTCGAAGTCCTGCCTCGCAGCAATATCCCGCCTGAATCGTTCAACAGCATCACTGTAAGGGAAGTTGAACTTTGTTCCATTCCAGTTCTTCTCCTTGCGCCCACCCTTCGCAAGTATTCCGTCCTTTACCAACACAACCACCAAAGAGAAATCAGAAAAAAGAAGGGATATAATTATTATTTTCCTCGGAAAATTCCCCGTCCCAAGTTGGAAGAAACGTTATGATTAAGCAACGGCTCCCGGTATGTGTTCCGGGGGTCTTACTGCTTTCAACGTGATCGCTCCTTCAGGGCATCCTGTGGCGCATACTCCACATCCGAAGCAGTTCTCCGCTATCACTCGAGCCTTATACCTCCTGCTTCCCTCCGGCTTGTACAGCTCTATCGCTTCGAAGTG
This sequence comes from Candidatus Jordarchaeum sp. LHC_1308, assembly GCA_019057675.1. Taxonomy (GTDB): domain Archaea; phylum Asgardarchaeota; class Jordiarchaeia; order Jordiarchaeales; family Freyrarchaeaceae; genus DTBI01. The sequence continues at coordinate 9,875 of JAHLWX010000022.1, forward strand.
GCACCTCTCGACGCAAGTCTGGCAACCCTTACACTTCTCCTCGTCGACGAATGCCTGCCACCTGCTTTTCTCGAGTGCAGCCTTGGTCACAGGGATGTTGGCTCCCTTGAGGAACATGAAGAACTCGCAGCAGTCACTACAACAGTTACAGTTAACGGTGAGCCCTTTGCCGCTCATCTCCGCAGTGTTCCCCCAAGTGTGGATCAACCCATCATCCTCTATCTTGTCTATGAGCCTCAGCGCCTCGTCCAAGCTGATCTCGACCCCCGACCCTCTCTCTATGACGTACTCTGCCCCCCTCCCGACCTGGATGCAATGCCAGGTTTCAGCCTCGTCCGTGTAGCGGCACCCGTCGCCAGCCAGCCTAGAAACGGTTCTACACGAGCACGGGACAACCGCTATCCTACTATTGGCCTTAAGTATCTCCCTTATGTCCTCGCACGGCAAAAGGTCGGGTGAGCCCTTCACCGCCTTATAAGCGGGAACCACCCTCCAGACCTTCATCCCAGTCGCCTTTATCAGCTGGCCAAACTTGGGGTAGTATTCCTTCTCGCCAAACTCCCGCCAAAGAGCTGCAAACTCCCGTCCCCTCTCAGGGTCAAGCTGCCGAGTTGCGAGAGTGGCGTCGTGGAGCTGAATTATGTCCCTTGCAAACCTGAAGTAGTCTCGCGCCTTAAAGTCCCTCGGAAAAGCCACACCCTTAAAAAACAGGTCATCAAGAATCCTCTTAACCTTCTCGATCGACATCCCCGTTTTGCTGGCGACCTCTTCCACGCTTCCAGGCAAAGCAGCGGCAACTATCGCTCCCTCTTCATCCATCAAAAAACGAAGGATTTTCCTTAAGAGCTCTGACCCGGGGAAACCCAACGCCTCCGTGAGCTTCAAATAAGGATCCAAAATATCACTCCCTCCCTTACTTATTGAGGATAAGGGATTAAAATTTCTATCTTTCGGTAGGGAAGCACTACGTTTACCCTCCAGAGACGCAATTATATCATTTAATCCATTAATACTCGTGCTCTTGAGTAACTAACATAGTTATTATGGACTCATGGTACTACGCAGTTTATATATAGTTAAAAAATATATATTTAAGTTAAAAAAATAATAGCTAGTGAAAACGGAGAAGTTAAAGGAAAAGGAGGGAGGAGGATTTAGGAGGGTTCGAGCTGTAGCTTGTGTTCTCATAGCTTTGCTGGGGCTGTTTTTCATAGCGCCGCTAATCTCCGGCGGTGTGCAACAAGGGTACGTTGTTGCGGCGTCGTTAGCGTTGATCCAATCCTCGTGCGCTCCCCCAGTTCAGACGGCTGAGAAGGGAGATGATTCTGGTTTAAGCTTCGCTCCCTCAGGCAAATACCCCATAGTCCTGATTCCAGGGTGGATGACCGACGAGAAAGCTGCATTCCTCATGGATGCCTTGAAGGTGATGCTTGAGGAGGCGGGATTCGAAGTGGTGGACTTTAAAGGCGTTCTGGGCAACCCAACGCACACCATAGTCTACGACCCCTTAGACCCGAATGGCAGCTCTTACGATGGCGTAATAACTGGAAGTAAGGGTGTGGCTCAGCTTGCCGAAGACGTTAAAGCGCTGATAGAAGCCAAGCTGGGGCCTGATCAGCCATTCGACATAATAGCTCACTCCATGGGGGGATTGGTGGCTAGGTGGCTTGCTGAGAAGATTGGAATGGCAGGCAGGATAGATGACCTGATAACGCTGGGGACGCCTCATCACGGCGCTCCCTTGGCTGACGTGGTGGAGGAGCTCGCTACGTTTGGCGGGATTTTGCCGTCAGACTTCGTTAGCGACATACTCGTCGGCCTTCTCCCACCTGTAGGCAAGTGGATGGCCAGTGGCTACGACATGAAGCCTGGTAGCGCATTCCTCCAGGAGCTCAGCGCTTGGGGTAGTTATGAGGGGGCCTTCAAGGCGCCACCAGGCAACAAGTACACGTGCATAGCCACCACCGTTAAGCTTGGAAACATTATGTGGCCTGCTGCTGAAATCCTAGACCTCCTAGCGGATCACGACATGAACGACTACTGGCCTTACGAGAGCAATGATGGTGTTGTTCCAACCGACGGCGCCCTACTCTACGGGGCGAAGCACACGTTCGTTGTAGAGAACGTAAACCACATTGAGCAACCATTAAACCCCAAGGTATTAAACCTCATCATATACGCCCTTTCCGATGACCCTGAAGAGCAGAGTAGCGTGGTGGTCAAGATGACCGCAGCCAAGATAAACGTGAACTGTGACCCGTGGCCATTTAACCCGGGAGAAATATACTTTTCCTCGTCGGTAGGTCAGGTGTACTACTCGAAGGCTGAGAAAACCTTCGGCTACGCTCATGGTGGTTCATCCTCCAGCTACGGCGACTGGAAGAAGGGGGAGTGGAGAAGCATCCCCTCAAAGGATCAGGTCATTTTCGGCGGCAACGTGGCTAAGGGCGCAAACATGCAGGTCGTCGTTTCATGCTACGACTATGACCTCCTAGACGACGATGACGAGCTTTGCTCTAGACTCAACATAATAATAGACCTCGATAACGTGCCGCGCGGAACTTGGACGAGCTACGCCTACAACCTAGGAGAATGGGCTGTTGAAATACAAATTTACGCATCCTAATCTCACCCCTTTTCCCTTTTTTTAAAGGGGTCTGATTGGCGCCTTACACTTCACCCTACACTATACCACTCAACTTCTTTTCTTAGGTAGTGATATTTCCTGTCTAGTAGTTGGATAACGTAGCCTGACGCAGCTCCAAGCGCGGCGGCAGTGTTACATGTTGCAAGCGCGAGCATCAGAAATAGGAGCGAAGCTGTGGCGGCTACGGGTATAGTTCTCCTCCAGTATCTTCTTCGGGCTTGTGTGAATTCTTCCACGAGTCCTTCCGGTGGATTTTTTCTCCCAAGCACCGCTCCAACTATCGAGCCTGAGGCGCGACACGCCTCCTCCAAGGCCTTTTCTGCATCCTTCTGCGGCCTAACATGCTTTATTGTTTCCTCAACGTAGTGAGGAGAGCAAAACGCGGACGACAAGCTCTCCTCAACCACCTTAACGGGAACGCTCAATGATGCAACCTCATCCTCCTTTGAGTCATGGGACAGCCCTAGGATGCCCTTTGAAACGCTCATGTCCTGAAGGTAGTGAAGCGCTCTCCCAAGGCTCCTCAACGCTTCGAAGTCATCTCCTTTCAAGTAGCTTTTCCTCGCCTTCCAGACGTGCTTCATGATGAGTCTTAGGCCGGGATTGTGATGAGGCGCACGGGCAACGTACGTTCTCCCTCTCCTGCCGACGCGAACAGTCACGTCGGGATACCTGTCAGGATCTATGGAGCCACTGGACAGCGCCCTCCTCAACCTTCTATCTAAGCCAAGCGCTTCCGCTATTGCTTCTGCTATGGCGGTATGAGTACGCCACTTCAACCGTCCAACCCCAAAGCTGGAAGTCGAAAAAGACGAAATAAGCATTTCGTCGTCCGTCTCCAAAGACGAATAATTCGGCCGTCTTAACCATTACCGCGTTGCGGCTCACTTAAAGGGGGAAAGCATATATTTGTTCATCTGACAGTTTAGAAAAGAAGCGGAGGCGGTTGGCTTGACGCGCGAAATGACCGAGTCGAATCTTCACAGCGCTTTTGCCGGCGAGAGCCAAGCGCACATGAGATACATTATTTTCGCTGAAAGGGCGGAGAAAGAAAGATTCCAGAACGTTGCGAGGCTCTTCACGGCGGTCGCCTTCGCCGAGAAGGTTCACGCCTCAAACCATTACTCTGCCACCTCGTCCAAGGGAGACTTTCTTGCAGTTTCAGCTGCAGGTTTTGGCTCAAAGACGGTCTCGGAAGACCTGGAGATCGCTATAAAAGGGGAAACGTTCGAGGTTAACGAGATGTACCCTGCTTACATCGCTGTTGCTAGGCTGCAGGATCACAAGGATGCTTTGAGGAGCTTCACTTGGGCTCTAGAGGCGGAGAAAACCCACGCCGAGTTCTTCAAGAGAGCAAAGCAGGCTGTTGACGGCGGCAAAGACATAAAACTTGGAACAATGCAGGTTTGCAGCATTTGCGGCTACACCATTGAGGGGGACGCCCCAGACAGGTGCCCTATATGTGGCTCCCCAAAAAAGGCATTCAAGTCGTTCTAAACTTCTACCTTTTTTTAACTTCAACCTTCAATTCCTTTTTATTTCTGAGAGACTCACGGATCTCTTCTCCGTTTATTTCCGTTTATTTTATAAATTAACATGCCGATGTATAACATACGTGATCGTTTTCGTGGAGGAGGATTGTGTTGGCTTTAAGAATCGCGGATAGCGTGTACTGGGTTGGTGCAGTCGACTGGAACTTGAGGTTCTGCGGCTCGTACACTACGCCCTTAGGAACATCTTACAACGCTTACTTGCTCGTGGACAGGAAAACGGTACTCGTAGACACCGTTAAGGGAACTCACACAATGGAGATGGTGGGCAGGATTAAGAGCGTGGTTGACCCAGCGAAAATAGACTACTTCATAGTTAACCATGCTGAGCTTGACCATGCAGGCGCCTTCAAGGAAGTGCTGAGAATAGCGCCCAACGCCGAAATCATATGCTCTGATAGGGGACGCGACTCCCTGAAGGGTCACTTTGACTTCGACAGGGAACTGACCATAGTTAAGACGGGCGACGAGCTCAACATAGGGAAAAGAAACCTCGTCTTCATAGAAGCGAGAATGCTCCACTGGCCCGACAACATGATGACCTACATTAAGGAGGACCACATCCTGTTTTCCAACGACCCCTTCGGACAGCACCTTGCAACCTCGCAGAGGTTTGTCGATGAGCTAGATGAGAAATTCGTAATGGATCACGCTGCAAGGTACTATGCCCAAATAGTGATGCCATACTCCCAGCTTGTCCTCAAAAAGCTGGAAGAAGTCAAATCACTCAACGTTCCAATAGACATGATATGTCCCGCCCACGGTCTCATATGGAGGAAGAACCCTGAAAAAATACTGAGTGCCTATGAGAGGTGGGCTAAGGGCGAAGCGGAGGACAGGGCAGTCATATACTTTGACACCATGTGGGGGAGCACCGACCTAATGGCGAGGGAGATAGCTAAAGGATTAACAGACAGCGGGGTTCCAGTAACAGTTTACAACACACGAACCTCCGAGTGGAGCCTCATGGCAAGAGACCTCCTACTATCAAAAATAGTACTGGTGGGATCAGCAACGCTAAACATGACCATGATGCCGTCTGTCGCAGGAATCCTAGCCTTCTTCAAGAGCCTCAGACCACCACCAAAAATAGCATCAGCGTTCGGCTCCTTCGGCTGGGGAGGCGGAGCAGTAAGAGACATAATCAGCACACTCAAGGAAATGAAGTTCAACGTCATAGAGCCCGGGCTCCAATTCAAGTGGGTGCCGAGAGAAGACCAGCTAAGAGAATGTTACGAGTTCGGCAAACAAATAGCTCAAAAAATATAGGTAACCATCCCCCTCTTTCTTCTCTAAGAAGCCATGAAGCAGCGATAGACACCACACGGATCCGATAGAAAGGCAGAACTCATTTGAACTGTTTATATACGTGAACCCCTCTAACATATGCGGGCTCATTTAGCAACTGCATGTTCGAGTTAAACTATGACCCGCTTGGAGTGGGCGAGCCGGGAAGACTCTTCAGGAGGCTTATCTCCCTCATGTTCACTTGCTTCTAAATAAAAAGATTAAACTAAAAGGCTACCTCTTACACTTCATTAGTAACTGATGGTTTTTACCTGAAGTCTTCGGCCACTTTTTCGTTCGTTGAAAGATGAGGCGCTTGGTGAGGGCTTCCCTTTTGAATGAACGGTTGAGATTACTTATAGATCCTAAGGGGAGGGTCTGACTGTACGTTTAAAGGCGTTTTAACGTGCTGAGCTTAACGTGGGATCACGCGTTTCAATTTACGAGCTAAGGTTGGGCTGGAAGAACACCGGAATACAATACGGATGCTACTGTCAAGTTTTCGTGTCTCATGGCTCACATGTTCAAAATTTGAGAGATGCTTTTTACACGTGGAAGGGCCCTCAAACGAAGAATTAGGCTACTTTTTCGGTTCCTGCCGAACGTGAGACTCAAGCGGTAGAGAGCGACTAAGAGAATGCCGCAGGTTCAGTAAGCAAGCTCGAAAAATAAGGTAGTAGGAGCCCGCTTATCTTCACTAATACTTGTGAATAGTTAATTGATTAGAGTGGAAATAGAGGAAAAAAGTTAAGTGTTACTCCTTTTAACTCTTACAGTAACAGGAGGGAGAAAGAAGTGATCATTGACTTCCACGTGCACCCCTACATCAATAATGGTGGCGGGAAAAGCTTCAGTTGGAAGGATTACTGGATCTTGGAGGCTTGCCGCTACGCCTTAAAATATCTCCGCCTGAATGTTGGCGTTAGGAAGGTGTGCAACTACCTCGAGTCACGCCTAAAGCCTCGTGGAATAAGCTTCTGCATTTTGTCTGCAGCCGAGCTACGCTTAATAGACATGATAAAGGCCATCGTCGAGCTTCGACCCGACTTATTCCTCGGCTTCTGCACAGTGGATCCACACGCCCTAGACGTTGACGTCCAACTTATGAGGCGCGTTAAGGCTGACGGCTTTAAGGGGGTTAAGGTTCACAGCCTGATGCAATCCTTCCACCCACTAGACGTGCCAAAGCTCTGGGAGACCGTTTTCAAGCTGAAGATACCCGTCTTAGCTCACGGGGGAAAAATATGGGTGGACGACCCGGACTACGCCAACCCAGCATACTACAACGACGTGCTTGACACCTACCAGTTCACGCTCGTAGTAGCCCACATGGGCGGCAACTACACGAAGGAAGCTGTTGAGCTGGCGAAAAGATTCGACACAGTCTACCTTGAAACATCCGGGGCATCCAAGAAGAGGATAATGTATGCCCTAGAGAACCTTGGATGCGAGAGAATAGTCTACGGAAGCGACATACCATATATTCCTTGGGGCGACCCCGTAAACGAGATAGAGAAGATTAAGAGCCTCCCAATAAAAAAATGGGAGAAGGAGAGGATACTCGGAGAAAACGCGAAGGACATACTAAAGCTCGGCTAAGGCATTTTCACACTTGGATGAGCTCCAAGTAGAACCCCAGCTCTTTTTCGGTGTCTAGGTAGACGTATTTGACTCCAAACGCCTCCCCGCCCTCCGACGCCCTGAAGCCTTTCTTCTCGAGGCTTTTAAGCGCGCTGTCAATGTCCTTCACGAAGAAGCCCAAGTGGTGCAGTCCTTCCCCCCTCTCCTTGATGAAGCGGCTGTGAATGGACTCGCCCTCCACCACCTGTATGAGCTCGAGCTGGACGCCGCCGAGGTTAACCAGTCCTATTTTTAGTTTCGCTGAGACGTGCGGTATCTCAATGGATGAGAAGGGCCCTATACCAAGCTTCTCCAGAACCTTAGACGTCCGCTCGAAGTCTTTAACCACTATTCCTATCTGGCTAACCTCTGAAAAAACTGTTTCACCCACAACAACCACCCAAAGCTCAGGAGTGCGAGGAGAACGTAAAAAGGTTTCCTTTTTGCCTTAATGGGCGTTGCCGAAAGCGTTATTAGTCCTGTGCGTTTATAATATAAACAAACGGAGGACGTGACGGAGGGTGGCAACGTGAGCTCATTTGGAGAGCTAATATACACGCCTGATAAAGCCTCGGGGGAAGCGATCAGCAAAGTGGAGTCACACACGCCGAAGATCGATGCGCCGGACAACGTGAAAGCAGACCAGCCGTTCGAAGTAAAGGTCTCCGTTGGGCCACATCCGAACACCGTCGAGCACTCGATAAGGAGGATCGAGGTGTACTTTAGCGAGGATGGACGGGCGTTCAACCCAGTCCTACTTGCAAGCGCCACGCTGACCCCCGTCTACGCGCAGCCAACCATAAAAATCACGTTGGCACTCAAGAAAAGCGGCACACTTTACGCTGTAGAGTACTGCAACTTGCACGGGCTATGGGAAGCCAAAAAGAAAATCACGGTAACATAACCCCCTCTAAAAACCACTTTTTTTTTAAAAAAAGGAAGGTCAACGCAAAAGCCCTGAATAGCTTATTTAATCAGAAGCAACTGCCAGAGCAACTCTAAGGCACCTCCCAGGAGAACAGGCAATCATAGTTGGTCGAAAACGGGACAAAAACACCCTTCCAAGATCAATAAACCATACCAGAACAAGTAGCCAATAAACCAAAAAACATGAGAACGTTTTTTTAGAAAAAATTAAAATATTTTTCATCTCCTCTTATAAAAACTGGAGGTAACCGTCCTCGAAGGAAGCACGTTTTCTCTTGGCCTGCTTTACAGTGTTGCTCGTACTGTCCATCAGCTGCATTTCAGCTACATCCGCGGCCGTACCTGTTCAGGCGAAGCTGTCAGGTGAAAAACCCCAGTTCGACCTCATGGAGCAGTGGAGGTACAACTTTGTTTTCACCAAAGATGGAAGCAGCGTCCAAGCGAAGGTGTACGCCAACACTACAGGACTCACCGGAAGACACAACGACTATTACGGCAATATGATTGAGTGCTGCAACCTTACCTTCAAGCCTCTGGATCCATGCAGCATCTTCCCCTTGATGCTAATGCTCGACGCCCTCAACATCACCGATCTGACCGTGAATGAGGTACTTGAAATCGGCAACAACAGCATGCTCAACGTTCTCGTCAGCAAAGACGACTTCAAATTGGTGGCAACACAATGGGTTGTGAAATATGACGGCGCCAAGAAGCTGAACCTCACCCTTGTGTGGTATTTGAACGAGTTACCCCTACATGTGCTTCAACTTCCCCTCTCAGATGGGAAGGAATTCGGCAACTACGCCGGTGCCCTCAACGTTTCGCTGGGTGGATACTTCCACTACTACAACGGCTCTCAGGTTGATTACGAGTCTGCTAGCTTAGAAGAGTCGGTGGTCTTCCCTGACACTTCTCTCCTCTTCTACCCGTTATTCGTGGTTGAGGGAATTGAAACTGTTACTGTGACCGCTGGGCAGTACGAGTGTTGGAGTATATCGGTTCGTGACCCGACCAACAAGGACAACGAAATTGGCCATGTATGGTACTCGCCGAGTGTCAAGAACGTCGTTAAGTTGAACCTAACCTCAGCGTTCCAAGGCTCTAATTATGAATTGTACGTTGAGTTGGAGAGCTACAGTAGTCAAGAGTCACCCGTTCAGGAAGTCCCACCGGTCTCTGCGTGGCTTGCATCGTACTTTGTCGTCGGTAGTTTTTACCAAGCCCAGCAGAGGAACATGCTTCTTCTAGGAGGTTTGGCTGCGGTTATTGCGGCTGGGGTTCTGGTGGCGCTTGTCGCTGTCCGCCGCAGGCGGTAACTCTCGCAGAAGCTTTTTTATTTTTTATATTACCGTGCTTAGTAATGCTATTAGTTCTACTATTTGTTCTATCGTTAATGTGTTCCAGCCGAGGGCTACGGCGAACCCGTAAATGAGGGCTGCTCCGAGCAGTATTGATGAGACTAGTATGGGGATGCTGAGCTTCATGAATTCCGTTCCTGAGATTGGGTTGCCGTTTCTGCTGAGGATGGAGAGTGCCATTATAATTCGTGTCTCCCCAACCGGAGTGAGGATGGAACCGATGTTTACACCGTAGATTAAAGCCCAGATAGCGGCTTTCTCCGACACTAATGCGGTGAGCGAGGCGATGGGTATCACGTGGAGTAGCACTGCTGCTACTGCGATGTCCTCTAGCACTCCGGAGAGCAATGCCGAGGAGGTGGTTATCAGTAGTATCATCGCCGACATGTTTCCAAATGCTAGTGACCCTAAAGATCTTCCCACCGCTTCTAGGATCCCGGTGCTACATACTCCCCCAACGATTATGAAGATTCCTATTAGGAATAGTATGAGTTCCCAGTCGACCTCAAGAATTGCTTTCCTAGGTTCGACGTCTCCTATAATGAGGAATGCAACTGCGGCTAAAAGTGCGACGACATATAATGGGATTCCGACGGAGTTGGAGACTATGAATCCCACGATCATGAGCGCTAGGAGCATGATTGTTCTCTTAAAGAGCACTCTGTTTTCTATGAGGCTGGACTCGTCGAGCGATAGGACGCTCTCTCTCAAAGAATAGAGCTCCCCGCTTTCCGGAGGCGACAAGGATTTTTTGAAGGATCTTTGAACTGAGAATATAGAGATGATTGAGCATGCTGCCGCGAATGGGGCTCCGAGTAGCAGGAAGCCCCCGTAATCTAGGAAGTATGACGGGTTCATGTGATAGTATGAGGCGATGAATATGTTGTGTACAGCGCTCGTGAGCGTCGCGGTTCCGGCGTAGATGCTCACGAACAACTCGCCCAGTACGTAAGGCTTCGGGTCTATTCCGAGGGATTGGGTTAGCATAGAAGTGAGGGAGATCACGATGATGAATGCGGGGACTGCGCCCATAGCCATTGTTAAAAGAAAGGTTAACACGCAAAAGTACATGAAAAGCATTCTGAAATCTCCGCCTCCTATCTTGACAAGCTTAACTCCAACGTATTCGAATAGCCCGGATCTTGAGGCTATGGAGGAAACTATGAGAAGTGATATTACTATTATTATCGTTTGCCAGTCTATCATTTCCGTGAGCACCTGCTCGCTCGTGAAGAGCAGCGGCTTCAACCTTGGAACTCCACCCTCGACATATGCGAGTAAAGCATCAACGATGGGAACCCAACCATAAACAACCTCAAAAAGCCTTCCGGCTAGGATTGTTGCGGTTGCTCCGCATAGAGTGGTTACCACCTTATTAATTTTCTCGGTGACGAGCAGGATGAGGGTGGCAACAAATATCGTTAGGAAAACACCGTCGACCAGAGGAGGAGGAGTGTAAATCCAGTTCCTCAAGGACTCTATAAGATAGCTCTGCACTGTTTCCTGTGCCACCATAATAATACTTCCTTCTGCCGACACTTGTTTTCTTCTTAAATGCTTCCAAAAGAAGGAGGCTGAGACTTCTTAAAATCTTTTTTCCCTTAACTCTTTCGTTTTCTGGTAATTTTTTTTGGAGCCATGTAAGCCGCACGTTGATGTTACCGTTGAAGCTTGACGTTTCATCAGGCGTAAAAAGGTTGAAGCCGCAGCCTCACTTACCGTTCACTCTCGTGTACCTGAACTCGCAGAATGAGTCTCCATTCCCCATTCTTTTTGGTCTTTCAAGGGATATGTTCGGGTTTATCGTTTCAGCCCAGCTTCTGTAGACGGCCTCGCACACCTCGTCACACATCACAGGGACAACGTGTTCTCTTCCAGCTTTTTTGAGTGCTTCAAGCCATGGGCAGATGCGCACCACCATCACTGCCTTATCGCTTTCACAGACTGGCACTTCAAACCTCCACTTCTCCATATGCCACCTGAGCGTGATAGTTCTCACCAACGTGCTCAGCCCGTCTCCACTGACGTTAAACTCCCTCATGACCCTCTTGGCGAGTATCCTCGCGAATACTGACCACACTTGTGCGTCAAGCTCGGCCGCCTCGTTTAAACCATACTTTTTCTCGATGCTCATGAACCATACACCGTCTATACCAGCGTATGCACCACGAAAGAACTCGGCAACTTTCTCGGGAGGAAGAAATCCGTCCACCATGTCCCTCCCCCCGGAGCCAAGTTCCTCACGTAAAAGGACGATACCACTCTTCTTCTTAAATTCCCGATATTCAACCATTTTCGCTATGCACTTTGCCACCCTCAAGGGGGACGTGAAGGCGGGTATGCCTGCTTCAGCCATCATCTTGAGTAGTTTTTCCTCTCTGGCTGCCACAAGAACTGGTTTACCATGCTTCTTCATTACTTTAGCAACGTCGTCGACTATGCCCTTCCTTAAGATGTTCATGAATGCCTCGGCACCCTCCTCGTTGCCAACGATCCTCTCCACGCCACCTGAAACATCGTAAGCCATATTTTCCACAATCAATGCGTCCACTCCTCCTTCCTCCAAGAGGACGTCGTAACACCAAGCGTAAAGCTCCCTATCCATACTTGCAGCCAGATCAACGGGGTTTCCATGGCTCCAGTAGTGCGGAGCCCTAGAGCTGATCTTATCTATCACGCTCTGTGGTAGCTCTGCCACTTCTAACCCCTGCTCCTCGCAAGCGTCAGCGGTCAGAACACCCCATCCTCCCCCACCAGTCACTATGCCCACTTTCCGTCCTTCTGGTAACGGACTAAGGGAGAAGGTTACAGCTAAGTCCGCTAGCTCTTCGCAGTCTGACGCCAGCGTTACCCCTGCCTGCCTTGCCGCCGCTCTGAATACTTGAAGCGAGCCCGCTATCGAGGCCGTGTGAGAGCGGGCAGCCCTAGCCCCGGCCTTCGTTCTCCCCCCTTTAAGGCAAATTAAGGGCTTCTTTTCCGTCACCTTTCTCGCAGCTTCCATGAACCTTCTTCCGTCCCTGACGCTCTCTACAAAGGATACGACGACCCTTGTTTCCGGGTCGCTGGCGAAAAACTCGAGGTAGTCCGCCAGCTTCACATGCGCTTCGTTTCCACTACTAACAAACCTAGCTACTCCGCTACCGCGCCGGGATAACGAGTCCATGAGCATCATACCGACAGTTCCGCTCTGGCTGACGATGGAGACCACACCCTTACGCGGAAAGAGTGGGTTCATTAAGGCGTGCAGGTTGCTCGAAGCGCTGAAGACGCCCATACAGTTTGGTCCAACAAGACTCATGCCGCTTTCCTCGCATATTCTAACAAGCTCCTCCTGCATTCTCTCTCCTTCCCCGCCAGTTTCTTTGAACCCTGCTGTTATGACGACGCACCACTTCACGTCTTTCTCGGCGCAGCCCCTCACCGACTCAACAACATGCTTGGCTGGAACGGCGACCACCGCCAGGTCAACACCGCTGGGGACTTGCCTGATGCTGGGGTATGCCTTAAATCCCAGAAGTTCCTTGGCGCTTGGATTCACAGGGTAAACTTCCCCCTTGAAGCCTCCAGCCACTATTGTTGAAAACAAGAGCATACCTATTTTCCCCGGCGTACTGGAAGCGCCGATCACGGCCACGCTCTTAGGGTCAAAGAGCGACTTCCACTCACGCTTACGTTCATCCACTGCAACCACCCTACAGCACATTAACCACGAAAGAATTTAAAAAACGATCCGTCATTCAGGTGTAGAAGCAGTTGCCGCTCGGGGTGTTTCTGGTTTAAAGGGACGGCTTTCAGCGTGGTTTGAGCTTGGCTGGGTTAAGAGGGGCAGCCTGTTTTCGGGCAAGAGAGCTCAGTTTGCCAAAAATTGAGAGTTGCTACTGTTTTCCGGATCTTTTCTGACACTGTCCGAGAAGATGTTTAAGAAAAGGAGGTTTAAAACTGATTCTCTTTAGCGTAAGTATAAGACTGTAACTGCATATCATAAATAGCGGAAGCCCGGATGTCCCTCCGGGACAATGTGTGAGCTCAGCAAGGATGAGTGTGCGCGCTTCCCCCGTTACCCCGAAAGCCCTCCTATGAAAAAATAGATGGAAGTTAACACAGAACGGAACGTCCTCAAAAGCCCTATTAATGCAGGGACACTGCCACGAATGCCTCTAGGAGTCATGACTCAACCATGCAACTTTCCCGGGGCTGCCTGAGAATCCAACTATTCACAAACTTTTAAAAACAGGGAAGATTATTGTTCAGGGTGATCGCGAGAAAATTAGGTGGTATCGTGAGAAAAACAGAGTCTCCCGAATTTCGCCCTCTGGAGAACGAAAGGCTCATTCTTAGAAGGAAAAACAAGTTAATATGTCGTACCTGCCTCCGCTCCTTTATCTAGCAGTACCTTACTATTTCATAATGTCTTTTTGCCGTTTATTTTAAATACACTGCCTTCTCTTTCAGAAGAGAACCTGTCCCTCTCACTCCTCCTGACTTACTTCCTCCAACTCTCCCTAGGATACCCCCTTCAATTTTCTATCCTTTCATTTTCTATGTTAATTATTATTGTATTAACTCTCCTGCAACATTGTTATGGAAGAGAGCTTTATCTTCCTGTAATCGCTACCTTCCAGCTCATATGGTTAATTGATTGCATTTTTATCATTGTTGAAAAAGAGAACTTAGCTTACATACCTATTTATGTTTCCTTAATGTCTCTTCCTTTGATCCTTTATATACCGCTTTATCGTTTTTTAGAAGAATTCCCGCTCTTCTCGTTTCTTCTCACCCGCCTCCTTCAGCTCTTGGAGCTTGGAGGCTAAGAAGGCTAAGGAGAGGTTGAGGGAGCTTGAGGAGGATCGCTTGTCTGGAAGGGTGTCGGCGAGCACATACCTGGATCTGAAGGCGAAGTATCAGGAGCAGCTTGGAAAAATATGGGAGTTCCCCAAATGAAGCGCCTCGCCCCTATAGGTGGCTTCTCTAAAATGGGTATTGATGGGTTTCTTCTCCGAGGCGGCGTGCAGGGGATGCTTAGCCAAAAAAATAGTGCTTCATTGTTAATCACGAAGCAAAAGGAGAGCTCGGAAGAAATATATACTTTTATTTTCACTTTGATGAATGGGGGTGTGGAAGTAATTGGAGCCTGATTCTGATAGTTGTGAGGCTCTTAGTGGTTTTCTTCCTGTTTTGGTAGAGATTAAGAGGCGTCTTGAAAACGTGTATGGTGAAGGGGTTGTTGATGTGATTCCGTGTGGCGTCGGCTTACTTGAGAACTTTTCAGGCGTTGACGCCGCGGTAGTCCTCAGGAAGGAAGAAGAGCACGGCGGTGATTTAGGGAAAATATGCAGGGCTTTAGAGAGTCTCGTTAAGGGGAGAAAGATAAACGTGCGCTTCTTATCACAGGAAAAACTCGAGCACGCAAAGTGGCCCCTCTATGTTCAAAGGAAATGGAGGAAAAAAAGATGATCCACGCAGTAAGGAAAGGCACATTCCTTATTCACGTTCAAGGCTTGCCACAGTTCTTCTAAGTGCCATGAACCGCCTACGCCTTCTTTTCTAGAAACAGAAAAGTCCCCACACGTGGGGGATTAAAAAAGATGGAAAAGGTGTTTAAATAAGTATATTCAATTCCATAAATGAGATGCCTATAGATGCGGCGCTAGTCATCCATAAGGCGCTTTTTGTGGTTTGGCTAGGTTTGTGTTTGTGAGTGTGAAGGATAATACGTTGCCACCGGCGTTTTCAGACGTTCAGGAAGGCGTGCTACGACATAGATGTGTGGGCGTCAGCTTCATCGTGGATGGCAAAACAACAGAGGGGGCGGGAAGGAGGAGTCTGAGAGGTTTTAAGGGTTCAGGTCAAGCCCATGGGCTTGAGATCATCGGAAACGGGGGTTCCGCTGCGAGTCGCAAAATGCGTGTTCTGGTAAAAGAAAAGTTCTTCTTTATTCTTTTTCCCAGCACGAACTCGCAGTAGCGGTTTCCTTTCGCTATGCGGCTGACCTCTTTCGCCGTGAATATTGTTTCTCCTCTTGTTCAGCGAAGTGGTTCAGTATACCTTGGCCACGTACTCAATTAGGTGGCATGCTGGCGCCGCGCTCACGTCTTTCCATGCTGAGCATGCTTCATCCTCTCCTAGAACTGACTGGTATATTTTGAAGGATGCTTTTAAGCCGATGAGCTCTTCTAGCCCCATTCCACTCCTCAGCCCATGGATGAAGTTGACCTCAGGAAGAACTCGGTTACCCCCCCTGCTCCATACTTCCCCCTCCTTTTGCAAGCTAATTCCCATAAATGTTGTCCGTTCCCCTTTAGACTACACGCATCACGTCGCCGAACTTTTTGACGGGCAGCACCAGTATGGAGTTAGAA
>JAHLWX010000023.1 GCA_019057675.1 Candidatus Jordarchaeum sp. LHC_1308
CGAAGCCTTAGCGACGCTGCAACAGCAGGGAGAAAGCTGCTCGAGAAAGGAGTGCAGTCAGTTGTGGTCACACTAGGAGACAAGGGGGCGCTCTTGGTCAACGAGGAGGGGGAGCTCCACGTCCCAGCCCTGCCGGTCAAACCAGTCGATACGACCGGGGCGGGCGACTGCTTTAGTGGCGCGTTGGGCGTCGCCATAGCGGAAGGGCTAAGCATGAGGGAAGCGGTCGCCTTCGCCAACGCCGCAGCGGGGCTATCCACGACCAAAATCGGAGCACAGGAGGGAATTCCAAAAAGAGAAGAAGTTGAACAAGCCTTAAAGAAAACCTTAAACGCCGGTTAATGCTAGCACGCCCATTTCGCCCCTTTTTGGTTTCAGTCTTAGGAATAATTTTTGCGGGTGGGGAAAGACTAAAAAAGATTTGTTTCAAAAATGTTTATAACGTTTGAATGGAGGGTTGTTTTCTTGCCTTCGAAGGGAAAGGAGTCGAAAAAGAGGGTTTTGCTCTTATTCTATTCTAAGACTGGAAAGACGCGCAGGGTTATGGGTGTCATGGGCGAGGCTCTTAGTGGTAGGTATAACGTAGAATCCGTTGAGGTTAGACCTAAAGTTGAGATGGGCTTCTTTAGGAGTATAAAATTGGCTAAGAGGGGGGAAACAGTTGAGGTTGAAGAGTTGAAGGTTAACCCTGAGGATTACGACCTAGTTGTTCTTGGAACACCCGTCTGGTCCGGGTGTCCTCCGCCGCCCATCAATACCGTGATGAAAACGTTTAGTGGCTTGTCGGGGCGCAGAGTGGCTGTGGTGGCAACATGCGCCTTCTCCGCTGGAGTAACAGTAAAAAAGATTGTTGAGTGGGTCAAGTCGAGTGGAGGAGAACTCGCTGGAAGCCTAGTGGTTAAGACGTTGCTCGGCGTCAGAGGGAAGGCGGTCAAAAAGGTAGAAGAATTCTCGAAAAACCTCTAGGCACGCCACGCAAACTATTTATTATTCACACCTCCAAGTTATTAACGATAGTTAAGTGAGGGCGTTACAGCCTTCGAAGGTGGTTCAAATGTTCAAGAGCAAAGTCCGCCGGCTTCAGGATGAAATCCTTAAGATTAAGGAAAGGGAGAACGTTTTACTTTTGGCTCACAACTATCAGGTTCCCGAGATACAGGAAGTGGCGGATTACGTGGGTGACAGCTTGGAGCTCGCCCGGATAGCCCAGAAAAACACGGATGCCGACTTGATAGTTTTCTCCGCTGTCGACTTTATGGCTGAGACTGCGGCCATACTTAACCCTGACAGGGAGGTTTACGTTCCAGATCCGACCGCTAGATGCCCGATGGCTTTGATGTGCCCCCGAGAGGTTGTTGCTGAGGCCAAGCGGATGCATGACGGGGTTCCGGTTGTGCTTTACGTTAATACGCTTGCCGAGGCTAAGGCTGAAGCGGACGTGATCTGCACCTCGGCCAATGCACCCATGATAGTTGAGGGGGCTGGAGCGGAACAGGTGCTTTTCGGCCCAGATAAGAACTTGGGCTTTTATGTTGAGAAAATTACTGGTGTTAAGGTTATACCCGTCCCCGAGAACGGCTACTGCTATGTCCACGTAATGTTCAAACCGCAACACATAGCCGAAATGAGAAGAAGATATCCAGACGCCGTGGTCATGGTGCACCCGGAGTGCACGCTCGAGGTGCAGGATGCTGCAGACTTCGTTGGATCCACGAGTCAGATGTACAAGTATGCTAGGGAATCGGAGCATAAAAAGTTCATTGTTGCAACAGAGATCGGACTCGTCGAAAGGATGAGGAGAGAGATAGAGGGAAAAACATTCATCCCAGCACTGAGTAATGCGGTTTGCAAAAACATGAAGAAGAATACTCTTGAGAAGATAAAGCATGTTCTACTCGAGAAGCCACGTGAGAACTTGGTGAAAGTTCCAGGAGACGTGGCGGATATGGCTAGGAAGAGCATAGAACGAATGTTCGAGCTGTCCGAAAGAAGGTAGAGGGCCGTGCAGCCATTCATGCACCCCCGTCAGCTGTCAAACGGCTCAACGGGCTCTACAAGATATGCCCGAAAAATTACCGTCCAATGTTCGTCTTATCTGCTTATTTGGTATGTGAAAAGAGTAAAAGAGTCTTTTCGATATTCAATGGATTATTTTTCCCACAAAAAATTTAGCCCTTTTTTTAACTTAGACTTTTCGGGAGGTGAGTTTAGTGCTGCCTGTGCGCCGCTTCAAGTTTAAAGTAAATGTTATAGGAGAGTGGGATTGGGATCAAAGGTGCATCGTTTGTCTCAATGAGGTTAAGCCGGATGAGAAAGTCGTTTCCTGTCCTTTTTGCGGCAAAACGGGACATAAAGATCACTTCTTAGAGTGGGTAAAAGTGAAGGCTATATGCCCGAACTGTAAGAAAAATATCAGGGAAAGTGAGTTGACTAATGTTTAGGAGGTGCTGGTGTGAAGGTGAAGATCGTTTCAGCTATAGGCGGGGAAGCTTGGGATATGGATGTTCGGCCCGACATGTACGTAAAACAGGTCAAAAAAGAGGTTGCCAAAAAGAAGAAGGTTCCTGAGGACGTTATATCCATTGCTTTCAGGGGGTTTCAAGTTGATGAGAATCAGACGCTCAAGGAGCTAGGAGTGGATGAGGGGGACAAGCTTTACGTGATAGTTAGAACCACGGGCGGTTAGAGATCTGGTTTCGGAGGGGACAGATCAGGAATGTTGACTGATGAACAGTTTAGCTCACGGCTGGCTTACGAGGCTAAAATGCTGGAGAAAGAGGAGCCCACTTTTAAGCCCGTGAATAAAGATCTTACTCATTGGAAAGGAGTAATACTGGGAACAGGAATATATGATGAAGGGGTCTTCGAGATAGAAATTTTCATACCAAGAGAATACCCCTTTAACCCTCCAAAGGTTCGGTGGAAAACCCCAATATGGCACCCGAATGTAAGAGGGGATGAGGTCTGCATTGGAGTGCTCGGTAAAGACTGGACGCCTAACATGACGATAGTTGGCATAATAGAAGCGCTGCGGGCTCTCCTAAATTTCCCGAACCCGCATTCCCCCCTCAATACTGAGGCGGCAAACCAAATGCTCAATGACAGGAAAAAATTTGAGAAAAATGTGAAGGAATGGATTAAAAAGTACGCCACTTGGAGTAACGTTTCCGAGGATTAAGAAAAAATGAGGAGAGAAGAAAGATACCACAGGCAGCAGCTCCTTGACCATTGGAATCAAGAGAAGATTAGGAACGCGCAGGTTTTCATCGCAGGGGTAGGTGCTCTAGGTTCTGTCGTTGCGCTAAACTTGGTGATGATGGGAATTGGGGGGTTAGTCCTAGCAGACTATGACACCGTTGATGTATCAAATCTCAGCAGGCAGCTTCTCTTCAGGGAAGGCGACGTGGGACGCAACAAGGCTGAGGCAGCCAAGGAGTTCCTTCTCGAGGTAAACCCAGACGTATCCGTGAAGGCGTTCTCCAGCAGCATAACCGATGTTCCGAAAAGCGAGTATGAAAGGTGCAACTTGATAATAGATGGACTAGACACTATTGAGGCTAGGAGATGGCTTAACTCGCTAGCTATAGAAATCGGAAAGCCCCTTGTTCACGGCGGAATCTACGGATGGTGGGGGAACATCCAGGTGGTAGTCCCACACGTTACGCCCTGCCTTGAATGCCATCCCCTAGTATCTAGGAGGGTACTGGCGCAGCCTTGCACCCCCAAAGGGGAAAAGAGGAAGGCTGGAAGTGAGATTGGTGATGAGGTAACACCCGCGGTAGCGACGGTTAGCTGTATCGTAGGAGGACTGCAGGCTCAAGAAGCGATAAAGATAATACTAGGACTGAAGCCTTTTGACAACTACCTTTTCTATGACGGCTTAAGCGGCACGTTCACATCAGTTAAGTTGGAGAAAAACCCCAAATGCGTGGTGTGCGGTGAAGAGTATGTTGCCGAAAGCTTTGAGTTCAGAGTAGATCCAGAGGAAAGCATACGAAAATTTAAGGAAAGAGTAAGGGCAGCGCTGGGTTTAAGTGATCCTGTGAGCGTCACTCACGCGACGAGAATTGTGGGCGACGAAGAAAAAGTGGGGGATGTCGTAAGAGGGGGAGGCTGCCTCTTCGTGTATGACCAAACGAGGAGCAAGCCAGTCAAGGTAATGGTCAGGTTTTCTTAGGTTCTTTTATCCCCTTCTCTTCCCAGTAACAGTGAACGCAGAGAAAAGAAGTTTTCTGGCAGTCTACGGGAAGAACCTTTAGAAATTTGTAGCCGCAATTAGGGCAATTAACTTCTTTTAGCCTGTAACGCAACTTCCCACCCGCTAGCCCCACCATCCCGGTGGAGCCATGCGCAGCTACCTTTAATGCTTAAAAAATATAAGGGTTTAGAAGACTCCGGGTTACGGAATTAGAAAAAGCTATTGATCTTCTGCCTTGTGCCTTGACGCTGTTTTTAGAAGGAATGAAGCCGTCTTTCTTCCCATGAACGAGGTGAAGCCGAGCAGCACCGGCCGTTTAAATATTAGTTCAAGTTCAAGTATGAAGGTGACTGCAATGATTAACATGGAAATGTAGTCCTGCGAGAGGAAGTAGCAGTACAAGCTAAGAGACATGTAGAAGGAGGCTAGGGACGCCGTTATAGTTGTCAGCCTCTTCTCACAAACTTCTCCGCTGCGTTTGAGGTACCATGAGAAAGCCAGAGATCCCAAGACGGCTAGGGAGGCAACGTACAAGAGGGCTACCATTTCGGGAAAGCCTTCATAGTTGTACATGTAAGGAAGCCACCACGCCGCCGACATGAGAAGAATGATGAAGGCATCTGAAATTAATACACGCAGCTTGGGAGATAGTTGTAAGGAAATGATATCATTGTATGAACGGTACGATGATTTTTTAATTTGCCCAGCTACCGTGAGCGTTAGAGCTGTAATCAGGAATGATACTATGAGAACTGCCTCCGCTCTAGGTTTGAAGTTGAAGTGAAGTTGAGATGGCATGACGGTGAAGGCGACATGCACCGGGTTTCCAATGTAGAGCACTAGTAGGTATGCTAAAACTATGGAGTAAGCTCTTCTGTTTAGAAGCGGGTTACTGTTCCTCGGAAAGAATCTGTCAATTATCAGGAAGGTCAACGTCACGGTATATACTGCATGAAAGAAGGTTAGAAATGTCGCCCAGACGGTGTTTATCCCGAATACGCGGCCGTATCCGGGCTTAAGCCACTCCGTCGCCGGAATGTAGAAGGTCAGCGTTAAAACGCCTTCTTCTAGGAGGCCGAAGAGTATTCCCATAAGGAACAAGCCCCTGTAGTTCAACTTGAAGCGAGAGTATAGGTCTTCTATTATCAGGAGCTGGAGTGCATAATACATGAATGTAACAAATATGTTTGCAGGGTGAAGAAACTCGTATGGAAAGGTTCCCATGGAGACTGCTTCAGCGTTCCAAGCACCCACCAGCATTATGGCTAGGCAACGCTTCCAAGGCGCTTGCTTCTCGAACCCCACAGTCCCCCCTCCCAGTTCCCAGAAAAGCGCAACATGCTTTCCATAAGGAAATGGAAAATAACATATATAAGGATTATTTTTGGGTAAGTATGCGGCGAAGTGGGGGTTTAGTGTTGGATCCCGATGAGGCATTTGTTAAAGTGAGGAGCCTGATGAAGCAGCACCACGTTTTCTTCCAGGAGTGCATACCGCTTATAGCCAGCGAGAACGTGACGAGCCCAGCAGTGCGTGAGGCGATTATCTGTGACTTTGCCCACAGGTATGCTGAGGGGTGGCCCGGAGAGAGAGTGTATGCGGGATGCCAGTACATAGACGAAGTTGAGATGATATGTATCGAGCTGGCGAAGAAGCTTTTCGGGGCTGAGTTTGTTGATGTTCGCCCTATAAGCGGTGTGGTGGCGAACCTAGCAGTGTACACGGCCTTCACAATGCCAGGCGACACTATGATGGCGCTCTCCATACCTAACGGCGGCCATATTAGTCATGGTGCCCTCAAAACGAGGGATGGAAGGTATCTCGGTGGAACCGCTGGGGCTGTCCATGGGCTTAACATAGAGTACTTCGTCTTCGACAAGGAGGAGATGAACATAAACGTTGAGGCTTCGGCCGAAAAGATAATTGAGACTAAGCCGAAGCTGCTCCTCTTTGGAGCCTCAGTATTCCTCTTCCCTCATCCCGTCAGGGAGCTGTCTAAGGTGGCGAGGGACGTGGGTGCCTACGTGGCTTATGATGCCGCCCATGTTGCTGGGCTTATAGCGGCAGGTTACTTCCAAGATCCCTTAAGGGAGGGGGCCGATGTTATGTCGATGAGCACTCATAAGACGCTGCCTGGCCCCCAGCATGGGCTCATAGCGTCCAAGGAGGAGCATGCGGAGGCGATTAAAAGGGCAGTTTTCCCCGGATTAACGAGCAACCACCATCTTCATAACGTTGCAGCCTTGGCGATAGCTCTGGCAGAGTTCATGAAGTTCGGGAAGGAATACGCTGGACAGGTTATAAGGAACGCGAAAGCTCTGGCTAAGGCGCTTTACGAGAAAGGGTTTGACATGGTCGGGAAGCATAAGGGATTCACGGAGTCACATATTTTGGTGGTGGACGTGAGTGGCTTTAAGGACACTGTTGGACTGGGGGGAGATATAGAGAAGTTGCTCGAGAAGGCGGGAATAATCGTGAACAGAAACCTTCTCCCGTGGGATTCAAGTGAGGGGCGAAGCTACATTAATCCTGGCGGAATAAGGCTGGGGGCCAGCGAAGTTACTAGGATAGGCATGAAGGAGAGGGAAATGAAGCAAATAGCGGAGTTCATAGCGAGGGTCATAATTGATGGAGAGAGACCGGAGAAGGTGAGAAAAGATGTTGCCGAGTTCAGAAAAGACTACCAGAAAGTTCACTACTGCTTTGACTCGGTGACTGAGGCATATGAATACATTGAGATACCTTAAGGTCAGATGAAGGCTACGTGTTTTTACTTCTTTTAAGTGAAGCTTCTATGAAGGCTTTGTAGACTGGGCTGGGTTTGTCAGGTCTGCTTTTGAACTCCGGATGGAATTGCACGCCGACGAGCCATCCCTCCTCGAGTTCTATGGCGTTTATTATTTTGCCCGTCGCGTCGTAGGCTGAAACCCTCATCCCGGCACTCTCTGCTTTTCTGGCGTACTCTGGCATTATGTGGTACCTGTGTCTAAAGCGTTCAACGACAACGTCCTGCTTGTAAGCGTCCCAGAGCTTGCTGCCTCTGACTATGTGAACTTCATGTCCGCCTAGACGCATCGTTCCCCCCTTATCCTTAATGTTTTTTTGTTCAGGTAGGAGGTCGACTACAGGGTGGGGGGTTTTCGGGTCGACCTCTGAGCTGTTGGCCACTTTCATCCCCAAGACGAGCCTACAGAAAGCTATGAAGAGTATTTGGCCCCCGAAGCATATTCCAAGGTATGGCAGTTTTCTTTCTATGGCGTATTCTGCCGCAAGGATCATTCCTTCAACTCCCCTTACTCCGAAGCCAGGGGTTAAGAGGACGCCGTCGAACGACTCGAGAACCTCCACGTTTCCGGGATCCTCCTCAAATGAGGAAGTGTCTATCCATTCTATGTAGGGCTTTACTTTGAAGGCGGCTGCGGCGTGCCTTATTGCTTCATTAATGCTTATGTAGCTGTCCACTATCTGCGTGTACTTTCCGGGCATGGCTATTTTAACGGTTCCCGTTGCGTTCTCGTAGAGGGATGCGAGCTTCCTCCAGCCCTCAAAGTCAGGATGCCTTGGAGGAAGAAACAGAATACTGCAAAGGTAGTCTCCCAGCCTTTGTTCTTCGAAGAGTATGGGAAGCTTGTATATGACTTCAAGGTCGGGGTTTGATATTACGGCTTCAGGTGGCACGTTGCAGTAGAGGCTGAGTTTCCTTTTGATGTCGTCTGACAGGGGTTTCTCAGATCTGCACACTATGACGTCAGGCTGGAGCCCCATTCCTTGAAGTGTTCTGACACTATGCTGGGTGGGCTTCGACTTTTGCTGCTGGACTGTTTCAAGGAATGGGACGTATGTCACGTGTACTAGAGCCGTGTTTCCCCTTCCCTCCTCCAACCTGAACTGTCTTATGGCTTCCAAGTAGGGCATTGCTTCTATGTCGCCCACTGTTCCCCCAATCTCTATAAGCAGAATGTCAGGTTTCTTTTTCTCGGCCACTGTCCTTATTCGCCTCTTGATTTCGTCGGTTATGTGTGGGATTATCTGGATTGTCTTACCGAGGAACTCCCCACGTCTCTCTTGGAGGATCACAGTCAAGTAGACTTGACCCGAAGTTATGTTTTGCTCTGGCGAAATAACCTTGCCTAGGAAACGCTCGTATGTGCCGAAGTCTTGGTCTATTTCGGATATGGTAAGCTTGAAACCTTCAACTGGCTTAAACTCCCAAACTTCCTCCGTTATGTAAACTTCTCCGTGCTCCACTGGGTTAAGGGTACCCGGGTCAACATTAAGGTAAGGATCTATCTTGATCACGTCAACGTCGTAGTTTCTAAACTGGAAAAGTTTTCCTATGGAGGCCGTTGTAACACCTTTTCCTATACCCGACATCACGCCTCCAGTTACCATAATATACTTCGTCATTTAAGCCACCCTCTATTGGGAGTACTAAAACGAAGGGAAAAACCCCTCCACCTGACCTTTAAACTTGTCGTTACGTATTCTTAAACGCTTTCATCCGGTGATAAGTGATGGAACATTATTAACGCCCCAGAATTACCCTTTAAGCCGAGAAACAGAGAACTGGTGTGCGAAAAAGAGATAAGTGTAATTCTCTTAGGGTTTTTGCTGTGGATGATGAATACGACGGTCTTCCGAGCTATGGCTGTGAGGAATTTAAGTGAAAGCTGACATCTAAAAGGAGGATAGGTGGGGGCGTCATTCAAATGCCTTTTCGTCACGATGTTCAGCCTCTCTTTTAAGTCATCGCCACCCACCCATGAATAACTCGCGTGGCTAAAGCTAAAATATTTTTTGAGACACTACTGTTATGAACCAGTCAGAGAAAGCTTCTCCAATGTGTTCCTTAAGCCGTTTAAGGAGCCTCTAAGCGAACTGTTTTTAAGGCTAACGGTTGTTTTTGAGTTGGGTTATAGCGGTTAAGGGTGGTCTTGTTGGTGTGCTACGTTGTCGTGGGAGGCTTTTTTGGTGATGAGGGTAAAGGTAAGATCGTGTCATACTTGGCTTCAAAGGACAGGGTCGCCATAGCCGCTAGGGGTGGCTGTGGAACCAATGCAGGGCACACCGTTGAGTTTGGCGGTCGAAGGTTTAAGCTTAGACAAATTCCAAGCGGCTTCGTCTTTGAGGGGGCACGCGTCCTCATAGGAGCAGGTGTCCTTGTGGATCCGAAAATATTTCTCGAGGAAGTCGAGGTTACTGGCGTTGGGGGGAGGGCTGGTGTGGATTACAACTGCGCGATAATAGAGCAGAGGCACGTGGAGCAAGATAGGGCGTCTAGTCACCTTTCGGGGAAAATTGGGAGCACCGGTACGGGTTGCGGTCCATGTAATGCTGAAAGGGCGATGAGGACTGTTAAGCTGGCCAAGGATATTGAGGAGCTGAAGCCTTACCTTTCCGACGTCTCCCTCGAGATTAACGAGGCTATCGATAGAGGAGAAAACGTCTTAATAGAGGGAACTCAAGGAACCTTCTTGTCGCTGTATCACGGTACTTATCCTTATGTGACGAGTAAGGACACTACGGCTTCGCAGGTATGCGCCGACGTCGGTGTTGGGCCAACAAAGATAGACGAGGTTCTGGTCGTCTTCAAGGCGTACGTTACGAGGGTTGGCGGGGGACCGTTGCCGGGGGAGCTGAGCGAGGAGGAGGCTGCTAAGAGGGGGTGGCTTGAGGTGGCAACTGTCACCGGAAGGAAAAGGAGGGCTGCACCATTCAACTTTGAACTGGCTGAGAAGGCTGTAAAGCTGAACGGCGCCACGCAGGTAGCCATAACTAAGCTCGACGTGGTTTACCCCGAGTGCAAGGGGGCGACAAGCTTTAGCGAGCTTCCAAGAAGCGCCGTCGAGTTCATCGAGCAGGTAGAAAGGCGCCTCAAGAAGCCGGTGACGATAATAGGAACTGGAGCTGACTTGAAAGAGGTAGTAGACAGGAGAAAAGAACTTGGCTTGGAGGTGACTTGAAGCAGCTCAAAGCCATCACGACAATGGAGGCCACGGTGAAGTAGATTTAGATTATTTGGTGTGGCATGAATTCCCTGAGGGCCTTCACTAGGTTTTTCACGTCCTTTATTGTGGATGTGGCAAGGAGAATGCGTTCACTCTCCGCTATTTTGAGGGCGAGTGGGTCTAGCTTTTTTAGTCCGTGGAGAATTACTGCTGCTGGTTTGACGTTTGAAAGGGCGATCTGGCTTGTCTTTATGGCGACCATTGATGACCTTCCACTCGTTACGTTGGCGAATACCGCAGCCCTCTGGGGCGTTGCCCCGTAAAGCAATAATAATTGTTCTGATGAAAGCTTCAGTATGGCGTTTACGACGTCTATCGCCGTGTACCCATAGATTGGCTGATCGAGCAGATCCTCATTAGCTAAAATTTCACATTTAAGATGAGTGCAGAGGGCTTCAGCCTTGACGGGGTATGAAAACTCCTTTATGTCCAGTATGACGTCAGATGGTACATCGTTGCCCATCATTCTCAGGAAACCGTTAATAACAGTTCCTCCTCTAGTTTCATCGAGTTCCACAAGGCACCTAACAAACTTTTGGACAGTATCTATTCTGGGGGAGAGACGCCTTCCACTTTCATAGTCGCTGATAACTGATGGCGAAACGCCGAGCGCGGTTGCAACCTCCTTCTGCGAGACCTGGAAGCGTTCACGCCACATCTTCATGGACATGCCCGGGTCCTCTGAAAGTGTTATCTCGCCAGCAATCATCCGGCAGAGGCTCATCTTCAAGTCGCCATAATCCAATGAGGCCACCACCATCTAAGCATAAATCAGCCTAACAGGCTATTACCAAGAGTGGTAAAGCAAGCTGAAGCTTTGAAGGCATTAATGCTTAAGTGTTTGAATCAGATATAAATAAAAAACATTTTTATATTTAACTATTCGAAAAATTTTCATAGAAATTTTATTTAGAAACCGAAATTTGCGATTGGGAGCTTATTATGAAGCGCTTTGCTCCCTGAGGGGAGGGGGGCTAAGTCGCCATACATCACCCTGAGAGACGGAGTTATGTTGTTCTTCGAAGTTTACGGGGATGGATTCTCCTTAGTAATGATAGAGGGATGGGGGCTCTCACGGTGGATTTGGTTCAAACAGCTTCGAGTATTTCCAACAAAGTATCTTTGCATCGTTTTTGATAATAGGGGTGTTGGTCTGAGCGATAAACCCGATGAGCCTTACAGCATCAGCATTTTCGTTGATGATTTTAAGGGAACTATTAGACTTTCTTGAGGTAGAAAAATCCCATGTTTTAGGCTTTTCCATGGGGGGGGCTTTGTCGCCCAAGAGTTCGCTTTAAAGTACCCGAGAAGGGTGGCAAGCCTTATCCTCGTCTCTACACACCTAGGAGGAGAAAAAGCATTACAAGTACCGGAGAGTATCGTGAACACAGTTCTATGCGAGAGGAGGAACGAGTGGAACTTTGAGGAGGATTTAATGAGGAAGTTTTCTCTAATATTTAACCCGGAGTACATGGAGGAGCACCCCGAAGAAATAAACCAGATAATCTTCTGGATAAATGACGAGGTTGTTCCAAGATACGCTCTCACTAGACAACTGGATGCTATCCGCAGGTTTAACTTAGGAGACGAAGTTTCCCGAATAAGGGCACCAACACTGATCACCGCCGGAACCAGTGACAGAGTAGTCTCTTACAAGAGCTCTGAAATTCCGGCAGAGATCATACCCAACTCGAGGCTGGTGCTCTTTGAGGAGGCTTCACATTTCCTCTTCATAGAAGAGGCACCTCTTTTTAACAGGACGGTAATGGATTTTTTTGGATGAAGTTGACTCAGGAGAATTTAAAGCGGAGCCGAAAAGAGGGTAATCAGGAGGCTGAAAGATTTGACCAAGAAATTGAGCTTTAAAGTAGCAAAACGCTTCCTTACAGGAACAAAAAACGGGATACATGAAGAGATGTTTGGGAAAACCTTAAATATATCAGCATTCTGTAGAAGTTAGCGGTCGCCGCTGGACGGGGTCGGGATGCAGCGCCAATATTGCTTGTCTTATCCGGCAAATGCAGAGTGGACTTGAACACGACGCTAATTTTAGCCGAGCTACCAAAAAAGAGCCTTACACCCTCAGGTTTCAACGATGTTTTCTCTCACGTGTCCTGGAAGTGTTCCATTGTCGATCATGGAATGAAGCCGGTGATGTCTTGTAGTGGTATGGCAGAGGATTCTGGCGGATCACGCACGTTTTTGGTTGATGATATGAAAACGGCAACTACTTTTACTACAAAGCAATTACGCCACTTAATGGTCGATTATGACAGGGCAGCAATGTTTCCAAGCGGCTTTGCGATGACCGACTGCGTAGGGGAGCCGCTAAGAGAAGCTGTTGCTATCCTTCCTGAAAGAGATAAATCGCTTTTCAAAAATAATTTATGGAGAGTTTGTAAAACATAATGAGGAAAAGAAAGAATAAAAAATAGGAGCTTAGGGATTTGAATGGAGGTGCTGTATTGAAGAAGGTGGACGTCTCGATATTAGGGTGTACGGGAACCGTTGGGCAGAGGCTGGTTTCGATGCTCTACAATCACCCATGGTTTGACATAACGGCGCTAGCGGCATCTGAAAGGAGCGCAGGGAAAAAGTACGGCGAGGTTGCTGGCGAGAAGTGGCATTTGCCGACCGAAATACCTGAGGAGGTGGCGTCTATGGAAGTTGTCGACGCCACGCCGCGTGACGCTGGGGCTACGCTGGTCATTTCAGCCTTGCCCGCGGATGTCGCTAGGAGAGTTGAGCCCGAGTTCGCTGAGGCTGGATGCACAGTCTCGAGCAACGCCAGCGCCTTCAGGATGGAGGAAGACGTGCCACTAGTTATACCAGAAGTAAACCCTGACCACCTTAAACTTGTAGATGTCCAGAAAGAAAGAAGGGGGTGGCAGGGGTGCATAGTGACGGACCCGAACTGTACCACGATAGGACTGGTCATAGCGCTGAAGCCGATATATGATTGTTATGGCTTGGAGAGGGTTTATGTTACCACGATGCAGGCGGTGTCCGGTGCCGGGCTACCCGGTGTCCCCTCCCTCATGATAATAGACAACGTTATACCTTACATTTCAGAAGAGGAGGGAAAAGTGGTTAGGGAGACGAAGAAGATCCTTGGGCGGATGGGCGATGGAGTAGTGGTTCCAGCTGGTTTTAAGGTGGAGGCTTCATGCAACAGGGTTCCCGTCTTGGATGGACACACCGAGTCGGTTTTCCTCGTGACTGAGAGCGAGGTTGACGTCGAGGAAGCTAAGGAGGTGCTCAGAAAGTTTAGGGGAGAACCCCAGAAGCTTAAGCTTCCCTCGGCGCCTGAGCAACCCATAATAGTGAGGGAGGAAAATGACAGGCCTCAGCCTAGGCTTGACAGAATGGCTGGAAGCGTTCCAGGAATGAGCGTGAGCGTAGGCAGAGTTAGAAGGGGGAGCGAGCCCAACTCGCTGGCTTTCACTGTTCTAAGCCACAACACGATTAGGGGAGCTGCGGGAGCTGCAATACTTAATGCCGAGTTAATGGTGGCATATAAAATGGTTTAAAGGAGCCGTTAACCATGAATGGAAAAGATGTTAGGATTTCACGAATAATGAGAAAAGGAAAGGCTGTTGTAATACCAATGGACCACGGGGTGACCGACGGCCCGATGAAGGGACTAGTGAAGATTGATGAAACCATTAGAAAAGTGGTGGAGGGTGGAGCGACAGCGGTGCTACTCCACAAGGGGATCATAAAAAGCCTGAGTTCCCCTCCCGGATGCGGAGTCATAATGCATCTTTCAGGAAGCACGTCGCTCGGCCCGGATCCAAACTGGAAGGTTAGGGTTGGGTCTGTAGAGGAAGCGATAAGACTGGGAGCGGACGCCATCTCTGTTCATGTGAACGTTGGAAGCGACATGGAGCCGCATATGCTTGAGAAGCTCGGCTATGTAGCTGACGTGTGCGACGAGTGGCAGGTTCCGCTTATAGCGATGATGTACCCTAGAGGCAAGAACATTAAAGCCAACCCTGACACCATCGCCCATGCTTCTAGGCTGGGAGCCGAGCTCGGTGCTGACATAGTAAAGACACCATACACGGGGGATCCGGAAACTTTCAGGAGAGTCGTTGAAGGATGCCCGGTTCCGGTAGTTATAGCTGGAGGGCCAAAAGCCGAGACTGACGCCGACGTGTTAAGGATGGTGAGAGGCGCCATGGATGCTGGTGCCGCCGGGGTAGCGATGGGAAGGAACGCCTTCCAGCATGAAAATCCCACGGCGATAGTTAGAGCCGTCGTGGAAATAGTTATGAACGACGCCAGCGTGGAGGAGGCTGCTAAAAGAGCGGGGTTGAAAATTTGAAGAAGGTTATCCTTAAGCTGAGCATGCCTTGGAGCTCAGCGAAGGAGTATGCTACTGAAGCGTTAATCCATGGAATTAACACATTCTATGTGCCACCTGAAATAGTGGACAAAGTCAAGTCTTTAGGATCAGTTAAGGTGATTTCTAATGAGATGGGAGGGGACGTACTGGTAAAGACTTTCGACGGACATGTCCAGCCGGAGGAAGGAGTCATTTACAAGGTTAAAGTGGCGAAGAAGGAAGACGAAGAGAAAGTTTACAGCTTAGCGAAATCCGGAGCCTCAGCCGTGATGGTTGAAGCAGAAGACTGGAAGATAATCCCGCTGGAAAACATAATAGCTGACCTTCACAAAATGGACACGGAACTTTATGCTGAAGCGGAAAGCGTTGATGAGGCACGGACACTCCTCCAAACGCTTGAACTGGGAGTAGATGCGGTCGTGTATGAGCCGAAGAGCATAGACGAGGTATCGGAGCTGGCGAAGCTCGTGCAGAGCAAGGATGTAATGCCGCTCACGACAGCTGAAGTAGTTAACGTGAAGGAAGTCGGAATGGGTGACAGGGTCTGCGTTGACACTTGCTCCATATTGGAATTTGGGGAAGGAATGCTAGTTGGCTCACAGGCGAAGGGACTCTTTCTCGTTCACAGCGAGACGCTGGAAACAGAGTTCACATCTCCAAGACCTTTCAGGGTCAACGCAGGCCCCGTCCACTCTTACACCCTAATACCAAACGGAAAAACAAAATATCTCTCAGAACTAAAGGCAGGCGACACCGTCCTAGCCGTAAACAGCAAAGGAACAGTAAGAGAAGTAGTCGTTGGAAGAGTAAAAATAGAGAGAAGACCGCTCATCCTCATCGAAGCCGAAAAAGACGGTGAAACACTCAAAGTAATACTCCAGAACGCTGAAACAGTAGCCCTAGTAAGCGAGGAAGGAAACCCTCTATCAGTCTCAAAAATCAAGAAAGGAGACAAAGTACTAGTCCACCTAAGCCACAAAGGAAGGCACTTCGGCAAAGATGTAGAAGAAACTGTAATCGAAAAATAAAGCCACAGCTACCAAGCCCACTAGGAACCACCCCGAGACACATGACGCCTCATGCGCCACGCGAAGAGCCTTTAACCCATAAGCGGATTCTAAGACCCGCTCACACATGCCTCAAAAGAAAAAAACACCCCCTCTCTCCACAAGGTCGTAGCCGGCTCTCGCCGCCGCTCCACTCACTAGTGCCGAGCGATAGATTAAGTATCCCGTGGTAAACTTCGAAGTCCATCATCAGCATCTCGAGCGGCAACGCGTCCCGTGAACTTCTCCAAGTGAAGACGTGCAGAACTGCTACCGCCAGCCTATCCGCGGTTTTAAAAACCCGCCTTCAGTGAACGAAGTGGTCGTAGCTCCCACAAAGCTGGTGAACACAGGAGCGACGCTTCAGCCAGCCTCTCACCCAGATTTAAGATCAACCAGTCCGAATATGGAGAGTTCAGGCATATTATGTCCGATACTAGATACGTATCAGGACCTACCACCGCCTATGTTTAGAAACAAAAAAGTCCCCAAGCAATGGGGATTGAAAGGGGCTCTGGTGGGTGTTGCCGGATTAAAGGGTGAAATTTAACCGAAAAAGCCACACGCCATCACGGCGCGAAGTTAAACACCCTCGGCTCAATCCCAAGCCTTCTAAAGGCCTTAAAAACCATTTCAAACGCCTCATCCGAACTATTCCCCACGAAAAACAAGTGGCTTCCACATTTTTCATCACAATCACTCGACCCGAAACCCTTAACCTCCAACCCGCCGACAGCCTTAAGCGCCTTAGAAACCGCATGCTCCAACCTAACATCACTCTCCGCAAAGAAAACAGCTACAACCTTAACGTCATCAATGCAAGTCACGTAATCGATATGCCAGAAACGAAGTTTACGGCGCGAAAGATGCCTACGAACCCTGCCAAAAACACTCGCCATCCCTCGACCCATCCCACTCCCCACATACCCATAATACCCAAACTTGAAAGCGATCTCACCCAGACTCCCAACATTAACTGCGACATCCCTCAAAAAACGAAGAACAAGCACATAAACACCCTTTAAATCAGCCAGCTCACCACACATCAAACTCACCCACAAAAAACAATGAAAAAACAAGAATAAGAACGTTACAACCCGACAAACAACCAAAAACACGACGACAACCGCCAAGTGAAAAAAGAGAAGGGAAGGTTTAACCACTTGTCACCATCGCCTGCCTCCGCTCCTCAAGAAGCCTGTGAACTTTCTCCCTATCCACTGGATACGTCTTGTACGCCAACGTGAAC
The DNA here is from genome assembly GCA_019057675.1 of Candidatus Jordarchaeum sp. LHC_1308. Taxonomy (GTDB): domain Archaea; phylum Asgardarchaeota; class Jordiarchaeia; order Jordiarchaeales; family Freyrarchaeaceae; genus DTBI01. Next base: position 16,850 of record JAHLWX010000023.1, read on the forward strand.
AAAAGCAGGCATGCAGTCCACGGCACCACCGTGGTCAAAAGCATCGCGGTAGTCAACGCATGCCCAGACACATAGGCCGCACCAATCCACGTCGCCACACCCATGAAGCCGTAGTTTCCAAGGAGAGGAAGCCACATGTAGGCGTATGGCGACATCCACGTCATGAAGAAACCGCCACCCAGCACGTCGGCAAGCCACCCAGCCAGCAACGCGCCCACAGCACTAAAGCCGGCCTCAAAGAACTGCTCAATGGCATATGCGGTTCCCCTCACCTCAGGCTTCGTCACGTCAGCCACAATAGGCTGAACCGCGGCAGGAGCCGACCAGCTCAAAGCGGCACCAGTAACAAACCCCATAACAGTGTAACCTACAACATCCAAAGGAACCAGTAAGATAAACGCCGTCAACGGTATACCCATGAAAATCGATATCTGAGCAGTCAATATCCGCCCTCGGTTTGGGTTCCACCTGTGCAGCCTGTCACCGATAACTCCGCCCAGCGCATTACCAATAGCCACCCCGACGACCACCAGCCCAAACACGGTCGTCGCAACTCCAGGCGGCTGATAACGAGCAGTCTCAAGCCAGTGGATTAAGAATGCGGCCAACACGGTCCACGGGACCATGCCAGCTATACCTTGGGCGAAAAGAATGAGCATTGTTGGTATTTTGACTATTTCTATGAGGTCTTTTCTCGTTATTTTATAGATTTCGCTCATTTCTTCTAGGGAAATCCCTTCTAGTTCGGCTTCGGCTGCCCCTTTTGGTGGCTCCTTGACTGCGACGAGCAACATTGCTGCTACTGCGAGGCTTACGAGGCCTATGAGGATGAAGCCTCTCCTCCAGTATCCCAGAAAGATGGTGGATTTCGCTATCGCATCTAGTGTTAGGAGGTTTGAGATTAGCTGTATTCCGCCTGGTAGGCTGGCGATGGTTGCGAGCTGAATTAAGTCTGCTTCTACTCCCCCTGTGATATTGGGCGCGTCGAGGCTTCCAAGTATCGGAACCATTATGGCTATTCCCAGGATTCCAATGAGGGCGAAAATGCCTAGGGCTTTGCCACGTTCTTCTCTCTTGTATAAGTCGTTGATTATTCCGAAGGAGGGGGCTATTATGGATGCCAGCCCAACGCCCACTAGAATTCTCAATATTAATAGCTGGGTGTAGTTTTGGGCGAAGGCTGAAAGTACCGTGATTACGCCCCACATTACGCATCCTGCCAGCAATACCTTCTTTCTGGAGTACCTATCTGCCAAGTAGCCCCAGACTGGCGCCATGATGGTGTAGAAGATGGTTCTTGAGAAGACTATGAAGCCCATTGCGACTCTCGGCTGGGCGAACTCTCTGGCTATGGATGTTATGTAGGTTGGGAGGGCCTCAAGGTCTGCGCGGTGAACGAAGTTTGCGAGTCCGAGAGATAGCAATGTTGTTCTGCGGCTTTTCCTTTCCCCAGCCAAAGTTTTTCCCACCTGAATCTTCGGTATGGTAAAGTTATCTTCTAGTCGTTAGATAAAAAATTTTTGTTAGGATGCCGGCTTATGTGCGTTGCGTGTCTGGGCGGTGTATTTTGCGATTGCCAATGTTTTGCGTTGTGCCCCTCAGCGTAACTTTGACCACTCATCCTCTAAAATAGAGTCGTTATTGCCGGATCGCTTCATCGTGTAGGCATTAAGAAAAAAGGAAAAGCTTTCATTTTAACTTTATTCTAAAACTCTCAAAAAGTTTCTTCAACCTACAGACGTATGAAAGATGATTCCAAGGCTAGAACTGGATTTCCCCGGGGAATCATTTTTTATGCTTGGTCGATGAACTTATCGAGAATGTAGAAGTTTGACAGAGCATTTATTCGGCCCTTGAGGTTTGCTATTGCGATTTTGATGAGAAGTGGGTTTTTTACTGCGGCTAGGACGTACGACTTGTCCGTTACTTTCATTAAGAAGCTACCATCGTCGTGTACTTCCTCTCCCATCTTCATTTTCGGTAGGGGGGCGTTTTCGTATTTCTTAAGGATTTTGATAGCGTCATCTAGTTTTCCTTTTATAGCCCAAATCTTGAAGTTCGCATCTATTATCGCTACTGTCGAGAGAGAGATGCTTCCGACGTTTAATTCGATGAGTCTGAGGAACTCGTTAAAGTCGATCTCGCTCATAAGAGCGAACCACCCTTTCAGTCATCTATAATTCCGAACAAGAGAGATTTACGTAGGAACCGTGGGTAATGCTTTACAAATGGAAATAAAAAGTTTCTAACAAAAAAGACCACTTTATTAGGGAAAAAATGAATTTGAATTAATATTCCCAATCGACGATCGCTTACTTCACGTATTTTTCAGGATCCTCGTCGAACGCCTTTTTGCATCCCGGCGCACAGAAATAATACGTTTTTCCCTTATACGTGCTTTTCCACTTAGCTTTCTCAGTGTCTACTTCCATCTTGCAGACGGGATCTACAGCTTTCCTCAAGGCTTCCACCTCCTTCCTTTTTAGGTTGATTCTTTTGAGGAGGAGCGAGTTGGATACGACGGTAACGGAGCTCATGGACATTATGGCGGCAGCCACAGCTGGAGGTAGCAGTAAGGGGTAGAGGGCGCCGGCCGCCAGAGGTATTGCTGCCAAGTTGTAGATAAATGCCCAGAAAAGATTCTGCTTAATCTTGCTCACCGTTTTCCTGCTCAGCTTAATGGCTGAAACAACGTCTCTCAAGTCGCGTTTCACCAGTACTATGTCGCCTGTTTCGATCGCTACGTCTGTGCCTGAACCAACAGCTATTCCTAGGTCTGCTTGGGCAAGGGCGGGAGCGTCGTTCACCCCGTCGCCGACCATGGCAACGATAAGGCCCTCATCTTGAAGGCGCTTCACCTCACGCGTTTTATCCTCGGGCAGAACATCACTAAGCACACGCTCAATTCCCACCTGCCTGGCCACGGCCCAAGCTGTCCTCGGGTTATCTCCTGTCATCATGACGACCTCTAATCCCATGCTCTTAAGTTCTCGAACAGCATCAGCTGAGTGTTCGCGTAGAGTATCGGCTAACGCTATTAGGCCTTTAACCCGTCCGTTTTCCGCAACGAAAAGAACCGTTTTCCCCTCCTCTTCAAGTCGCTTAGCCTCCATCTCAATCCACTCGCTCAGCTCGGCGTCTTCCATCATTTTTTTGTTTCCCACGGCTACTGTTCTCCCGTTAAGTTTCGCCACCACGCCTTTACCGGGGTAAGCTCTAAAGTCCTCTGTTTTAGGGACATTAACGCCTAACTCCATGGCTTTTTTGAGTATTGCCTCCGCGATGGGATGTTCTGATCCCTTCTCTATGGCTGCGGCTGTTTCAAGCACGTCCCCCACGATGTCGGTCACCTCTGGTTTCCCCTTAGTTATTGTCCCGGTCTTGTCGAGCACTACGACGTTTACCTTACATGCCTTTTCCAGTGCTTCACCGTTTTTTATGAGGATCCCATTTTCAGCCCCTTTCCCCATGCCCACAACTATAGCAGTTGGAGTTGCGAGGCCGAGGGCGCAGGGGCAGGAAATGACTAGAACAGCCACCATAACTAGGAGGGCGAACGTAGGAGATTTCTGACCTACGAACACCCAGTAAATGAAGGATGAGAAAGCTATGAGTAGTACCAGTGGAACAAATATGGACGCTACTTTATCTGCCAGTCTTTGCATGGGCGCCTTCGAGCTTTGAGCTTCCTCCACTAGTCTTATGATGTGTGAAAGCACAGTGTCCCTGCCAACCTTCCGTGCTTCAACCATGAGGAGACCATTCAAGTTTATCGTTGAGCCTATGACTGCATCGCCGGGCTTCTTCTCGATGGGCATGGACTCACCGGTCATCATGGACTCGTCAACAGTTGAATGCCCTTCTCTAACGACGCCGTCAACAGGGATCTTTTCACCCGGCCTAACGACGAGCAGATCTCCAACGACAACTTCCTCCACTGGAACCTCTACTTCAGCGCCATTCCGGAGCACGGTAGCAGTCTTCGCCTGCAGTTGCATTAGCAACCTAACGGATTCCCCTGTCCTCTTCTTGGCTGCGTCCTCTAGGAGTTTCCCTAGTGAAACGAAGATGATTATCATGGCAGCTGTGTCGTAATATAGGGGGCCGTGTGTTACAAATGTGGCCAGCACACTGTAGAAGTATGCGGTGGATGTGCCCATAGCTATTAGGACGTCCATGTTTGCAACTTTGTTCTTAAGCGAGTAGTATGATCCCTTGTAGTAGCGATACCCTCCGAGGAACTGTATTGGTGTTGCAAGGACGAAAAGAACGAAGGGATTTCTCAGCACTTCGGGGGTCGAAATGGGGAGGAAACTCATGCTTCCGAGGATGAGGGGTATTGAGAGTGTAAGGATAAACATGAAGAGAAACTTCTGCCTTCGAAGTACCTTAGCCGTTTCCTCTTCAGAGTACTCGCCGGCCACATTGTACCCGGCCTCCTTAACTGCACGCTTCAAGTCTGACAGCTTTGCCGGGTGAGTGTATGTGACCGTTGCGCTTTCTGTCCCTAGGTTTACTTCCACCGAGAGAACACCATCAACGCTCAGCAAAGCCTTTTCAACGACTTGAACACAGGCGGCGCAATGCATGCCCTTAATCCTAAGGCGAACCCTCTCTTTCTTAACATCGTACCCTGCTTTCCTGATCTGAGCAATTATGTCTCTAAGCCTGACTTTTGACTCGTCATATGTGACCACCGCGCTTTCAGACGCAAAACTAACCTCAGCGCCAGAAACGCCATCTAAACTCCGTAAAGCGTTTTCTATTGATAATGCGCAGGCGGCACAATGCATACCTTCAATAGGAATCTTTTTGCTCCGCATCTAAATCACTTTCAAAAACGGGACAAAGGTCCTACACAATTGTGAAAGGCGCCTCGAAATATTAAGGTTTTCCACCAAAACAATGCAATTCGCACAGCAAACACAACGTCGATGGTTACCATATTGGAACCTACAAACAAGTTTATTATTTTAAATGTGAAAGACATTTAACGTTAAGTAGGGTTCTAGTGGCTGCCCTAAATTTCGCAGTGCGGGGAACTGATGAGAGATGGGAAGAACAAAGTGCCTTACGATGACGTTGCTTGTCGCTGCGCGGGTAGCGAAAACATTCAAAAGACACTAACGATTCAAAGCTTCAATAAGGAGTTAGTTGATGTGAATCATTTCTCAGATAAGATGTTGGAGGGGTGTGACCGTTAAATGCTGTACAATGAATTAACGCGGAATGATGACGATGCCTTTTTTGACGTTGGTAATGTGAGGCTTCACTGTGTCGTTCAAGGAGAAGGAAGGCTCGTCGTCCTCCTTCATGGATTTCCAGAGTTCTGGTATTCTTGGAGGCGACAGATACCTGTTCTTGCTAAGTACTTCAAGGTTGTGGCGCCAGACATGCGGGGGTACAACTTGAGCGATAAGCCAGTTGGAGTTGAAAATTACAAGATAAATCTGTTAGTAGATGACGTGGTAAGGCTCATAAGGAACTTCGGCGAGAAGAGGGCGGTTATAGTTGGGCACAATTGGGGGGGAATAGTAGCGTGGGCGCTAGCGATTACCCGGCCGGAGGTCGTGGAGCGGCTGGTTGTGATGAACGCGCCACATCCTGCAGTATGGCAGGAGAAGGCTAAGCTTAGCGTCAAGCAATTACAAAGAAGCTGGTACATATTCTTCTTCCAGATAGCGGACATCCCCGAGAAGTTTCTAAGCAGGAACAACTACCATTTTTTGAGGGAAACTCTCCGTGCAACCGCCGTGAACATGAATGCTTTTAGTGACGAGGACTTAGAGGAGTATGTTAAAGCATGGTCGCAGCCTGGGGCCTTAACTGCGATGATAAATTATTATAGGGCCAACATAAGGCCGGAAGTGTTCATGGAGGATACGAAGCTGATCTTGCCCAAGGTGAGGGTGCCAACTCTAGTCATATGGGGAGAGGAGGACTTTGCATTGACGAGAGAAGTAAGCGAAGGAACAGAGGAACATGTTAATGCGCCTTACACCATAAAGTACCTTCCCTGCGGCCACTGGGTTCAAAACGAAATGCCTGAAACAGTAAACAAGCACCTGCTCGAGTTTCTAGCAAAAAGCTGACCAAGTTATGTGACACGACACAATGGAAACAAGAAAGGCTTGTTTGAGAAGATGATTATTTTTCAGATTAAGGGAATTATATGGCCACTACATTTTTCTGGCGGATTAAGGTCTTCGACATTGTAGTCGAATTTTTTGCCCGTTATAAGTTCAGAAATTACTACCGAGCGGGTTAGGATATAGCATTCAGGTGTACCGTTAGGCCTCCAGAGCCCCTCAAAACGCATTTTTTCGCAAGCCTCAAAAAATGGGCAGTCATGTACTACTACACGGACTCTGCCATCAGTTATTTTTTGGAATTTTACGCTTCCCGGCAGCCCAGCGTTCATGGAGACGAATATTTCTTCGGTCTTAACCAGCGCTTCGTATGGGTCACTTGTTGAGCCGATTAGCTGGCTTAGAATCCCTGAGTCCTCGAGCAGACGTCTTGTAGCTACAAGAGATGCTGTTCTTGCAGTTCCCGACCCTCCCTGAAGCAACTGATCAGCTTTACTCATTCCATACACGAGGGCACAGTAGCTTTTGGGGTACCTTTCAGTTTTGCTTAGTAGATAGTTGTTTAGTTGTTCTAGGTCCTCTATTCCGTCTGGAGGTGCTTCGTTCAACATCTCCGATTCGAACTTCAAAGAATAATTCACAATGAACCTTTTATAAACAGGGCCGAAGATCTCCACTATCTTGTCGGCGGTGAATTTAACGGAGAAAAGCATGACGACGGGGTTCAATTCGCATTTGAAGATTTTCTCGATAACAACGTCAGAACTCAAACAATCACCCAAATTCTTCATCTAATAATGATATAGTGGCTAATTAAATATAAAAAGATTTTCAAATAGAGTATAAAAATTGGAAAAATCGCATTTTTTTCTGCTTTTAAAAAGTGGGCCACATTGTCCGTAGTGTATCATCATGTGGCGACTGGTATTAAAACCCACAAAGCGACTAAGATCACCCTTAATTTATATGCTTAGGAGTTGTGGAAAAATAATTGGGCTTGGTGACATTAATGTAAGCTGCTTCCAGCTAAACCAAAGAGAAGTACTGATGAAGAATGTTGATCCTCACCGACAGAAAGACCACTTTTCTCAATGATAAATTTTCCCCGCCAACAGCAATCCTGTAGAGTGTGACTGCCACCGCCCATTATAGTGCGGGGAGCGATGCCAATTCACAGATCATTAGAAAGACCACTCTTTTCTAACCATAGAAAAAGCTAAGTAGCGCCTTTTGGGCGTGGAGTCTGTTTTCTGCCTGATCCCAAACTACGGAGCATGTTCCCTCTAAGACGTCCTCAGTTATTTCTTCACCTCTGTGCGCTGGCAGGCAATGCATCACTATGGCGCTTGGCTTAGCCAAGCTTAGCAGTTTCCTGTTCACTTGAAATCTTGGCAGGAAGACTGAGAGTCTTTCGTTAGCTTCAGCTTCGTCCCCCATACTAACAAAAACGTCCGTGTATATCACATCTGCTCCTTTAACGGCTTCCTCGGGAGAGTTGAGAATCTGTATTTCCGTTTCCAGCGATGCCCTGGCTAGAGCTGCTTTTACTATTTCTTCGGCTGGCTCGTACCCTTTAGGGGTTGCCACCTTAATGTTTACTCCAAGCATGCTACACGCCAACAGGAGAGAGTGGCAAACATTGTTTCCATCGCCTATGAACGCCAAGGTGACGCCGCTCAGCCTGCCGAGTTTTTCCTTCACTGTGAGCATGTCTGCGAGGGCTTGGCACGGATGCTCCATGTCACTTAGAGCGTTTATGACGGGAACTCCGGAGTACTCCGCTAATACCTCCAGATCTTTGTGGCGGTAGACTCTCGCTATTATCCCGTCAACGTATCTCCCAAGCACTCTTGCAGTATCCTTTAATGGTTCACCTCTAATCAATTGCAATTCGTCTTCGCGAAGGAAGATCAAGTCTCCTCCGAGATGTCTCACCGCCACCTCGAATGAGACCCTGGTCCTTGTCGACGGTTTGAGGAAAAGGGCCGCAAGCACTTTCCCCTCGAGAACCTTAGAGGGGACTTTACCTTTCTTGATCATCTCAGCCTCGCGCAGCAAGTTTTCCAGTTCTTCTGGCGAGACGTCCATTACTGAGAGGAAGCTTCTAACCATTGTTTCCCCTCTTTTTTCGTTTACACTATTCTTTCTGCAAACCATTCTGGGTCGAATTCCGTAAGGTCGTCGTACCCTTGACCCACGCCTATAAACATGATGGGTTTTCCTGTGGCGTAGGTCACCGATAGGGCTGCACCCCCCTTAACGTCAGCGTCGACCTTCGTCAAGATTATGGCGTCTATGCCCACTTCCTCGTTGAACTTCTCAGCTTGCTCGACAGCGTCGTTCCCTGTTAACGCGTCGCCAACGAACACCTTAAGGTCTGGGTTTATGACTCTCACTATCTTTTTCATCTCATCCATCAGGTTCTTGTCCGTCTGCATTCTGCCTGCGGTGTCGACCAAGACGACGTTTATATGCCTTGCCTTGGCATGCTCAACAGCGTCCCACGCCACAGCGGCGGCATCGGAATGATAAGATTGCTTTATGCATTTAACTCCCAACGCATTTGCATGTTTCTCGAGTTGCTCTATGCTCCCCGCTCTGAATGTGTCTGCGGCAGCGAGGACGCATGAAAAACCTTTCTTCTGAAGAAAGCGAGTTACCT
>JAHLWX010000024.1 GCA_019057675.1 Candidatus Jordarchaeum sp. LHC_1308
GCAACCTCGCCAGTCGTGTACAGCTTCTCCGGCATCAAAATTACAGAAGTTATTATAGTTAATAAACTTACGCTAAACAGAAGCAGTTTCAGAACCCCATTGAGGCATTTAACACACATGCTAGATTAGTTTGGCTTGTTTCGCTGTCTTCTTTCTTAGGAGTACTTCTTCTTTGACTCCGAAGTGTTCGAGTACTCTCATGGCTGCTGGTATCACCTGGTTGGTTATGTAATATTCTGTGTCGACTTCTTCGGGTTTGACCAAGCTGTACGGGTATGCCCTGTCGGATATTTTCTCGCTGCCTCTCGTTATTATATACCCTATTTTGCTTCCCGCTTCAAGCCTTCCTCCCGCTTTGATAAGCCTCGCCGCTGCCACCGTGTGAGGGGCTTTAACCTTGTACTCCTCAGGCGACTTGGTGAGGGTCTCCCAGATAACGAGCTTTTCCAGGGGGATCTGCCCTGCAGCCACAACATCTACGACGCTTCTCACGTAGTTTACGGCTTCCTCGACGTTTTCGCTCCTCAAGATGATCTCTACGACTTTTTCTTGGACTTCCCTCGCTATCTCCGGCCAGTCCCCCCTCACCACCTCGAAGCCCACTATGTCTAGTGTGCCGTCTTCGAGCAAACCTGCGTAGCGTTTCTTGGCGCCTGAGAAGAAAACTTTCACGTATACTTTGTCGGGTTTTATCTCTAGCCCTAAGCTTGATTCTACCTCGCGGCTAAAGGCCTCGACTTTTTCGGGAATGTTGTTTATGAATACGCTGTCGGTGTCGGCGTAAAGCACCTTTAATTCGTGATTTTTAGCGATTTCTATGGCTTTCTTAATGGTTTCCCTGCCCCACGCCGCTGTTGCCTCCGCCACTTGGCGCAAGTACCACTTGGCGCCCGTCCAGCCACAGTAACCGTAAACCGCGTTGGTCATCGTTTTAACGGCCCTCTGCCTCTCGTCGAGGAGAAGGTAGTCCTGGCTTCTGGGGGAAAGTTTCTTCATTCGCTCCCTTATTTCTCTCCTCACTTTGAGGAGCTTCTCTAGAACTCTTTTGTAGAACCCCGGGGGTTCCTTCCTGAACCTGTGGTTAACCTCGGGGGCTACGTAGACATCGTTGTCTCTTACATTTTCGTCGGGTGGAACATACGTGTCGGGTGAGACATTGAATTTTATCATTATGTTGGGGTACATGGAGGCGAAGTCGAGGACGGCGACATCCCTGTAAATTCCGGGCCTCGGCTCGAGAACGTATCCTCCGACGTAGGGCTGCCTTGCTCGCTCACCCCTAGCTGGGACGAGTTCCCCTGAGACGTGAGCTTCCCTCATCAGCATGTTCTCCACTCTGAAGCCTACGCCAGCCCTCATAACTTGGTCTAGGGGCATGCCTGAGACTTGGGACATGGAGACGGCTGTCGGAAGGAGTTTCTCGGCAACCCCAAGGAGGAGTTCCGAGTCGTGGTATGACGACTCTAAGATCTTGCCTTTCAGGGACGGGTTGTCCCAGTAGCGTGGAAGCTGAGTGAGGTCGACGCTTACCCTTGGAGACTCGGCTTTAACTTTAAGGTAGTCCGCGATGTTCCTCAGCGTCTTCAGCTTGACCTCTGGGAGCACGCTGGCGACGTCATAAAGATCAACGTGGGCTCTCCCTACGATGGAGACGTGCCCGTAGACGCTGATGTGGGGCTCCGACCCGTCCCTGTTTATCGTGAACTTGATGCCGAGATGCTTTGCCCTGTTGGCGAGGTATTGAAGGTCGAAGAAGTTGGAGTAGAATCCCACCACGACGTCTGGGTTATACTCTGAAACATACGAAACGAATGACCTTAATGCTTCCCTGTCGTCGTGCCCATCGGCCTCGAACTGCCGCACCACGCCTTCCCCAGTTACGGTCGATATGAGTATCACCGGGTCTATTTCGGGGTTCATGGAGCCCGTAGGACTGTAGACATCGATCTTGAAGCCAAGCAGCTTGAGGCTTGGCGGCCGCTCCTCGCCCAATGGCTTAGGATGCTCCTCAGCCACGTAAACATCGTAGTGGTCTCCGCCCTCGGGGGAAGCCTTTACAGTATGCCAGCAGCACGGTGTGACGCCCGTATAGTTGAGGTACTTAGTGTAGAACCTTATGTCTGCCTCGAAGCAGCCTTCAACACCAGGAATCCTTTCAAGCTTCCTAACGTACTGGTTAGAGTAGTCTGGATCATCAAATGACATCATGATGCACTTCACTGGCTTCCCGAGCAGGCGCCTCTCCACAACTTCAACCGATGTTATTGGGGAAGCCTCAATGGAGGACAGCTTAACGGTATTAAGAAGAGAGTCAACGGAGACGCTTGGCTTAGGGACGACATAAATGTGGGGGGTGAAAGTGTCGAACACTAAAACCCGTCTCCCCTTGTCGTCGATGCCCCAGAGCAAGACACGTGGGTTCCTGCCAGTCTTCTGACCAACGTCCAGAACCCAGAATGAGAGATTCAACAACGACCCTCCAGTCCCTCTCTCCAGAAAGAAAAAGAAGTTAGACGAAAATAAATGTTGGTGTTGTGCCATGTGACGATGAACCAGGAGACTGATGGGCGACAGGATATGTTAAAGTGCTTCGCCGTTCAGGAGGCAACATGTCTTCTCAGCTTCTCCCTAATATGAGTGTAACGGTAGAGTAGGGCAAGTGCTTTAACTGCCTCTTCTATTGTGAAGAAGAATGGGACTTCCGCTTCCTCCAAGGCTTTGTAGAAGTTTATGACGTCATCAATCCTTGGACCGTAAGCCCAGACAGCCACAGGCTTGCCTGTTTCCCGGAGACGTGAGATCTCCTCCGCGATCTCTTTGTGAGGGAACCAGCGGGTTGCGTAGAGTGTTATGAGTGCGGCGTCGACGTTTTTGTCGTTTAACACTACGTCCCATGAGCCCCTGTAGAGTTTTCGTGGATCGCCGGAGACAGGGAAGGCTGGCCCCACGTCGACGGGATGGGACGCCATCGATGGATGAATTGATACCAGCCTCTCGATGGACTCACTTGAAAGCTTGGCTAGTCTGAGGCCCATGCGGGAGGCTGCATCTATCGCCATGACGCCGCCTCCTCCAGTTATCGTCACTATTCCGAGGCGGTTTCCGCGTGGAAGGGGTTGATAGGCGAAAACCTTCGGGATGCTCAGCAGTTCCTGAAAGGTGTCGACGAGGAGTACGCCCGCCTGCTTCATTGCTGACTCATAGACAGCATAGTTTCCCATCATCGCCCCGGTATGAGACTGCATAGCCTTAGCGCTCTCCTCGGTTTTCCCAGGCTTGAGGACTATTACTGGCTTCTCTGAAGCCACCTTCCTCGCCACACGAATGAAGCGGCGACCATCCTTGACATCCTCAAGGTGCATGGCGATCACCTTCGTGTCCGGGTCTTCTCCAAGGTACTCTAGCATGTCGGACTCGTCTACGTCGCATTTGTTGCCAAGGTCACACACCTTGCTCAGGGGAAGGCGCATGTCATGGAAACTCATTGCCTGGGGCCCAATTATGCCCGTCTGAGCCACAAAGGCAACGGATCCACGCCTAACAGACTCGTAGTCAATGTGGTAAGGATTGGTAACGCTACCGCTCCAAGCGTCCAGCACGCCTATAGTGTTCGGCCCAAGAACCCTGGTCCCCCACTTCCTCGCAGCCTCAACAAGCCTCCTCTGCAGTGAAGCCCCCTCGCTTCCCCTCTCGGCGAAGCCGTCAGCCACCACAACCACTGCCCTCACCCTCTTCTCCCCGCACTCCTCAATCAGCCCCGGAACGACCTCGGCAGATGTGACAATCACCGCTAAGTCCACTTCGCCAGGGATATTTCTGACGCTGGGGTAGACTTTGAAGTCGCCCACAGACTTATACTTCGGGTTAACCAAGTATATCTGTCCTTTGAAGCCGAACTTCTTCATGTTAAAGGCTACGACGTGAGCACCAAAAAACGGGGAACTCATCGACCCTATGACCGCCACGCTATCTGGCTTAAAGAAGATGTCTAAGGAAGAGGTGTCCTTCGATGACGGCATTTTTTCTCCCTCAACGTTGGTTTCTGGCGGACGAAGCTTAAAAACAATGTTAGAAGGCCGCTGAGACGCCCAGCGGATGCTTCCAACGGTTGCTCGCACAACGTCTGCGGCGCCAGCGACAGCCGAAAATAGGGAAGCTGTAATTTCAGAATGGATGACTACATGGTGCTTCTTATTATTTAATTCAGAATGATTACTTTTTATAGGCTTGCTTTATGTCCCTCCTTGTGAGGAAGAGATCTAGAAGATGAGGCATTTACTTTTTTCTGGCGACGACGATGGATGAAAAGTATATTCTGCCTTTGAGGCCAGCGTTCCTTAGTAGTGCGAGTATTTCTTCCTTGGAATACGTCTTGTTGGCGCCGAAGAGGCGGGTGGTTACGTCTATGGATGTCTTTTTTCGTTTTCTTCTTATTGACGTGGCGAGGATGAGCGTCCCATTTTTCTTGAGGACCCTCGCGAACTCGTTCATCATTTCTTGGGGTTTATGGCTCCACTGGAACTGGTCGAAGTTGAAGACGAGGTCGACGCTTTCGTCAGGAATCGGCCACTTGGATTTTATTAAAGGGTCGAGAAGGACAAAGTTGACGTTACTCAGCTCCTTAAGTTGCTTCGCAGGGGATCCGGGGGGATTAACTAATGTATGTGCACACTCGTCGAGGATATTAGGGTAGAAGTCTGCACATATCACGTGGCAGTCGAAGTTCAAGTAGTCGAGTATGGTTACTACTCCAGCTCCAAACCCGCAGCCGACGGCGAGTATCACTTTTCCTTTAAAGCGTTTTCCGCCTCCAAGTTCTAAGGAAAGACGGCGCGCAAGGTTGAAGAGAGGATGTTGCCTCTGAAAGTATAGTACAGTTGCAACTTCCGGCGAGACGAAGCTGACGTCAGCCCCCCTGAGAACTTCGAGGGCGGCACCATAAAGCATGTTCTCGATTCCTTTCAATAGAACTTCGAATATGCGTATTGTTGGGTTTTTCTCTCTCATAGCACGAAACTTTTCCACTTTTCGCCAGTCGACACGAAACCTACCGTTTTCTCCAATGAAAACCCCAGCCTCTTTTAGAGTTGAAAAAATGTCTTCTAGCAGGTCAAGTCTTCTAACCCCTCCGAGAAAAATTGAAACATCATCGATGCTACGTGGCTCCCTCATGAATTCCAAGACGCCCAGCTTATCGAGGTAAATTATTAGCTTTAAAACGGCGAGGAGATCAAGAATCCGACTTACAGAAGAAACAAGCCATATGTGGCGGACATTCTTTAAGACCACGCCCAACAGCCTAAAGATAGACATGTCCACCCCCTCTATTCGAAGACTGACAACGAAAGCACGTTAAGTCATTATTAACTTCCTCGGCTAAGCTATCAATTTTTAATTTTAATCCTTTAACCCTTTCCACGGTTAAACCATTAAAAGACCACTTGACGTTTTACATTTTACAACTTGGCGTTAGAAACGTGGCAGGTGTGGGTGCTGGAAGGCTGTTTGTTCGAAAACGACGCTTAACGGGTTTTTAAACAATGGTTGAGACGGCCGGGCAAGAATAGATAGCTGAGGGGTGAATAGAAACAGTTTGGTGGCCGACAAAGTTTATAGAGAGTGACTTCAGTTTTCTTTCCTGTTGGAGGAGGTATGGTAGGAATGAGGAAGCCGGATGAAGAGGTGGTTCCGCTTCACGCTCACACTTACTTCAACGTCTCGGAGACCGGCGAGTTCTGCCAATACCTGATTTATGATTACTACGACCCAGAAGGGTATTATGCTTCTTTAGAGGCTGACCCTGATGAGTACGCTAGGGAAATGGGTAAGCTTTGGGATAACATGCAGGGATTTTTGGACGAGGAAAGGAACGAGGTTAATGGGGAGCCAGTTCACCCTGAAGTGATCTTCATAGATCTGGGGTTCAGGGGGAGAGATGAGCTACCGTTTATAACGTGGGTCATATCTTTCAGAGGGAACCTTGTCTCCGGGATAAACACATATAATACTTGGAGCGAGGAAGAAGAACTGGAATACGACTGCGAGGCAATGTGGGTTTTCCCAGAGGGAACAGAGATAATCGACGTGAGAACGCTAATGGAGTATGAAATACACGCCAACATACTTTCACTCTGGGCGAGAGAAAGAGATCATATTGGCGGAGACGAATCGGTGATATTTAGGATACCATGAAGTCTGCAGCGGTTAATGAAATGTTTCTTCTCTTCATTTCCCGCCTCAAACTTTTGGGGGCCGAGTGAGCCCATGAGCATTATCACTTCCTCGCCGATAATGTCTTTGAGGTTCTCGTCGAACTAACTCCTCGTAGGCCCCCCTCTGCTAGTTCGGATCTTCCACGGCCCGTACTCCACCCACCGGCGGTAGGTCTCCTCGACAAACATTCTGGTCTCTCCTCTTCATCACACTCTAGCCTTCTTTCCAGGTTCTCGTCTCCTCTTCTTTCTCCCCCTTTGTCCCTAACCTTCCAGAACAATATCAATTATCTTCCGAAGGGTTGTGGTCACGTAAAGCTTGCCACCGGCCTCTTTTTGTCCCTCCCAAAAGACCCTTTACATTACCGGCTCTATTTGCATGAGACCTACCCTTCTCTGGGAGCTCCTCACCTTCCACCAAATCCCTCTAGGAGGAAGCTTTTATATTGATGTCGCTGTATTGAGTTGGTTCAGCTGGTTTGAGGGAGGGTGATTTAGATGGGTAAGGTTGGTAGGGCGCCTAATATTACTGTTTGGCTTTACGGGATTCTGCTTTGCTCCGGACTGATAGCATTCCCCTTTATACTTGCTTTGTGCTACGTCATACACTTGGTGCTGCCGGACTTGCCCGTCTATGTGTGGGTTGCCCTCGCTCCAGCCGTGTACGTGGTTGCCAAGTGGGTTTTTAGCTTCGCCGCTCTAGGGTTGATCAGGGCGTCTCTGAAGCCTGTTGAGGAGGGGTACTATGAGATGGATCCTTCGAATCCGAACGTCGGAAACTGGATGCTTAACGCGTCGCTGACGTCGATGGGACGCTACCTCGTGGGCTTTCTGCCACTCGGCCAGCCAGGGCTCGCGAGCCACGTGCTCAGGATAATCGGGGCTAAAATGGGGCGCAACGCCATAGCCTCATCAATCGTAGACCCACCACTAGTAGAGATGGGCGAGGGATCCGTTGCAGGAGGTGGATCGATAATTTCGGGGCACGCCCTCGACGGGAAAAAGATCTACGTTGGAAGGGTGAAAATAGGGAAGAACGTGCTCATAGGTGGAAACACCATAGTTCTACCCGGCGTCGAAATAGGGGATGGAGCAGTTATTGCGGCGATGTCACTCATCCCGAAGAAGGCAAGGATACCGCCAAGAACAGTTTGGATGGGAATACCGGCGAGACAGGTTGGCTACGTGGACGATGAGGGGAACATAGTCATCGAGCGAAAGGAAGGCGAAGAAAGCATCAGCGGACATATTTAGCTGATTACTATTATTTTAAGACATGAAGCCTTCCAGAAGAGAGGATTTTTTCAAACCACCTTTTAAGCCACTTTGACTGTTCAGCAACTTATTCACGGGGGTGACAGGTGGCGCCGGATGATGTCCTAAAGAGGTCGGAAGGGGCTTGGTGAGGTTGATCGATTATGGGTTCCTCATTTGGGAGAACTTGATTTTCTCATGGGGTTGTTGCCGAGGTTCTTTGGTCGGATTTTTCTTTTCGAAGTTCTTTTAGGGAGGGCCCCTCTTTTTTCGGGCTCTTCATTCGAAAGATGGCTATTCCTAGTATTGTTACGGTGGCGCCTATGAGTTGTAGTGGAGTCACGTATTCTACTCTCAGGGCTGATGCGAAAATCATCGTGAAGATTGGCTGGCTTAGAAGGAGAAGGCCAGCCGCCGTTGGTGAGAGGTAGTTGAGGCCATCTATGAGGAGATATGTCGGGAGGATCACCGTTAGGAAAGCGAAGATAAGTATTCCAACTAGAATCATCGGGGTGAGAGGCGTCCTTATCGAGATGGGCGATGACATTTTTGCTAAGAGCTCAGGTATCGCTACGGGTGCTAGGGCTACACTGCTGATGGTGAAGATCAGCATTGTAAGCATTGCCTCGTCAATGTTTTCCAGCGCCTTCTTTGTTATCACGTTGTTGGCTGAGAACCCAAACATGGACAGGATAGCGGCGGCTTCAGTCAGCAGGTTTCCCGAGTTCATTGGGAAGCTTGAAGCATGAAAGATGAGCATGCCGGCTATAGCGGCAAGCATGCCTGCCACCTGTTTCCTGTTCAACTTCTCGTTGAACAGGAAAAAGCTGAGGATCGCAACCATTATAGGAGAAAAGGAGTTTACAACAGTGGGGAGGGATGGGGAACCTTGGTTGACCGCGTAGTAGAAGAGGATTCTAGCTGAGCCGAAAAGGAACGCTGGGGCCAGCGCCCACTTAATGAAGGGCTTGATTTGCTTCATGCTTCCGTCAACTATCTTGAGAGGTAGGATCGCCACTCCGGGCGCAGCCGCTAGGAAAGAGTAGGCTAATATGCTGAAGTCGTAAATGTTAAAGAACAACTTTGACATGACTGTTGTGAGAGCATATAGCGCTGCACATGTCGTAACTAAGAGAACGCCAATAGCATGCATGCACACTCCTTCCTGAGAGAAGGTATTGTGGAAAACTTAGGAGGGAAAATATTAAAAATTAATTTCTATTGACTGGAGAAATATTCCTGCAAGCCAAAAATGCTGAGAAAAGCTACTGAATTGTTGCTCGGAGCCTTCTTTGAAGCCGTCTGAGTCCACGTTATGAAGGTTCCCTGTTCTTTTACTTGGTTATGTTGAAGAGTTCTACTAGGGTTGAGACTTCGTAGTCTGGGATTTCCTCGGGGGCTTTCGGTTTCTCTGAGCGGTGAGCTCCCCGCTTTACGCGGACAGTTAATAGTCCTGCTGTCTTCGCGTGCGCCAGCTCCTCTGAAGGCGAGCATCCCACGAACAAGGATTCCTCAGGGGTTGAGTTTAGCGTTTTGAGTGCTTCCTCGAACACACGCCGCTCAAGCGTTTCGCATCCGACCTCCTTGGCTATGACCACGTGGTGGAACAGGTGTTGAAGTCCTAGACGTATGAGCTTCTCCCATTGTTTGACGGGGTTTCCAGCAGACACCACGCCTATCTTGCACCCTTGCTCCCTAAGCCTTATCAGGGTTGGAACTGTTTCAGGGTGCGGTCGCAGGTACGCGAACTTTGTATCATGATATGCTGCAACCGCCGCAGCTATAATCCTCGAGCTAACTCTTAGTCCGAGGCGTTCAAGCATCCTGTCGAAGTGCTTGTCGTAGTCCTCCCCGTACTCCGCCACGACTGCCTTCAACGTGTTGAACGCTGTTTCGGGGTCAACTGGTAACCCAGCTTCTATCATCGCCCTCACAGCATTCATTCTTGCAAGATATTTTTGGAGGGATGCATCGTAAAGAGTATCATCTATTCCAAACAAAAAACACTTAACAATCATTCATCTCCACCTCACTCCGCAATCTGCTCCTACCCCCTCACAACCGAGATATAACACGAGAGGAGCTGCAAGGGTATAATAAAGAAAATGGGGGAAAGAATTGGATCGTTAACCGGGGCAAGTAATTGACTGTCAAATCCGGTCTCCCGATCAGCTACAGCGATCACGCGGGAGCCGAGCTTCTCGAGGCGCCCAGCCAAATCCATGCACATGTCAGCTTGTCCTTGAGGAGGGAAGAGAAGTATCGTTGTGGTTTTCTCGTCGACCAGCCGCATTGGACCATGGATGAACTCTCTGGTGGAAAACCCCTCCGCGAAGACGCGTGCAACTTCTTTGAGTTTGAGGGCTGCTTCGAGCGCTGTGGCGTAGTTTGACCCAGAGCCGAGGACGAAGAAGATCTCGGCTTCAGAGTGTTCCTCGGCGAGCCGTTTAGCCTGCCCTTCCGATAACTTGATCGTCTCTTTCACCTTCTCGGGCAACTCTTTGAGGAGGAGTTTAAGTCTTGCAGCCTCGTCACGTCCCTTGACTTCACCTATGAATGCTGAGAAAAGGCATAACGCCGCAAGCTGGGAGACATAGGACTGCGTCGCCACGCCGGACTTCTCCTCCCCAGCCCTCGTTAAGAGGACTAAGTTTGAGATACGTGCAAGACTACTCCCGGGAGCGTTTGTGAGCGCTAGCAACCTAGCCCCATTGTTCCTCGCGTACTCCGCTGCCTCCAGCGTGTCTGCCGTTTCACCTGACCGGGAGACGGCTACTATAAGCGTGTCGGGATCCTTTACGGATACCCACTGGCTGAACTCAGATGCAGGCACCGATGAGGAGAAAGAGGAGGAAAGCCGGCTTAAGGCGTACTGCCCCACGATAGACGCATGGTAGCTGGTTCCGCTCCCAGTAAAGTAAGTGAAGCCGACGGGGAGCAGGTTAGAGGTGATCTCATCCAGGCGTCTGGAGACAGAGTCTAAGGTCAACTTAACCGCTTTTTCTTCTTCCAATATCTCTTTTAGTATCAGGCGCGCTTGATGACCGGGCAAGCTGACAGCTCCACTAAGAAGGCCTAGCAGTATTTTTCCAAGAAGGCCTTTAAAACCTCGTCATATTATGTTTGTCCCCTGAGATCTATAATTTTTTGCCTTCCTTCCCATTTCAGGTATCTACCCCAATCCACCCTGTGCGTAAATGTTGGAGTAAGCAGACGGCCCCTCCCAGCCGCTCAGTTAAGCAGCCAGAACTTCGGGTTTTTTCCTTGTCTGCATCTACAAATGGGTCTATTCTATCTACTCTTGAATTTCCCTGACGAAAGGAAACAGTCGCGTATTCCCTCGTGCCTGAAAATCGCCGCACCTATCTAAAAGGGGACTTGTGAGGGCACCTTTATCAGGCTGTCAAGCCTGCGCTCAGGCGGGAGAAAACAGCGGGTCACCTGCAACTAAACTTGTCAGCCACTATCCAGGAGTAATCTCTTGAGCGGTAGCGAAGGGCGAGGTGCCTGTGCGCGTGAGGGTGGTGAAGACAAGCCAACCTTTCCCCTCTTCGCCAAGTCTCTCACCCGTCTCAGGATATATGACCTCGAAAAATGTGTGGTCTTCGGGCCAGTGTACTCCATAGCGCTCCTCACACTCCCTCCACTTCCATCCTCGCAACTCTCCTTACAAGCCTGTTCTGGTGGTCTTCAAGCTCGCTCCTCGACATTTTAGGCTCCAAAGCTAATGCCTAACCGTTCTAGTCCAGCGTTAACTTTCATCCCTTCCCCCCTCCTGTCATGGGGGGGGCTTTCGGGGCGAACGGATGAAGCCCCCACATCCATCTGGCACCTGCGCAGCAGGTTCCTCACCGCCACCGCGTCCCTGTCCCCCTCCAGCCCGCACGCGGGGCACCTCACCAGCCTGTACCCATTCGGGCTTAGTCTTCCCCCACACGTCGGGCACAGGCTCGACGTGCCCCTGGCGTCGACGTACCTCACGCTGAGGCCCGCGAGCCTCGCCTTGTAGTCTACGATGCTCTGGAGCCTCCTGAAGCTCCACCTGTTGAGCCTCCCGTTGAGGGCTTTTGAGCTTCTCTTCTTCCTCAGGTTCCTGAGGTCCTCCAGCACGACGGCTGAGGCCCCGACCCTCCTCGCCTCGGCGGTTATTTTGCCGGCGATCCTGTGGTAGAGGTCATTGATCCTCCTCCGCTCCCTGCCCCTGTATTTCGCCAGCAAGGGCCTTTCGTTCAGCCTGGGCGCGGACTGGAGCCTCCTGCGCTTCAGGAAGTAGGCCGTCCTTATGGCCCTCTCCCCCGTCCTGATGCTGGTGATGCTGTTCCCGGAGCCGAAGGCAGCGTTGTTCTCGTTCACATCCACGGCCACCGCTCTGCCGTCCGGCTCCGGCAACCCGACCGTCCTGGAGAAGACGGCCTTCAGGTAGAATCCGTCTTTTCCCTTCACCAGCCAGGCCTGGCCGACCCTCATCCCTTTGAACTTCTCGTGGTACGTTCCGTGGAGCAGCTTCAGCCTGATCCTGCCGCCCCCGGTGGCCACCGAGGCCTCCCAGCTCTCGAGGCCCGCGCTGAACAGGTGGTCGTCCAGCATCACGACCCGCCTCTTGAAGAACGGCCTCTCGGCCTTCGCCAGCCCCCTCCTCTTGAGCTTCCTGAAGCTCTTGTATATCGAGCATGCCATCTGGCACGCGGTGTAAAGGTAGTGCGACGGCAGGTCCGGGTATTCCCCCCTCAGCTCGTGGTACTTCTCCGCCTTCAGCTTCTTGAAGCTCGTGATCCCCTCCGCCCAGGCGTGGTCGAGCAGGAGGTTCACGATCTCCCCGTACGTCGAGAACAGGCTCTCCGGAAGCTGTCCATCCAGCTTGAAGCTCGCCGTGAGCTTAACGGTCTCTGATGGCATTTTCAACCGCCTCCACGACTTTTTTCTTTTTGTGACTTCTTGCCCCGTAGATCCTTCCAGCGAAGCTTGCTACTATGGGCTATTAAGTCTTCAACAAGCTCCTGTTGAGGCTCCTTAAGCTCCCCAGCATCTATGGCTTCTATCCTGCAGCCATGGGAGCTGAAAAAGGCTTCCAAATACCTGAATCCAAACAGCGTGAGCCTGTCTCTGTAGGTGACGAATACTGCCTCTATCTGCTTCTGAGCCGCCAGTTCGAACAGTTTAGCCAGGCCCTTCCTGTTCTCATTTAATCCGGAGGCTGCATCCTCAAGAACGATTACGTCCTGGCAGCCCCTGCCCCCGGCATATTCAACGAGCCTCTGCTTCTGCCTCTCAAGATCCTCCTTCTGGTCGGCTGAGCTGATCCTCGCATAAACGGCAGCCCTGCCCTTCGGCATCTGCTCGCCCAGAAGCCTTCTGATCTCGCCTTCAGGGTACCTGTACTTTCCGCCAGGAGTCCTATATTATTTGATTTTACCAGAATAAGCCCACTTCTTCACAGCCACATAGGAAACGCCGGAGATCTTCGCAACCTCGCCAGTCGTGTACAGCTTCTCCGGCATCAAAATTACAGAAGTTATTATAGTTAATAAACTTACGCTAAACAGAAGCAGTTTCAGAACCCCATTGTAACGGTGATACAGGCACGGTTAAAAAACGATTCTAAAAAGGAGGCGGGAAGGCATGGCGGGGACAAAATAAAAAAGGCAAGTTTTAGCTTGCCGCCTTCGCTGCCACCGAGGCTACTATGGCTGAGGCTGCCGTGCATGCTACGCCCACTTCCAGTATCCATGTACGGTATGACTCGACGAAGTCGTAATAGAACATGCTGAAAATGCTCGGGTTGAAGAGGTCTCTTGGAGATAGGTTTATCCCGTAGATCGTCCTGAGGAAGAAGCCCCACTCGGTCCCATAGAGTCTTGTTAGCTGAGAGTCCACGTTTACACATATTAGCTGCACTATCCGTGTTTCCAGTGAGAGTATTGATGCAATGTTCCAGATCGAATAGGCAAAGTATGCTGCCGCGAGGGCGGCAGTTATGGCCACCAGCGCCATGCATGGGTTTCTTATGGCTAGCGCCATGATGACAGTGGCTGCTGCGAGGAGGAGAATGCATGCCGCAAGCTTGATGAAGAGCGTGTTCCCAATGAAGTCCAGTATTACGTATGGCGCGAAGAGCTGAGCTCCGTTAATGTAATTTGCCAGCGCCCTAACCCCGTCGAAGAAGGCGAAGAAGGCGAAGGCGCTTTCCGTGGGATCGCGTGTCGCGTTAGACAACGAGTAGTAAACATTGTAGACTCGTTGATATGCAAGCAAAGAGTAGTCACCTAGATTGGCCGTCATTGATTGAAGTGCAAAGGCTGATATTATGAAGAGCAGTATGGACGTGCATGCCGTGAGCGCTGAGCCACTACTTCTGCGACGGTAACGACGCTTGCCCATTAGTGCCACCACCATGGATCATGATGAGGATCATGTTAAAAAACGTTCTTGGAGGGAGTAGTGCCCATGGCTGTTGCATCCCATCAACCCTAGACTGTGCGAAAAATAATTTAAGGAGGAAGGAGTAAACTTATGCTTTGCGTTTCCTGTTTGGTGGGGTGTTTGGTTGAGTGGAGATGTGGTTTTAGTTACGGGAGCCGGCGGCTTTAATGGGAGACACATGGTTAAGTTTTTGTCGGGGAAGGGGTATTTAGTTAGGGCTACCGACGTGAAAGATTTTGCAGGCGAGGTTAGAGCTGCTGGTGCTTCAGAGTTCGTGAAGGCAGACTTAACGAGGAGAAACGGGCTGGAAACGCTGGTCAAGGACGTAGATGTCGTGTTCCATATTGCAGCCTTATTTGACTACTTGGCTCCTCTCGAAAAGCTTAGGCTGGTTAACGTTGATGGGACGAGGAACCTGCTCGACGCCATTGTTGAGGAGGGGGGAGCGCCGAGAGTCGTCGTCTGGAGCTCCGTTGCCGTTTATGGGATAGTCAACGAGAAGAATTACAAGCTTCCTGTGACAGAGGATCAGCCTTTAACCTCTGAGTGCCCAGGAGCGTATGACAGGTCGAAACGTGAGCAAGAGGAGTTAGCTTTGCGGTATTACAGGGAGCACGGGTTGCCCGTCACCGTGATAAGGCCTGCGCCTATATATGGCCCGGGAAACATGTATGGAGTTTATAACTTGATTTGGTTCGTCGCTAAGGGGGTCTTACCTTTCACCGCCGAGAATGCTGCAAAGATTTCACTGCCACTAGTCCACGTGGACGACGTGTGCGGAGCAGCCCACTTCTTAGCTGGCAAGAAGGAGGCTGTGGGCGAGATCTACAATGTGGTTGATGACAATACGCTTAACGCGAAGGAAAGCTTGGAGCTCATAGCTGTCCTTACTGGAGCCCGGCCAGTGGAGCTCCCCGTTGTTCCCCTGAAGCTTTTCGCTAAACTAGTCATGCAACTATCTAAAGTTTCAGCGTTTATGGCTAAGCGAAGAGGGGAAAGGCAGAGGCTTGAGCCAGACATGTTGAACTACCTTCTCGGAAACTTCTACTTCTCGAACGAGAAGCTCAAAAAGGCGGGCTACAAGTTCAAGTACCCCGACAGAAGGGTGGGGCTGGCCGAAACCATTTCATGGTACTTGGAGAAGGGGTTGCTTTAAAGAGGTGGAAATATGAGCTTCATACTGGACGTTTTCCTGCTCCTAGGAATCGGCATGGCTATTTCATGGCTGGTGAAGCGGAGAAGACTTAACCACCTGAGGAAAACTCTTACGCTCCTACTTTCAGTTATAACCATAGCGATCTTTTACTCCATAGCAATACCACTCTACGTGAACAACATATACTTCCCACCATACTGGATGATGATGAAGTTCGTCTGGTCATTACATCTGCCAGTCTTCTCGTTCATGGGACGCGACTTCATGATCAACAGCGGAATAATACAGATAACCACACCAAACCTCATGGATCTCCCCGCAAGCCTCCTCGGAGTGTTCATAACAGACCCTGTAAGCCTCGGGTTAGCCATGATCATCTTCGCCTTATACCCAACTTGGCTTTACCTAGGCATATTGACCGGCAAGTTCCTCTTCGGCTCCAGACCGGAGGAGAAGGGAATGCTAGGGGCATTCTAGAATAACAGTAGACGATGCTTGCCTCTTATTCAAAGTTCCATTTTTATTGTGCAATCAATTTTTATACAAACATAGTTATCCACGAGAATCCCATCTGGATTCCACAAACTATGAGGGTGTTAGTACTCTCCACTTAAGACGCCTCCGAGCTCTATGTTTTCCCGTCTCTCCCGGAGGCTGCCCTTTATCGTTGAAGCGTGGCTACGCGTCAACACGGTGGCTTGAGAAACTTGGGGAGCTCCTTTCCAAGGATATCTGAGCCTCCACTTTTCCCCTCACGTGTACCAGGTACTTTGGAGCCGACATCAGGTGGCCAGGGTTTATGGCAGGTTCAGGAAGCCTTAACCCTTATCATCTGACGATGAACTACCTGCTCAACCCTCCACCCTTGGCTTAAGCCTCCTCTAGGCCAAGCGCACAGTATCAGGTAGACGCCGTTCCTCGAAAGTTAAAAGTTTTCCAGAGTCCAAACATCTGTTACTGTATTTAAACCCGGTTGACAAATTCATCACATATTTAAGACCACAGGCTTTCTTGCCGAACTTCATGTAAATCTTCCACTTCTTCGTCTGGCGCATGGCGCAGGTGAGGTCGTAGCTCGGCTTCAAGCCAACCCATGGATTTTAAAGCAATGACCGCCGGCTATAAACCCCTTCATGTTCGCTGCTCCGCGGCCATAAATCCCACCATCCTTAGCCACGCCCTCAAAGGGAGGAACACTTCATTTCACTTTTTCCTCGACGGAAGCCCCACCCATGTGAACGCAGGTCGTCAGCGGAGACCAGTCAGCTCTCCTTCTTGCTACAGAGCTAACTTGTGGATCCTTCTTGGGAGGGATCCCCTAACCTCCGGGGGCCGGACTTTTTCTTTTGCAAAAAGGATCAGAATACTGGTTCAAGAAATTCCGCCATCCCCCCCGTAAACGCGCCCCAGAGAGGGGTAACGGTGTCTATTTTCTTATCCGGCTCCTCAAGTAAGCGGACAACCTCTCCTTTAGCTCATCAGTAGCCTGAAGAGGCCCCTCAGGCTCCTCGACGCAAACACCAGCAGGAGCTCAACTCACTGAAGGATCTCACTTCCATAAAAAAAGTTAATTAAAAATAAAGTAGCTTCTCTAGGCTGTGCTTAATGGAGGAGGAGTTTTAATTGATATTGGTGAACTTCAACTTTCACACTAACATGTGGTACGCTGAGTACACCGACGAGCAAGTTTTAAGGTGGTTTCCGAACCTTTACAGGGGACTCTTAGATTTCACGTGGGAGAATCCTGATGTGAAGGCCGGATGGGACATTGACGTCTCGAGGACCATCCCCTTCCTCGAGAGGGTTGCGCCGGACGTGCTGGATGGAATAAGGGAGGGCGTGAAGAAGGGAAGGTTCGAGGTGATCCTCGACACGTGGTCTTTCAGCTTGGCTTCCATGCATACCTGGGAGGAGTTCGCATTTCAGCATGAGATGGCAGTGAAGGAGCTGAAGCGTGTTTTTGGAAGGGTTTCGTCTGGCTACTTCGCACAGGAGGGCGCCTATCATCCTTTTCTACCGCTTATGCTTAAGAGGCTCGGGGTCGAGTTTCTCCTCCTAAACTACTTTCAGGTGAACGAGTTTTACAGGCGAGTGTCCAAGGATTTTAGAGTTCACTTCGTTGAGGGTGAAGATGGGACAAGGCTACCGGTCGTGATGCATGTTTCGTCTCTCCTCTCTGACCCCGTCGACCTCGTCAATAAAGGAAGAGAGCTTGGAGGAGGGTTAACCGTTCTGGACGACGCCGAGATAGCTAACCCCTCCCGCCTCAAGGGAATAGTGGAAGCCCTCCGAGGAGTGGAGGACGTCAAGTTTGCTTTGGCGAGCGAGATAGTTAAGAAGGCTCCTCAAGGCGTCCCAATAAGCATCCTCGACTCGACGTGGGCTCTGGGCATACATGACCATGGAATGTGGCTCCGCGACCCGTGGGATCAGCATCTTTGGACCATCAACGAGGTTTCTCGTAGGGAGATCGCTAAGGCTGAGTGGTGGCTTAAGCGGGCGAAGGCGAACGGCATAGAAGTGGGGGATGAGGAAAATACGTTACTCGAGGCGAAACGTTGGCTTCTTCTAGGGCAGAACTCCGACAAGTTTGGTTGGAACCCGAGAGCTGAAAAGAGAATACAGGGAGAGTACGAGTTGAGGCTCGCATTGGAGCTCGCCCAAGTAGCGTGCACTATAATAAGCGAGAAAGCGGTGAAGTTCGAACGCCCAAATGAAGGAAAAAGAAGTGTTTTACTCTACAACTTCCACGGCTTCCCCATCCCTCCCTCCCCCCTAAGGTTCTACGTAGAGTTCGACAAGGGGATTTTCAAGCCGGAAGAGCTCACAGTGACAATAGAGGGGAAGCCCGTCGCGTGCAGCGTTCTCAACGCCGCACTATTCCCAGACGGGGCTCTTCGGTCAGGAACACTGGTTATCGTAGGAAGCTTAAACGCCGGGGAAACAGTCACACTAACTCTCGAGAAGGGATCACCTGTTAGTGGAGGAGGACTCCATGCCTCAGAGGGCGAGTTATCGAACAGCTTAATCAGAGTCAAGTTCAAGGACGGGCTTCCAGCAGCAATAACCAGCATAGAAACAGGCGTAACCTATGGGGGCGAGAAGCCACTCGTCGCCCAGAAGCTTAAGCTTGAAGGGGACAAGCCAGCCGACGGAGAAGTAACGGTTGACGTGACAAATAGGGGGGAGCATGGGGTCTACGCCGAAATCACGTCTATGCTCAAACCTTCGGAGCACTCTCTCATAGTGAACAAGTACAGGGTTTACAGCGGACTTCCAATGTTGGAAATGGAAACCCATGTAAAAGTCCTAGGCAGGTTCCCCGGATCAGCCGAGCTACTAACACTCAGCATTCCAAGGCCAAGAACGATATGGCGGGAGCTCGGAGGGAACATAAGCAAGGTTAGACTTGAGAAGGGCAAGCAAAGGTTCCTGCTAGCCAATAACTGGGCAGCAGTTTACGGCGAAGGAGCAGGACTGCTGGTCGCAGCAGACTGCTGCATCCGAGCCCTGAAAGAAGTAAAGGACGAGAAGAACGAAGTATCGTTCTTCGTGACTGAAACAACGTTCAAAGACAACCAGTACGAGCACCTATCTGGAGAATGGACAGCTAGAGCGGCAATAATTCCGCTGAAAGGTGGCTTCACGGGTGAAGAGGCGAAAAGGGCAAGGGCGTACAACTATGGAGTCGGCGCAATCCCCGTAGTTCACTTCGAAAAGCCAAGGCTAAGCTAACGGGGACGGCGGCGCCTTGCGAGGCGACGGCCAAGAAGACTTAAAGTTTAAGTGAGAGCATCTAGGCTTCTAAGGAGCACGAGGTAAGTTGCTCTCCTACCCATTTAACGTACTTTCCACTGTTATTATTTTCTTCGTCGACGTAAACCTGACAAACATAACAATACTTCTTGTAGGAGTGGAACGCCATGATTTAAGGAGTGTTCTGCCCCCATTAATAGGGCATATGAAGTATAGAGACGGAAGATCCAGAGGCTCTCGAAGAAGTAAAACATCTGAATTGAACAGGGGAAGTATTCGGGGAGGACGGGGAGTAGGATCGAGGTTCATGCACAAACTGACGGCGAGGTGGCGAGAAAGCTCAAGTTCAGCCTTCGGAGCAGTAATTGAAGGCTTAAAGGGGATAAAGCATTAACGGGTCTAAAGAGTTGAATAGGAATCTTTCGAAGTGGGATGCGAGAGCTTTCCAGTTCATGCTGGGAATACAAGTTTTTACGGCTCGGCGTACCAGTGAAATATGCCGATGCCGAGAACACTTCTAGGATCTATACTCTCTGCTCAGGCCACTTTGTTAGACTATGAGAGCGGGCTCATGAGGCGCGAAAAATGCAGCGTAGCAATGGTGGAGGAGGCGTGGCGGTGTTGAGCCTTCAGATGCGGGGAGCATCCCCTAAGAGCCCCCAATGAAATAAATCGGGAGGGAGGAGGTAAGTGGAAGAGAAATAATATGAAGCCCACACTTAATTTAGAAC
Organism: Candidatus Jordarchaeum sp. LHC_1308; assembly: GCA_019057675.1. Lineage (GTDB taxonomy): Archaea > Asgardarchaeota > Jordiarchaeia > Jordiarchaeales > Freyrarchaeaceae > DTBI01. Next base: position 19,530 of record JAHLWX010000024.1, read on the forward strand.
TTTATCCAGCTATTTCTCCAGTAAATGCTCAGAGTAGTTAATTGGCGAGGATCTCACCAGTAGGTCAATGGGAGAAGTTTCGGAGGGCTTATGGAACCTTAAATTTTATAAGGTGAACTACTGGTCTGTTATGTCGTTGGGTGATGGCGATGAAGGTTCGTGGTAGGGCTTGGAAGTTCGGTGACAACATTGATACCGACGTAGTGATCCCTGGCAGGTACCTTACTCTCAGGGATCCGGACGAGATGGCTTCTCACGCCATGGAGGTTGTGAGACCGGATTTTGCGAGAATGGTGAAAGCCGGCGACTTAGTTGTCGCCGGGAGAAACTTTGGGTGTGGCTCGAGTAGGGAGGAGGCAGCGTTCGTCCTTAAACGCCTTGGTGTGAGCGCTGTCGTCGCCGAATCATTTGCACGGATATTCTTTAGAAACGCGATAAACTTGGGGTTGCCCGTGGTTGAATGTAAAGGCGTGTCAGAAGCTGTGAACGATGGGGACGAGGTCGAAGTAGACCTTGAAGGAGGCGTGGTGAGGAATGTTACGAAGGGCGTGGAGCTCAAGTGCACAGTTCTGCCGGACTTCCTGATGGACTTCGTAAGGAGCGGGGGTGCAATAGAAGCCTTGAAAAGGAAGCTTAAAGCACAAGCCTAGGACGTAGCGTTGCACTAAAAAATGCGGAGCACGGGAGTATTCGTGTGTCGTTAAAAAACCAATCTGTTTTTGAAGCTGTTTGACGTCAGGAACCTTCTCTTGGGTGAATTTTTGCTCTTACTATTTTCGTTGCGTCTTTAATTCTAGGTTTACTTGTATTCCTCTTATAACCGACTCGGTGACTATGCAGTAGTTTCTGAAGATCGAGAGGCACTGCTCCGCCTTTTTGGCTGATTCTTCGTCGAGTTCCACGTTTAATTCAACGTCTACGCGCTTCACTCTGAGGTATCCATTTTCTCTCGTGACGATTGCCTTTGACTTCACAGATATGCCTTGTGGAGAAATCCTAGCCTTCTTGAAACAGAATACCAGCGACGCAGAGAGGCAACCTCCAACCGACGCCGCTAGGAGGTCGAGGGGGCTAAGCCCTGACGCTTCACCTCCTATTTCTGGGGGTTCATCCATCGAGAAGGAGAAGCCGCCAACTCTGGCGTCGAACTTGAAGTTGCTACGCCACTTCAACTCGGCCTCAGCTGCAAAAACTGGTTCACTCAAACTTTTCATCTCCCAAACGCGAAGGGGACGCCGACGCAGCGCCACTAGCTTTAACTTCCTCAAGCTCGAAAAAACATATATCCTTTTTGCTGATCAGACGCCAAATGTTCTACGCGCCCGGAAAAATCGACTTCAAGCGAGGAATCACTAATTGATTATCTAATTGGCTCTTTTCTGGTGGAAAAATGCTAAAAATAAGTTGAGGGTTCTTTGTGGGCAGATTGTGAAGGCTGCTGGAGGCCGTGTACGTTAAGAGGGAATGTTGGATTTTTTGAGGTTATTAGGACAGGAGGAGTGCTCGAAGCTATCTTGAGAAGGATGTTTCCGATAATGAGGTTAGATGCTGCTGGAGGCGGCTTGCCATAGAGGCGGCGAGGAGGTGAATGAGGCGTGGGCCACTATTCATTCCGCTTATTTCTGGACGTTTGTCAAGTAATGCTTCAGGTTTTCACTTTTATCTTTGACTTGAATCCTTCAATCCATTCAACCTCGACTTTTGAAACAATCTTCTCCACGTAAACTCCCATCAGGCTTGGGTTCGACAGCCGTTGGGCAACATGTAGAGTATAAAGTTACCGCTCCGTCGCTTCTAGCGCTTCGCTTAGCGTGGCTATCGTCAGCGTGGAGCTTAGTTTTCTATAGGACGAATAACTGGGGCGAAATAGGCTTGCGAGATCTTTCATTTTTTTCGTTTCAAGGGTTACCAGCAAGTCTGCTTCAACGTACGCTGAAGCTAGAATCGAGCAGTCGATGTAGTCTCTGTGGTGAGCGTAGATGTCGGTTGCAACTGCGTCTATCTCAGGCAAATAGAACGGAACCACCCTAAACTCTCCGCCTCTCACCACCAGGTTTAACCCGTCTCTGAAGGATTCAAGCAATTCTGGTTTCCTCCTTGAGAGTTTAAGGATAATCCACTTCGCCTCAAGAATGCTGAGAGAGTTGATTAACAGTGTGAATTTCCTCGACAAACGCAACAGCTGACCCCTAACATCTGGGAAGTCTATGTCAACTCCGAACAATGGTAGAAGAAAGCTGGTGTCCAGCAGGGCTATCATACGTCAGCCCTCTTTTCAAGCTCTTCACGCAGCTCTCCCCTGAGCCCAGCGAGCTCCTCGAGCGAAATCTTCACTTTTGGGGGGGTGGCGAGGATCTCCTCGAGCGACGGAATTTTCCTGACAATAACCTCTCCCGGGCGACCTATAATGACCACGGCGTCACCGGGCTTTATCCCCGCAGCTTCCCTCTCAGCTTTCCTCAAGACGACCTCCCCCCTCTTTCCAACTTTAGTCAGAGAAGTCATACTAACACCGAAAAAACAAATAAATTCTGAAAATTTAAATTTTTTCAGAAACATAAAAGTAAAACTTCCGGTAACATGTGTCATTCTAACTGTGATAAGGATGAGCTGCTGACGTGTTACTAGGTGAGATAGCCTTCACACTTCAGAAGAACGGGATGCAACTTGCAACACCAGTAGGGAAACGAGGGAAGAAAGCGCCATCAAAAGCAATAGGCGAAAACTTGTTTCCGGCTCTAAACCTCATAATTGGCTGCAACCGAAGCCCTTTTGTCGTTTTAAGTGTCTTTGTGTAAACTTTCTTAGCTTACTTTATTCCACAGCTAAGTTAAAGCTGGACGGGGGGACGCGTTATATTAAATAATCGGAGATTTTATTTTTATTTTTCTTTTTCTTTCTTTTTTGTTTCTTTTAAACTGTTTTAAACGGTTGTGAACGTTTGTTTTTTGTTTTCGTCGTTTCTCTTCGCTTTTATTTTAGGAAAAATGAAAAGTTTAAAAGAAATATTTAAATAAAAAACATTTTTTTGTTTAAAACTGGTGATAAAAAATGTTGAGCGGAAAAAGCCTAACGACAACAGGGGCAATAGCGGCACTATTCCTAGCAATACTACTCGCAGCCACACTAACAACACCAGCCTCAGCAACCACCACAAGCCAGCTAACAGCTAGCAGAATCCCAACCTTGGAAGAAATAAATCAAGGAAGAATTAACACAGGTTACCTAGACCTAAAATTCGCATACGGCTTAAACTTCTCGACCAACTGGACAATAACGCCGAAAAACCTAAGAATGATCTTTAACCTCCACATAGCACACATAATAGAATTCATCGACAATAACGCTAACGGAATATTTGACAGCGGCGACGAACTACAGAGAGACATAAAACTCTCAGATCTAACGTGGAGATTATCAAAACTCATTGTGGCGGAAGACAATGTGACCATTACTTTTACGGGATTGCACATTTATTTAAATCTGAGCGTATACATCTGCGTCTACTTTAAGGATACAAACATCACTGGTCCCGGATACTCGAGTGTAGTGCCTGGATTTAGAGCTGCCAAAGTGGACATAGTTATAAACAACTATCAGTGGGCGAATTCCAATAGTAAGCTGGCGCTAGTTATTGTTTTGAAGTGCCAGCAGGTTGAGGCTGAGTACGAGTACAGGTATAGGTTGGCGAACGGAACAACTTTCGGCAACAATGATAGGACGTCAGGGTCTGTTCCCCAGTTTGACGAGGACGAGAGTGAGATAGGGCTTGTCATGGCTAGAAACGAGCACGAAGTAGAGGCTAGGTGGAGATGGTTCAACTACGCCTTAAACTCATCGGACTCGCAGCAAACAGCTATCCCGGTGATTTCGTATTTCAACGTAACTGATGAAGGAGTTGAGCTACAGCTCTGCGTGGAACACTTTGGGAACAATGAGGTTTCCTTTGACCCATACTTCGAAGTTCTGAGTGTGGAAAAGGGCCTTCCGGTTGAGATGTTGCCGCTCCTGCAGTACTACGTTGTTGGTCAAGCTTCAAACCAAGTGTTTTTCGTAGCGTTGGCAGGTTTTGCCGTGCTACTGACGGTTAGTATAGCTGTGGCTGTCTATCTCAAGCGGCGCTAGCGGCACAGTGAAAACCTATTTTTCCTACCCTTCTTTTTTATTTTTAGGCGGTATTTAAAAGAGGAGAGATAAATGTTGCGTGGCCTTGCTTGGTTGCATGAGTTGAGGAGCTTTGCCCTCGTTGTTCTCCTCGGGTTGCTCGTGGCAACGTGTTTGCCCCATTGGTTGCAGTTTCCTCCACTACTAGTGGAGGGGGAGACGAGTTCGTCCGTGAAGGATGTTTCCTACAGGCTGGTTGAGGAGAAGGTAAATGTTGTCTTGTCTGAGTCTGGAGAGGCTGAGTTCAGCGTGTTTCTAAGCGTGGAGAACCTTGGGAGCGAAAGCATTAGCTCTTTCAGTTTCGTTTTAGAGGTGACTAACATCTCAGGCCTCTCGATAGTTAATTTCTCAGCTCCTCTCTACTCTTACAGAACTGATGTTAGGCGCTATGACACAATAATTACTATTAATACTCTTATTCTTCCAGGAGAGGTGGGGAACTTCTCGCTTAGCTTCGCTACTAGCCAAGCAGTGATGATTCTGTACACATATTCCCAGTTTGTGTTTAGGGAGAAGGTTGAAGTGGATGTTGGAAAGTTCATTCTCGAAGTTTGGCTTCCGCCGAGATGCTTCCTCTACAGCGGTGGAGCCGAGCCGTTTTATCCTGAGCCTACAAGTAATTTCACGGATGGAGAGAGGCTCTTCTTCAAGTGGGAATATGATGGTTTAACAGCTGGAGATTATTTAATCTTCTTCTTGTACTATTCACCTAGCGGCGCCGAGCCAGCTTCAAGCGTCGCCATCGTACCTTTACCTATGTACTTTTCACCGTTAAGCCCTGCGTGCGCGTTGGTCGTTGCAGCCGGCTCCGCTCTCTGTGCGGTCGGCGTCATTGGGGCAGTCCTCTTTTACAAGAGGAGGAGAAAAGGGTTTTCCGACGTGGTGTTCCCGTTACTCAGCGACGCTGAAAGAGAAGTGTTGAAGTTGCTCTCCGATTCTGGTGGCGTAATGAGCCAGAGAGAAATACAGAGTAAGACAGGCTATAGTAAGGCTAAGGTGAGCGTGACTGTCAACATGCTGGAGAAAAAGGGGCTAGTTGAGAGGGAGGCTAGGGGGAGGATGAGGATAGTCAGGCTTTCAGGCAAAGTGAAAGTATGAGAAGGCTTTGTCAGATCAGCGCTTTAAGTGTTGTCCGTATTGTTGAGGGCTGGTTGTTAAGGGATTTAGAGGCGGTTGCTGGCGAGCATTGCAGCTGAGCTTCCTTTATATCGGTAAATTTAAATATATAATAAAAATGGTTAATTTTCACTGATCAACGAGACTTATTTGGATGGTGAAAAAAGTGGACTTTCTCATAGCCGTTGTCTTGCTGGCTATTGCAGGGCTAGCTGTTGGATTTGCCAACGGGTTCTTCGGCGTAGGCGGATGCTTCCTAATGATACCAGTCATGTACTACATTTTC
>JAHLWX010000025.1 GCA_019057675.1 Candidatus Jordarchaeum sp. LHC_1308
CTCTAAAGGTGAAGGAAGTCCTCCTAAGCCTAAGGGGGAAAGCTATTACACCGTTCACAAGTGATGCCGCTGAGGAGTGGATCAGCAAGAAGGAAGGAGTCTTCCAGCTCTCGAGAATACAAGCCCAGAAGATACTGGAAAGAAAGTGGAACATAGGATTCTACGAAGGTACAAGATTCTCCATTCATCCTGTGAAAAATGATGCCGAGATAACAGAAGTCTACGGCGAAAAAATCTATAGGAGCCTCGGGTTCTCAACAATCGAGGCAACTGTTTCATCCTGCGACGAGGCGCTCTTCTTACCCTGCCGCTACGAGGTTGAGGACGCCGTTTTCCTAGAGGGAAAACCAGTCGAGGACATAAGAGAAGTTGTCTCCTATGAAGGTCTCTTCTGCGACATATTAAAGGAAGGCGAAAAAATAAGGGTGCATGGCAAGCTCGAGAGAGTTGAAGGAAAGAAGGGAGAATATTATCGTGTGTTGGTCGGCTCTCAGGAGGCTAACGCAAGAGATTATATACACATCTTATGAGCTATAAGTAGTAGTCAGTATTTTCTCTCCGTCTTTAATGAATGACTCCCATAATGCTTGGGCTTCCTTCGCATTGTTTGAATCCGAGAGTCTTAAGAGTAGCTTTAGGAAGGCGCTTATCAAAGGGTGCTTTATCAAGTGTAGCTCCTCGGATGTAACGTTAATGTAGCTCACCAGCGACGATTCAACTTTAACGGGCTTACCAGTTATGTCCTTTAACGTAACGCCTTCGTCATCGACCTTAACATATACTATGTCGCCTGCAACTTTCACTTCGCCATCACGAGCTACAACCTTGACCTTAAACTCACACAAACCTTTAGCACCTCCATCTAATAGCGTTCCAGCAAACGTTAAAAAGCTTTTTAACTTTAAAACCTGAGTTTTAACTGTTCCCCTCATTAATTGAAAGCGAGGGAGGCTCTTGTCCAGTAGGGAGTACCACCTCTGCACCTTTCATCCCAAGTATGTAGCAACTGGGCGATGCATAAGATGCAAACGCCTTTTCTGTAAGGTATGCCTTGAAAAAACTAAAGACGCCACTAGGGAAATTTGCATAGAATGCCTCACGCATGAAGAGCTAGCTAAAAGGAGTAGTGTGAGGCGCATGTTAGCTCTTTACATAGCAGGCCTTGTTGCAAGTATTGCGATAATAATGAATGGCCTTCAAAGTCAGTATCCGCCACTTCTTCAGATGTTACTTATACCTGACTTATCCTTTATGATCCTCCTGCAGTGGTACTATCAGGGGAGAACACCTATTGAATTGGTTTACTTTGCTCTTGCAGCCATGGGCGGCTTCGCCGCGTTCGCCACCATGGAGTTCAGGAATGCTCGCAACTTAAGAAAGAACCTTTTGAAACATGGTTTTTGTCCAAACTGTGGAAAGGTGCTATTCGGAAATACTACCTGCCCTAACTGTGAAAGGGAGCTTTCCGAGAAGCCTCCAGAATACCCTGACGTTGAGTGGTTGAGAGACTACTTGAAGATGGAGAAGCGCAAGGCGGTAGACCCTGATTTTCTAAAAGAGAAAGAGAAGCGTCTCAGGTCAAAGTACAGGAAAAGAAAGCCGAGGAAAATCTAGCCTCTATAGGCTTGCATTATAGTTTATCAGAACTTCTGGAGAGGATCTAAAAAAAGCTAGGCTTGCTATGGCGCCTATGATTCCTCGCTTACCGGTGACCTCGTAGACGCTAACGCCAGTCTTCTTGGCGGCGTCCTCTGCCTCCTTCACGGTGACCTCCATCTTTCTCACCCTGTTAGCGAAAATCTTCAGCTTTTCGGGAATGGTTAACCCTTTCAAGACAGCTATCGCCGTGTTCTCCGAGTACGTTTTCTTTTCCACTATGTTTATAATTCTGCTGACTATGGAGCCCACCCTTTCAGGGGGCGCTGCTACCTCTATGAAGCTTGCGGCGTTCCCCGCAGTCTTATACTTCACATTAGGGTTTAAGAGGACAACCTTGTGGCTTATCCCCTCAGCAATCCCCTCAAGGTCCTTTAGTAAGGATAGTGCCAATGCCCATGTGGCTCCAGACTCGACGGTGTCCGTGTCATCTATCCCTATAGTCAAGTGCTCAAGGCAGTCGGTGGTGATAATCCCCCTAACATATCCCTCCACCTGCTCCACTCTCAGCTCCCTAACACCCTGAGCGAACATCATGGTCTCCGTCAGCGCATGGGCCGGTCCCCCCACTGCTCTGATGGTTTGAAGTACTTTTCCACCTGACACCTCAACTTTTTCAACAGCCATAGATGACTCTGAAGCAACCTTTCTTTGCTCTCCGAGAACAGCAAGCTCCCTTAGGAAGGCTCCCTCGTATCTCGACTCCAATACGGCGCCACCAGCCTTAGAATGCTTAAATGCACAAAAAATGACCGCCCCCTCGCTACTACATTCGTGGTATATCTCGACAAGACCATTGTCAAGGTCTACACTGGTAAATATGCGCTTACATGCTGGATAAGGAAAAACATCCCTCTCCACGTAAGCGTACCTTGCTGGCCTACGCCCGACGGCTTCTTCAACGATAGTAACCAATCCCTCATCAACTAGGCGGCGTATCCAGTCTTGAACGGTAGTTCGAGGAAGCCCGGTCTCCTCGACCACATCTTGTATCGTAAAGCTACCCTTCTTCAGCGTTAAACCTCTAACCAACCTCAAACAGAGAGCCCTTCTCTTAAGAACCTTTGACAACTCTTCACACTCCCCTTCGATAGGAGGATCTATGGTTTGAACCCGGCTTGCAGCTTCTCGTTACTCAGCCTTGATAAGAGAAAGAACCCTATTCCAGTCTATCTTTTTCTCCCTCTTACATTTAGCGCTTAAGGGGCACGAAGGACATACTGTGAAGTAAAAGTTCGGGTCATCCTTTCTCTTAAGAGTGCAAACGTATCCGTCTTTAACAAGTTGGTTAAGCATAGCCTTAAGCGCATCAGCACCTAGCTTAACGTGAAAATCTATTTCATCAATCGTCTGCGGTTTCTTGATTATATACAGGTACTCGAGAATTATTGCTTTCTCGTCACCGTAATCTTTCTTAAGTACATCGAAAACGGTGTAATACTTCTCTTCTGGTGGGGCTTCTCCTTTAGCCTCAGCAGCCTTTTCCACTATTTGAGAGAGGATAAGCTGAAGTTGAGCCGATACATTATTCATGCGATCCAAGACTCCCCTCAGTAAGCTTAGCTCCTCCTCTCTTTTCTCCTTCTCCTTCATGATTGCCTCCATTTTTTCCTCGATTTCTTTCTCTTCCCTGAAGAGCTGCACCAGAGAGTCCAGAGCCTTCTCGTCCCCCCTCCCTCTCTCCGCCGCCTTGACCTCTTCGTCGTACCTTGCCTCAAGTAACGTCCTCGTTTTCCTTTGCTGATCACTTACCGTTGTCAGCCTCTCCTTTGAGCTCGCAATTCGTCTCTCAACTTCTCTGGCCGCCTTCTCTAACATGCTACCGTAGCACCTAACTAACGCCGGAAGCCCTCCCTCCTGCCTCTGTAGCATGGCGGTTGCCTCGTCAAATATAAAATTCCTAAAGATCTCCTTCTCAATATCGTTCTCCACTATAACCCCAAGAATAAGCATGTTTTCACTTTTACCAACAGCCCCGAAAAGAACGCTCTCCCCATTAACTTCGACCAGCTCAACCCTTCCTATCTTAAACTCATATTTCGAAAAGAACGATATAATGCTATCCTCTGAGAGCTTAGAGTCGTGGAGAAGAGCTCCCTCCAGCGAAGACTCCATATCGGAGTGTCGCGTCAGAAACACGCCTAAAGGCATACTGCCAGCCCTCCATTCCTCAATTAATCGGAAATGTAAACGGAAACGAAAAATTTTTCTAGAATATAAAAAATCTTCTTTCTCCACACATCTCTATCAGTAGCGTATCCCTTCTAATAGGCACACAAATATTGAGGCCGCAGTCAGATCCGCTGTAGTGCCTGGATTAAGTTTTCCTCCGGCGCCGTGCAACTCCTCATCTAGCATCCAGCAAAGTTTCCTCCCATCGGGTGTCGATGCCCCTCCTGCCTCAAGCACTTCCTTCGCCCTCGCGCTAACGTATTGCGCAGCCCCGATCCCCGCCTTCCTAACTATTAATGTATCCGGCTTCTCGGAAAGTATCCTCAGAAAAGTATTCACAGTTGCAATGTTAACATCGCCTTCCTCCTCAATGTACTTTTTAAAGTTCGGATATCCTAGACCAAAAACTGTTTCCATCCCGTTAACCCACTCTGCGCTAATGGAATCCCACTTCGCGCTAATGGCGAACACCTCTTTTAGTGAGATCCCCTCCGAAATGATTTTTTCTCTGAACGAGGGGTCATTAACGTCGTGCCTCTCCACTTTGCCAAGTCCGCCAGGTTTCATTAAACGTATTGCCTCATAAACTTTAACAGCATCCTCCACGGTGGTTCCATCAATCACCCTTAAAACTTTCTCTTTAAGGAGGGGCGCCGTCACTTTATTTGAAGTGGCGAAACACATTCCTGCAGCCGCGGAAAGTGGAGAGAAAAGCAGTATTTCTCCGAGGTTGGTGTTTCCTCCCTTATGCCACCTACAAGTAGCCTCAACAGCCTCGAAAATAAAGTAGCCCACTTGTATCTCTTCAATGTTTATTTCTCCAATCTCAGCTTTCCCTCCTCTTTCGGCAAGCCTTCCCATCGACGGGCCTACTGCTACTGCGCCAGCCAAGAAATGCTCAAACCTCGTGTCATTCGCATCACGGGTGCGGTGCACGTTTCCCGGCTTAGGGAAACCGCTTACTTCGAGCAACATTGCCAGCGTGGCGCACTTGGCGACGTACTCCTCAAAGCTTTCCTTCATATCCTTTCCCAAGGCTTTATAGTGTAGGGAAAATGAAAAATAAATTATTTGTGATATAATTCTTTAGTTAGTAAGCTTTGGTTAGTGTAGGGGTCGATGTGCTTCTCGACTTCCTCTATTATTTTCAGAGAGACTTTTTCAACGTCGCTGTTTTTAATGCGTATCACTACGCGATCCGTCGTTTTGAGGGCTTCCTCGTAGCCCTCAATTATTTTTGCAACGTACTGCGGGTCATCCTCATTCCATTCCCTTGGCCTACCCTGCCTTTTCTTTATTTTGGGGAGCACGCTCTCAAGTGTCTCGTCAAAGTAAAAGATGATATCTTCATCCCAATCAATTACCTCGTAAATCTCCCTTAAAAGCTGGCGGTCCTCCCCGGAGCAGAGAGCATAGGAGTATGCGAGGACACATAGAGGGCTTCTATCACATACGATTACTCCTTTCTTGATCCGTTTCAGAATCCTGTTCCTCTTTAGCATTTGCTGAAGAATCCATAACTCCGCCCTGAAGGCAACCTCCCTGTCCTTCGAGCCGAAGGGATACTTAGGCGAGTCCATGAATTCTGGGAAGAAGACCCAATCGGCTCTCTTTTCCTGTAGCCGCTTGAAAACCGTCGTCTTCCCGCATCCATGAACACCTTCAAGAGCTATCACCAATCTCAACTTTCGTCCCTCAGAAGCGCTGCTTCACTATTACTCTTTAAGTCCTCTTTTTTACACTGCGTTATACCGAGGTATTGTGGGCGTGTTCTCGTTTGCTATTCGAGGACGACATAGAAGTTTTGGCGGAGGTCTTGTAAGTTCGGAACTTTCTTTACCAGCTTATAGTTAAGCAAAACCTTTAGAGCATACCTTACTGTTCTCGGTGCAAGTTCTGTCTTCTCGAAAAGCTCTTTGGGGGTTAGTGGCCCTTCCCTTCTTAATACGCTTAGGACTTCAAGTGCTGAGGGGGGCAAGTTGTCCACATACTCATTTTCTTTGAGCATCTGAGTTGCTAACACCATGAAGGACACCTTACATTCGACTATGTATAAATAAATATTAAATAAAATAAAAAATTTTTACATAAAAAACAGCGGCACCTATGTTCACCATATATCAAAAATAAAAAACATATTCAAGCATAAATAAGAAATGTATACATAAAGAGAAATCGAGAATTTAGGCACGTGAAAAGCATTCAGACATCCTAAAAACAACAGCAGCCGAATCGGAAATAAATAAGAGAAAAAGAAAATCCTCAAATATTAAGCTGGCTTGAACGCCAGTATCATCTTACCGTCCCTCTCTAGGAACTCAGCCTCCACGTTTATACCCAACCGAATGCTCTCCGGCCTCTCTACATCGAATCCCGTTAAGCGTGCCGTTATCTTTGCGCCCTGCCCCAAATCCACGACGCCGAAGGCGTAAGGTTTCTCTCTTCCATACCCCTCAGCGACAAGTGAAGTTGGGGGAACATAAACTACGGAGAACGTCACAAGCTTTCCTTTTCCATTAAGTTCAACCCACTCAAGCTCTGTTCCATGACACTTCTTACACATAGGTCGTGGCGGCAGGTTCACCGTCCCACACTTCTTACACTTTGCAGCCATAATCTTTCTTTTGCTCAGGAACTCCCTAAACCTGCTCACCGTGAACTCCGATGCGCTCATAAAACCTCACCTCCTAAAAATGTGGACGACACAGCTTGCCCCTGAACCGCCCACATTATGCGTTAATCCTACTTCTACACTTGGAACCTGCCTTGCTCCAGCTTCTCCCCTCAGCTGATGCCATATTTCCACCACCTGCGCTGCCCCGCTTGCCCCAACGGGGTGTCCCTTCGCTTTCAGCCCGCCTGAAGTGTTTATCGGCTTATCCCCGTCTCTCTTCGTTAGTCCCTCCTCAACAGCCTTGCCTCCCTCACCTGGCTTAAAGAATCCGAGATCCTCCGTCGCAACTATCTCAGCTATGGTAAAACAATCATGTACTTCAGCTATCTGAATGTCCTTCGGCTCCAAGCCCGCCATCCTGTAGGCTTCCTTAGCAGCGATCCTCGCCGCTCTAAGCGAGGTGAATTCGTCCCTATCATGTAAGGCGAGTGAGTCACTACCCTGCCCCGTTCCAACTACGTATATAGGTGTGTCAGTGAATTTTCTCGCCACCTCCTCAGCCGCCAAGATCACGGCTGATGCCCCGTCGGTAATCGGGCTGCAGTCGAAAAGTCTGAGAGGCCACGCGACTATGGGGTTTGCCGCAGGATCGCTTAGAAACTCCATCTCGTCCTTCCAGTTTGGAACAGGGAGCCCTCTAGCTTTAGCCTTCTCAATCCTTGCCCTCATTATGTCTCTTATACTGGATTGGAATTGTGCCTTCGGGTTCAGAGCACCATTCTCATGGTTTTTAATACCAACCATCCTCAGCTGCTCGACTTTTGTCCCATACTTTTTCATGTGAGCGTTCGCTATCTCCGCATATAACCCTGGAAAAGTCGCCCCCGCTGGGAACTCGTACATCGCATCCGCAGCCGACGCCAACACGTCAGTTACCCTCGACGTCTCAAGGTTAGTCATCTTCTCGACTCCACCGACACAAACAACGTCATGTGCCCCCGAAGCCACCGCCAGCACACCAAGTCTTAAAGCAACACCGCTACTCGCACAAGCATCCTCTATTCTCATAGCGGGACCAGGCGTTATCCCAACCACGTCGGCCATGAGGGGACCAGTATGCACCTGCCCCTCGAAAATATCATTAGAAAAGTTTCCCAAGAAAAGCGCCTCAATTTCCATCGTCTCTATTCCGTTATCCACGCTGTTAAAAGCCTCGATGAATGCCTCCGCAAAAAGCTCCCTAGTCGTCTTATCCGAAAACGCCCCAAATTTACTCATGCCAGCACCTATTACCGCAACGCCTCTTGCAAGCTTCCCCATGAAGAACACCTCCCACGACAGAAAAGCACCTAAAGCTTTCTCAAGGCAACCACCAGCTGACCAACAGGGAGCATTATCCGCCCTTCGAGACTGGTCAGCCTAGACGTTTAAAGAACAATGAACCCACCTATAAAAATTCACCGTCATCTTCACGACCTTTAACTCGACACTTAAGCCTCATTCCCAGGCAGGGAAAAGCTTTATATTCCTTGCTTAAAACTGGTATCTTCGCTGGGCGCCATGACGTGAAAGTCAAGCCCACATGCGATTCGGCGAGTACTGCTGTGCGGGAGCCAGCGGGAAAACCGAATACTGGCGCTACGGCGCCGGTCATAGCATGTGGGGTCTACCCGTTCTCATGCCGAACACGGATTCATGGCGTCCAGCGACAACTTTTCTCGTTTTCACGTCTTCCAGTACGAAGTGGTAATTTTAGGAGTGGTAACTTTAATATTCTTGGGCGAGCATTTCTAGATTTTGTGCAGTTTATGGAAGGTGTTGTCTTAATGGTTAAGCCTAGGCTTTACATCGATGAAAGTAGCCCACCGATCTCAGATAACCTTTACGAAAAAATAGCGGCTCACAGGAAGCTTTACAGGAAACTTATCTTCTCCGGGAAGGTAGTTAGGCGTCTTAGGGGTGTTTTATCCTCCGACGATATTATGAAGATGCTTAGAGGGAAAGGAGGAACGCTTAGGCGCTTCGACATAATGCTTGAAGCATACTGTGACAGTGAGACTGAGGGCAAGGTTAAGCTGTTGTTTAATGAAATATGCGAAAAGTTGCAGCCCCAAAAAGCTCTGCTTCGTCTTCCATCAGAGGACGAGGAGGCTGACTCGTTAAAGCTGGGCTTAAGCTGGGAGAACGTTTCATTCGACGCGTGGGAAATCATTGAACGTCTCTACAGCGTGGTGGAGGAAACCTTCTACACCAACTTCGAGTTCGAGGATAACGATAAGGTGGTGTTAGCCGTTAATCTTCCAGTCCCCTTTGAAGAGGAAAAAAAGCAGTTTTACCTAGTAGAGCCCATCACTCCGTTCAAAGTTAGGTATTCTAGTGGAGAGGAGAGAACGCTGACGAAGCTCTCATCACTAGTAGAGGAGGCTACCGCCAACCCGAACATAATGCCTGAATTTTTCGTGATTGGTCGAGGCGGCATGTGGAAACCCATGATAACAGTCGGGTGGTCGTTTAACGATGGACGAATATTCGTCAGGATCCCGGAGTGGGAGGGTAAGGGTGGAATAGAGTTCATATTAAACCCTCTTAATGGCGAGGTGCAGGTCGTGAAGGGAGAACTGAAAGTCAAGAGAGGAGAGAAGGTGGAGGGCTCATCTCTCGATACTGTGTACTTCATAGAGATGGGAGGAGACGAGCTTTCAAGCTAGCTTTCATTGAACCATGGCGTGTCAAGGTTTTCGTCAACGTCCACGCTCACCCACTCATTTTCCCTCCTAGGATCTTTTTCATGTAGGACTCTTGCAAAGCTCACAGACCTGCACGTGAAACAGTAGGCCTCGACGATGAAACCCTCCAAAACGTAAAACCAGACCTTTCCTCCATCAAATATACGTCCCTCAGACACTTCGTACTCAATTATTTCTCCCTCCTCGCCAATGTGTCCCACGATAGCGGCTCTAACCACGGTGCAAGCATCAATGTAAATTTTTTTCACGTCAGATTTCCTCTTCGGGAAAAGGTTCGTCGAAAAAGTTGCGTATGTTCCTCTAAGAGAATGGCTAAACTTGACCGGCACTGAGAGTGAGTCTTCATTCTCAAACTTGCTTTTCAGGGATAAAAGTATCTTCTCACTGAGCAGCCCATGCACTTTGAATGAGAAACCTACCACCCTCCCTTCCGAAGACCGTAAAGTTAAATTTACTCTCTACTGTTACTGATTTGCAACATATTAAAATGTTTTAGCGGGCTACTATTATTGAAAACTGGTGATAGGCCTTGTCGTTTAGACTGGAGGGCATAGCACGGCTTTACAACAATCTTTTCACTCTTCCCTCCCTCCCCTTAGTCCTTGCGCTAACTATTTTGATACACGTTTTCATCGGCTCTCTTCTATTCCCTCTATACCACTCTTCATGGACGTTATCAGAGCTGGCAGGTGGTGCCCTCTGGGGGGCTGCATTATTGCTTCCAGCCTCCCTTTTATCAATTCCGCTTTCAGCCTTATCCGCTGGAAAAGAAAGAAGAATTTGGAGTCTAAGGCGCCTGACCGGGCTAACACTGTTCTCAATAGTTTTCTGGAGCATTCCCGCTCTGCTCGGCGTGGCGCTTTACGTCAAACTAACGTCAGCAGCCAGCTTAGGCATAATATCAGGTCTAGGATTAATGTCCTTTCTCAGGGTGTTGGTCTTCAGGGGGGCGTCGAACCTCAGCACCGTAAGATCCATTACGGCGTCCTCAACGCAGCCCTTATTGATAGTTGCAGCACTGGCATTATCAAATTTTACTCGCCTTTCCCCTATGTTCTTGGTGCAGTTTGTTGCCACGTGGTTACTGCTTACTGCAGCGGGCTATCTTTATCTTTTCATTATCGATAGGTCCATCGAAAGCGAGTTGGGCGTCGGAGGTCTACGTCTATTCTATGGCTTTATAGCGGAGTGGCTGTCAGATAACCCTCAGCCACTGGAGGAAGCCCTCACCGAAATAGGCTTCGTTGAGGAGCGCGAAGTATTGGTGTTAAGCTTCATCAGCCAAGGAAAACCGGCTGCTTCACTTGTGGTCCCGATGGTTCATCCCGGCCCATTCAGGAAAGTTGGAGGTTCCACTCTTCCTTACATGATCTCTAGAGTGTTCGAGGAGCATATTGGTGGATTGGCTGGAGTAGCCCATGGGGCGTCCACTCATGCTCAAAACCCGGTGTCTCGTTCCGAGGCGGCAAAGCTTATTGAGGAGGTAGTTAAAGCTGTCCACTCTAATAAGTTTAAGCCGGGTAAGCCCATAAGCCCACTGGTTCAAGTCGAGCACGGCTCAGCTAGGGTTAGCTGCCAGCTCCTCGGCGACCTAGCCTTGTTCACCGTGAGCCTCACAACATGCAGCTACGACGACGTACATCCCAGCATGCTGTCAGAGCTTCAAAAAAGAATAGCGGACGAGTGGAAGGGCGACGTCTTCATGATAGACGCTCACAGTGCTAGTGAGGGCAGACTCGAGCTGGATCCATTAACGCCCAGCGCCGAGGTAGCCGAAGAAGTATTCACTGCTGCTGCTGAAGCCCTTACAGCGGCTAAGAAGCTTAAAGCTACTAGGGTTAAAGCTGGAGGAGGACGTGCAGCTCTCATAGGTGCCGGGGTGAAGGAAGGAATAGGGAGCGGCGGCATCTTCTCCCTTCTAGTAGAAGTGGGAGGGCACACCTCATGCTACATCATAGTGGATGGGAACAACATGATATGCGGCCTCAGAGAAGCCATAGAGAACAAAGTGAAGGAACTGGGGGTACATGCCGTGGAGGTATTAACTAGTGACAGCCATGAAACAAACGCGGTCTCGATAGGGGAGCGCGGTTCAAATCCCGTAGGCTTCTCCGTTGACTGGAAAGCTGTGATAAATGCCACATTAAGCTCTGTTGAAGCCGCTAAGAAGAACATGAAGGAAGTTGAACCCGCATACTTCATTGAAAAAGTCAAGGTAATGGTTATCGGGGAAAGTTCGATGACAAAGCTCTCACTTTCCGTGCAGAAAGCCGCCTCCTTGGCAAAAAAGGCTGCTGTAATGCCTTTCTTATTGCTCTTAGCCCTAACGCCTCTCCTCCTCTTATAATTAATGCTTTCCCACCATCTTCACTATCGTATCTGCTGTCAGTTTTCTACGCGGCAGAGAAAGCTTAAGTGTTTACTAGTTAATTGGCTTATTTCATCCTGCTACGGACTAAAGTCGAAGCAGTATGTTACCTGCGCGTAACTCGTAACTGCCTTTTTATTCTTCATCGTCTTCAAGTCTGCAGATTGTCCCATCAGAAATCACCTATACGCATCCAAAGATAAAATTCTCTTCTTATTTCAAGAGAAAATACAGCAAACTTTTTTAGTAAATTCCTGTTGAAGAACTTAACAGCACTGTAAAGGCAACGGGAAGAGAGATGTTGCGTGGAATAGTGGAAGTCAGGTTTCATGGAAGAGGCGGGCAGGGCGTGGTCACAGCAAGCCGCCTACTTGCAGAGGCAGCCCTCCTTGAAGGAAAAAAGGTGCAGAGTTTCCCTGCCTTTGGTGCCGAGAGGGAAGGGGCACCTATAAAGGCCTTCACTAGAATAAGTGAAGCCCCGATCTATATAAGGTCACAGATATACACTCCGAATATCGTTGTTGTACTTGACCCGACGGTCATTAGGTCTGAAAGAGTGACGGAAGGGCTGAAGGACGACGGTTGGCTCATAGTTAACACCATAAAGGATCCCGAGGTGCTCAAGGAGGAGCTAGACGCCAAGGCGAAGATTGCAACTGTAAACGCGACAAGTATAGCGTTGGAGCTTCTTGGCGCTCCAAGAGTCAACACGCCGATACTCGGCACCTTAGTGAAATCCACTCGGCTAGTTAAGCTTGACTCGGTCATCAGCATCATAAAGTCCACTTTTAAGGGTAAGGTGGCTGATATGAACATTAAGGCTGTTGAGCGGGCCTATCAAGAGACAAAGATTAAGGGGGTATAATGTTGGAAACTTGGGAAGAGGTAACTTTTGCCGGATACATACTTGAGCCGGGAAACGCTGAAAGCTACAAGACGGGTGATTGGAGGTCGAGGCAGAAGCCGGTCATTAACCAAGAGAAGTGCACTTTTTGCCTTCTATGTTGGATCTACTGTCCTGATGGCGCCATAATCCGAAAGGAAGGCGAAGTAGAAATCGATTACTACCACTGCAAGGGTTGCGGAATATGTGCCTACGAGTGTCCCTCAGGAGCCATAAGGATGAGAAGCGAGATGGAAGGCGAATAGAATGATGGCGAGAAAGGTTCTAGCACTCAATGGCGACGAAGCTGCAGCTTACGCGGTTAAGCAGTGTAAGCCGGACGTCATAGCTGCTTATCCCATAACTCCTCAAACCATAATTGTTGAGCGGCTAAGTGACTTCGTAGCTGACGGCGAGCTGGATGCAGAGTTCATCGCAGTCGAGTCTGAGCACTCAGCGATGAGCGCCTGTATAGGTGCCTCAGCGATGGGCGCCAGAGCCTATACGGCAACCGCTTCTCAGGGATTAGCCCTAATGTATGAGATGCTGTTCGTCGCGTCATCCTTCAGGTTACCGATAGTGATGAGCGTCGCCAATAGGGCTCTAAACTCGCCCCTCAACATTTGGAACGACATGAGCGACACTATGGGGGCGAGAGACTGCGGCTGGATTCAAATATATAACGAGAACTCTCAGGAAGTTTATGACTTCACTATTCAAGCCTTCCGGATAGCGGAGGATCACAGAGTTCTACTCCCCGTCATGGTTTGCCACGATGGTTTTGTTGTGAGCCACTCAACGGAGGGCGTCGAGGTATTAAGCGACGGTGAAGTGGACTCATTTCTGCCACCAAGAGATCCTGTTTACCCGCTGGACGTCGAGAAACCGGTGACCATAGGTTGCGTCGGCGTCCCAGAATACTACCCGGAGATAAAGTACCAGCAAGAGGTGGCCACAAAAAAATCCATTGAAACAATAAAGGAAATACTTAGAGAGTTCAACGAGTCCTTTGGAAGAAGCTATGGGATAGTCGAAGAGTACCGGACAGATGGAGCCGAGGTAGCCCTCCTGACTATAGGGAGCATCAGCGGCACAGCCAAGGAGGCCGTTGATGAGATGAGAGCTGAGGGTAAACCCGTTGGGTTACTCAAGCTGAGGCTCTTCCGTCCTTTCCCCATCGAAGCCCTCAGAAAATCCCTGAGCGGCTTGAAGGTTGTGGGAGTGGTCGACCGGCACATAAGTTTCGGCTCTTGCATGGGGGGCGCGCTTAACATGGAGGTTAGAGCCGCTCTTTACGAGATGAAGGATAGACCGCACGTTATGGGGTTCCCTACAGGCCTCGGTGGGCGAGACATACGAGTAGAACATTTCCTCAAAATCATAGATGAACTCCTAATGATAGCTGAACAAGACGCCCTCGAAGAAGAGTACAAGGTGGTCGGTTGCCGGGGGCCGGGATGTATAGGCCCGTGAGGTGGTAGTATGGCTTTAAAGTCCTTACCCTTACATGAGTATCTTTCATCTGGACACAGGCTCTGCGCAGGGTGTGGCGAGGGAGTGACGATAAGGCAAATACTGAAGGCCTTCGACGAGCCTCCAATAATTTGCAACGCCACCTCCTGCCTTGAAGTATCAACAACCCCCTTCCCCTACACTGCTTGGAGAACACCATGGATCCATCCGGCCTTCGAGTGCACGGGCGCCGTGGTGGCAGGAGTGGAAGCAGCCCAAAAAGCCCTAATACGTAAGGGTAGAAAAAAGAAGTGGGATGTTGTACTAGCCTTAGCGGGTGACGGAGGCACACACGACATAGGACTACAGGCGCTTTCCGGAGCCCTAGAAAGAGGACACAAGTTCGTGTACGTCTGCTACACCAACGACGCCTATATGAACACGGGCATACAGCGCTCAGGCGCAACGCCGAAGGCAGCGTGGACTACCACAAGCCCGGCAGGAAAAGTGATCCCTGGAAAAACCGAGTGGCAAAAAGACCTCATGAAAATAGTCGTGGCACACGATATACCATACGCTGCAACCGCAAGCCCCTCATACCCCATGGATCTTCAAAGAAAAATGAAGAAGGCTACACAGGCGGACGGCCCGGCCTTCATCCTAGCCCTGGCACCATGCCCCAGAGGATGGAGGACGCCACCCCACCTAACAATAGAACTGGGGCGACTGGCTGTCCAAACTTGCATGTTCCCCCTCTACGAGGTGGAAAAAGGACAATACAGGATCACAATGAAACCTAAACGGAAACTCCCAGTGGAATACTACCTCCGACCACAAGGACGCTTCAGACACCTCTTTACACCAAAAACTAGACACGACATAATCAACGACATACAAGCTTACGTCGACAAAAAATGGCAAGAGCTCCAAAGAATGGAACAACTAACACAGCCATAAAGCAACTCCTATCCTTTTACTAGTCCCTTCAAAACTACCAAATTCCCTTTTCTTTGTTAATACCCTTTCATTGGTTGATTCTTTTTTGTTAATACCGTTATAACTGGCAACTAACGAATTTGCATCTTTTGTTGCGTCCAACAAAACTCAGATTTCTGCCAGTCTCTCTTGCAACATGTTTAACAAACTCATAGAAAGAGGCATTTCACTAACTACATTTAAGTATGAGAATCATCTTTCTCTTATAACTTTCAGATATTCTTTCTTTTTTCATAACGCCGGCGGCGCATTCAATATTCGCTTAAAAAGACCTCTCTAAGATTTCTGGTAGATATTTCAACAAGACGCTGTCCGAGACCATTAGCTGGCCATTAGGCTTCAGCACTCTAAAAACTTTTCTGAAACTTTTTCTTTTGTCAGATGAAAGATTGATGCGCCGTTCGAAACAATCACGTCAACGAAACAGCCCGCAACAGGCAGGTTCTCTATAGTTCCAAGTTCGAGTTCAACATTATGGTACCCACATTTACTTACAATTATTCTTCCCCTTGCAACAATTTCATCCTAGCCAAGAGAATCAATAAAGGAGGTTGAGGAAGAAGCTCTAAGAACATGGCTCAGAACCTTTGGAATACAAGCCTTCAGACTAAAATTATCCGGACACTACCTTACCCGCATCAATTCGCAGTATATTCCATTTGAGATATTAAAGCCAAAAAATTTAATCCAGTGCATATAGAAGGAAGCTGACCTCATGAATACTATTTAAAAATTCATTTTCTGTTAAGAGAAACCAGCTGAAAGAGACAGATTAGGAAGCCATTATGAAATGTTTATCTGTAAGTTCTCACAACATGCGTCGTTAACTGGAATATACTCAAACGACATATCCTCAAATATTGGACCAAAATACCAAGATTAGTGATAT
The DNA here is from genome assembly GCA_019057675.1 of Candidatus Jordarchaeum sp. LHC_1308. Classification (GTDB taxonomy): domain Archaea; phylum Asgardarchaeota; class Jordiarchaeia; order Jordiarchaeales; family Freyrarchaeaceae; genus DTBI01. Next base: position 15,778 of record JAHLWX010000025.1, read on the forward strand.
CAGCAGCCTACATGAATCAAAAGCCACTCATGCACCTCCTTCATGCCATATTTTTAACAAAACAATTCTGGCTGATAAAATTGTTAAAAATATTGGACTTTCTTCCATCATATGTCAAAAAGGAACTTGGAAACGTGTCGTGGAAACAGTCTCTTAAAGTATTCTCCCATAAGAAAAATTTTCTTCACAATATTTAAAGAGTGTAATTGTGCAAATACCATAATGCATAATTAATTTATGTTTAAAGTAAAATACCTATTAACTGGGTTCGTCAAAATGCCAGAGTGGTGGATTACCTCTGGTCCTCTTGAGAACTGGAAGATAGCCTTTGAGGTAGGAAAGATCTGGGGCGTAACAAGGATCACTCGGCGGGAAAGTCTGTCCACTGGTGATTATGTATTATTCTATGTGACTAAGCCTATAAGCGGCGTTATTGGATATGGATTAGTCAGGACGAAGTTTAAGCAGGATAATCCGCTATGGCCACAGGAGATTAATGAGGGGAGGGTTATCTGGCGATATAGGTTTGAATTTGATGTCGAATACTGTCTCCCGCCGGGAAATGGGAAACGGATAAAGTCTCCTCAAAATACATTGCTCATGCAGCAAGGGGAGGATTTCAGCGGATTAAAAATGAGGAGGCTATGGATATTATCAAGAAGCTAGTTCCTAGAGAATTTGAGTCAGGTGGGCAACCGTCACTTCACGACCAGGTTAAGGACGCTCAAAGAGATAGGGAGGCTACAGGGCTTTATAGCTGAGGACGTATATCCCATAGACATTGGGAAGCTGGACGTTACATGGAGGAGGGTTGAGAAGGGCGTACCTACGTATGCCTTTGAGATACATATTGGAGGAGATCTATATCACGACATGAGCAAACTCAAACATGCCCATGATTTATGGAACAGTAATCTATTCCTCATAACTACTGAGAAGGACATTAACAAGGTTCAACAGCTACTGTCAGGAACATTCCACGAGATTAGGGATAAAGTTAGGGTAATTGATGCTGAGAAGATAAGAACATTGTACTTGAAGAAGAAGGACTATAAAGATTTTGAGCGCCAACTTGGAATCCTCTGACATTTAAATCTAATGGATATATACCATTTCCGATTTGAATGTTTAATAATTGGGTTTTTCATTTTAAAATTTGACGATATAAAAATTTTTGCACTTTACTGGTTCTTCGGGCCCATTTTTGGGTTAATTCGATTTGCTTTATTTTTTGGAGAGCTACCTTTTAGTTTTGCGCTCCTTTTAAACTCTGGACACTTCTTCAAAGCATCAGCAGGCTTATCACAAATTCCGTATAGGAACGGGAGAATTTCAAGAAAATTATTATATAGTAGCGGGGGGTGGATTTGAACCACCGATCTCGGGGTTATGAGCCCCGCGGGATCTCCTGACTACCCCACCCCGCTTCGTCTTCACGGTATCTTAAACATGAAGAGAACTTAAAAAGCTTATCTAAGTTTCAGTATTCTCTTTTTCTTCGAGTTAGCTCCTCTTACTGCCCTTAATTATTTCTGTCTTTTTTCCATTTCTTTGACTTAGTTTTGCAGACTTTTATTGGGTTGGTTAGGAGAAGATGGCGAAACCTTTTTTTGTTTTTTGATGCCCTGTGGTTTCTTGTTGGAGGGTTTTTTATGGTTTATTGGTGGGTTAGGGCTCCGCTTCTCTATGCTTCTATTTGGCGTTGTAGGGGTTTTTCTCCGCCGGAGGAGGTTGACCTTAAGCCCACCCTTCGTTGTAATCTCAGGTGCAAGATGTGCTTTCAGAGGAAGCTGACGGAGGAGGATCGTAGGCGCGCGTTGGGAGAGGAGCTTTCCACCAGTCGCTACTTGGAGCTGCTGAGAGAGCTTTCATCCCTCGGTGTGAGACGCATCCACGTGGTTGGCGGGGGGGAGCCCCTTATGAGAAACGACGTCCTCGACATTATGGGGGCGGTAAAAGGGCTGGGAATGGAGGGTGTGCTCACCACGAACGGAACCCTTCTTGATGAGTCAGTCGCTCGGGCATTAGTTGACATGAAGTGGGACGTTGCGATGTTCTCTGTTGATGCGCCAACACCTGAAGCTTATGGGATGATTAGAGGGTCTCCTCATATGTTTGAACGTGTAGTTGCGTCTATGAATGAGCTGACGAGGGTTAAGAGGCTGAGGGGGGCCGTGAAGCCTCTTCTCCACATTCACTGCGTAGTTACAAACTTGAACTATGAGTTGCTCGAGGACATGGTTGACTTCGCTCATGGTGCCGGTGCGCAGATCCTAACCTTTGACAAGTATTACCCTGAGGATCCATCCTTAGTGTTGAGGGAGCGGGAGATTCGCGTGATGCTTGAGCGTTTGAAGAGGGCTGCTGTTAAGGCTGAGAAGTATGGCTTGCTGGTTAACGTGAAGGAGTTTCTCTCACTCTACAGGCGTCCTCCGAGAGGGGTGATATGTTACAGGCCATGGCTTTCAGCGGACATTAATTACAATGGAGACGTTGTCCCCTGCTGCTACAGTGAGGAGGTTATGGGGAGCATTAGGTTTAGAAGTTTCCGTGATGTATGGAATGGTGAAAAGTACAATCAGTTAAGAAAAACGTTTAGGGAGGGTAAGTTCCCGGATTTCTGCAAGGACTGCTTTTTCTATCCTGGTCTGTTGAACGACATTCCTTTCGGAAGGCAGCTTCACACTCTAAGACTCATCTGAAAAATGCTTCTAGTCTAATTCTCCCTGCGGGGATCTCGAAAACCGTTATCTTATTTGTTGCCGGCAGCGCCACGTTGAAAACGGGCACCCCTTTAAACTGGCAGAATGTTTTTCCTCTGTGAGCATGCCCGTGAACGGCGAAGTCCACTTGTTCCAATATAGACTCGTATTTTCTCGACGCCATCTCCGGCCAAGCCGAGAGAGGCTCTCCCTCTAAGTTGCAGTATGTGGGTGCATAGTGCGTTAGTAGCCCCTTGTAGGTCGTGCTTAGCTTGGAGATCTCCTCTTTCACTTTCTCCGCTCTTGCTGCATACAGTTCCCTGATGCCGGGCACGTTCTTGGACTGCCATCGTGTTGGCCTGTCAAGCGAGCCCTTAGATCCCACAATTCCTAGGCTTACACCACCCGCCCTCAGAACGAATGTCTCCTCCTCAAGGAACACTACCCTTCCACTGCAAAGTCCCTTGAGTTCGTCGTGCAGGTTCTCATACTCCTCGTTTCCGAAACACGCGATGACTGGTACGTCAACATGTTCCTCCAATGCGTCTAGGACGCGAGGGTACTCATCTATCTTCCCTTTATCGACCACGTCTCCTGCAAGCATGAACAAGTCAACTTCCAGCTTTTCTCTCGCCAACTCAAGTAAGAGGTCAAAGTAGCGGGGGGAATGTATGTCTCCGACCGCGGCCACTCTAAACTTAACGTTACCCACACTTGAAACGCCCCTCAGCTTTTCCCTCAAGTATTTTAATTCCTCCAACTATCTTAAAGGTTCTCGGTGGAGTTCTTGAAGCCCAGAGAGCGTTTTCTCACGGCGCTGGAGCATGAGGTGCCGGACGTCGTTCCCCTTTACGACATGGGAATCGACGAGACGCTTGTAGTTAGGATTATGGGGGGTGAAAGGTATAGCTTGGAGCTGGGTGTCAAATGTCATAGATGGTTGGGGCTGGATGCTGTGACCGCGTGGCCGGAGACTTTTCCCGTGTTTTACTTCGAGGATGATAAGGGGCGGAGAGGATATGTGGACGAGTGGGGGCGCAAGAGAATCATCACGGAAGATGGAACGAAGTGGTATGCGGGCGGCGTCATAGCTACGCGGGAGGACTTCGAATCGTGGAGTTGGCCTGACCCAAATCTTCCTGAAAGGTACACTGAAGTTAGGCGTGTAGTCGAGCTCAGCGGCGACTTGGCTGTCGTCGGATTTGTTGGAGGGCCGTTTGAGAGAGCCGCCCTAGGGAGAACCCATGAAAGGTTTCTCGCGGATGTGCACGCCGCCCCTTCATTTGTCGTTGAGCACATGAGGAAGGTCTGTGACTACTGGATAGAGGTGGGAAAGATAGAGGTGGAGCTTGGTGTTGACGCGCTGGTGCTGGCCGACGACTACGCCTACAAGTCCGGCCCCTTTTTCTCTCCGGAGATTTTCAGGAGGTTCGTGCTCCCCCTCCTTAAGAGGGAAGTTTCAGCCTTCAAGAGGCTCGGCGTCCACGTGATTCACCATTCGGACGGCTACATTGTTCCACTTCTTCCTCTCCTTGTCGAGGCGGGCGTGGAAGCCGTTCACTCGTTGGAGCCAGCCGCCGGGGTTGACATAGGATGGGTGAAAGAGGAGTACGGGGAAAAACTTGTGCTCGTGGGTAACGTTGACTGCGACATACTCTTGCCGTCGGCATCCCCACATGAAGTGGGACGGGTGGTTGGCGAAACAATAATAAAGGCGGGGTGGGACGGAGGATACATTCTTTCGTCCAGCAATAGCCTGCACAAGGCGTGCAGGGTGGAAAACGTGCTGGCAATGATCTTGGAAGCTAAGAAGTGGCGTTACTCAGGCTCTACGCCCGTGAGGAGCCACTAGCAGCCTCCTCTAGTGCCTCCAGTATCGTAGCCACGCTCTCGACGACCATTCTCGCCCCCGCTTCCTCAAGCTCCCCTTTTCTTCTTCCCGAGGAGAGGACGCCTATGGCTGCCGCACCAGCCCTTACAGCGCAGTGAACATCCACTGGGTGATCCCCGACAACCACTGCCTCAGATGCCTCAACCGAGAGCCTTGAAAAAACGTCTTCTAGGTGACGTGGATCCGGCTTCGGTGCTAGCACGTCGTCCCTTGAAACCATAGCATCCATGAACTGGTCTAAGCTGAACCGTTTCGCTACGAGCATCATGGCCGACCGCTTGTTAAGCGTGAAGAGCCCAAGCTTGAACCCCCGCCTCCTCAGAAAGGCTAGTAGCTCTAGGGCGCCGGGTATTGGAGTTGTTTTGCTTGCCGCTTCAAGTTCGAAGCTCTCAACCACCCTGTCAACCTCGGACACCATCTGGTCGACGCGCATGCCTCTAGCTGATAGATAGTCAACGCTTCGCCTAAGCATTGTTAAAATACTATCGTTGGGGTTGAGTAGCTCCCCTAGGACGCCGTAGCGTCTCAGGACGTTGATCACGGCCATCCTTGCCGACTGGTAATCTATAGCTTGGATGACGAGCGTTCCGTCGCAGTCGAAGACGACAGCTTTTCTCGAGAAAATGAGCTCAGTTAACTCTCCCCTCAACTATCCTCGTGCGCCTCCTTTTCCCAGGTCGCCTTTAACTCTTTATGGCCTCTTCAAGTATTTCCTTAAACGACTCGTAGTCCCTGGCTCCTATTATTCTTCCGAGCATTTTTCCATTTTTGAAGAGGATAAACGTCGGGACAGCTGACACATCAAACCTGAGGGCGAGCTCCGTGTTCTCGTCAACGTTAACCTTTCCGAAGGCGACTTTTCCAGCGAACTCCTCCGCCAGCTTCTCCATCACGGGTTCCATCATCCTGCAGGGAGGACACCAAACTGCGAAAAAGTCAATCAGCACGGGAATCGAAGAGTGAGACACGAAGCCGTCAAAACTTTCCTCGCTAAGCGTTACGATTCCAACAGGCATATTCGAACTGGAAGCCCTTTTGGAAAGCTCCTTAAGCTTCTTCTCCTTTATGCGCTTTAACTCCTCGTCTTCCTCAAACGCTTCCTCGCCTGGCAAAAATATTCCTCCTTAAAGAAAACCATCAAACTTAAACGCCTCCCCGCCTCTTAAAATTTTTCTCTTTAAACCAGCTTCTCGCAAAACCATAAATAACGGGCAACCTTTAACATTGTTTATCTAGGGGAGGTGCCTTTATGGCTGGCGAGGATCTTTACGAGAAGCTTCGCCAAATAATAAACCGGGGAGTTTTAGTCAGGCTGCCTAAGCACAGAGCGACTTACGAGTTGTTGAAAGGGATCTTCAGTGAGGAGGAGGCTAGGCTGCTCACCGCCTTCCAGAAGCCAAACCAGCCTCTAAATTCAAGCGCAATCGCCCAGCTTTCAGGCTTCCCCGAGGATGAGGCGACGAGGATCCTTGACGAAATGGCGTACAAGGGCAAAATCCTTAGGGTTGGCAGCTTCTACGTGTTGCTCCCATTTGTCCCCGGTCTCTTTGAAGTGTACTTTACTCACGACAGGGACGACCCTGAAAGGATGGCGAAGGCGGCAAAGGCTTACCGTGAGCTCTTCTACTCTGGGCACCCATTCGAGCTGAGTGCGGGAAAGCACCCCATCTACCGAGTTATACCTGCAGTGGAGCCCGTGAAGAAGACGATCGAGATAAACAAGACGCTGGGCTTGGAACGACAAGTTTTGCCTTACGAGATCCTAGAAGAGTACCTTTCAAAGGCGAACCTTTTTGCGGTCATCCCATGCAGTTGCAGGAACGCTGCGAAGTATGCTGGGGAACCATGCAAACGCACCAAGGAAAACTTCTGCGTGGCCGTAGGTTTGCTGGCTAAGTCTGTTTTGGATCAAGGGATCGGCAGACAGGTATCGTTCGAAGAACTCATGGAGATCATGAAGCGCGCCGAGAAGGAAGGGCTCGTCCACGAAACAATAAACATTCAGGAAATGGCTGCCTTCATCTGTAATTGTTGCCCCTGCTGCTGTGGCTTCCTGAAGTCAGTGAAAGAGCTTCGAAACTACGGTGCCATATGCAAGTCAAACTTTGCCCCCGTAATAAACAACGACCTCTGCAAGCGGTGCGATAAGTGCATGAAGATCTGCCCCATGGACGCCATATATCATCATTACCCTCACTCAGAGGACCTCTCAGACGACATGATGGTTGTAAGGGAGGACCTTTGCATAGGGTGTGGCCTATGCGCGTCGAACTGCCCGAACGGCGCAGTCATCCTCAAAAAAGTTAGAGACAGTGTACCATTTAAAAACCAAGCCGAAATGGAGGAGCAAGTTAAAGCCGGGAGGATGCACTAGCAACGCCATACCGAGAAGCCATCGTGCATCTTTTTTCAGCGTCTCTTCACGTGAGAATATGTTTCATGAGCGTTTGCCTAGGGTTTGAGCCATATTAAGGTTTTTCAGCTGTCCTCTTTACCCGCTGTTCTGGTTAACATATTTTTCAATGTTTTGTTGGGGTATGCCGAAGGCGTACAGTATGCTTAGCAGGTTTTTCTGGCTTATGACTCCATCAGCCACTTGCTTCAGTATTTCCTTGGCGTTGAACGCTATGCCAAGCCCAACGTTCTTGAGCATGAACCTGTCATTGGCGCCATCCCCTACAGCCACTATTTCATCCTTGCTTATGCCCTCGTTCTCCGCTATCCACTTTATAATCTCCGCTTTCCTCTCGGCGTCTATTATGGGCTCCTCCACCTCGCCCGTCACTACCCCGTCTTTTATTATGAGCTTGTTCCCGAAGGCGTAGTCCAACCCCAAGAGCTCCTTGAGCTTGTCTGTGAAGTAGGTGAACCCTCCGCTTATCAGGGCAACCTTGCATCCCATGCTTTTCAGTGCTTGGATTAGCTCCCTTGCGCCGGGTGTTAGGCGTATGTTTTGCGCCACCCTCTCGAGCTCCTCAACCTTTAACCCCGCTAAGAGCTTGACCCGACTTCTCAACGCCTCCTTAAACTCTATTTTTCCCTCCATTGCCTGCCTCGTTATCTTGTACACTTCTTCCCCGACCCCGGCAACCTTGGCTATTTCGTCTATTATTTCCTGCTCTACCAGTGTCGAGTCCATATCGAACACCACCAGCCTCTTGGGAATACCGAAGACGTCCTCCCTCTGCACTATAGCGCTCAGCTCCATCTCCTCGCACTTCGCTTTCAGCTTGGACTTGACTTCCTCCAAGTCGGCGTTCGTATCGCTCACGTCAGCCACCATCTCCATCGCGAACATTTCCCCCCTCGCTATCATGCGTATACGCTCAATATTTATGTTGTAGTCTCTGAGAAGTGATGAGACCGCCGCAACTATTCCGGGCCTGTCCCTGCCAAGAATATTAATGAAGACCAGCTTCTTGTCAGCCTTCCTCCTCCCGGGAATGTACGGCTCAGCACCAACCTGTAACCCCACCTCCCTCCCTTTAGCCATAATCATCTTCCTAAGCTCATCCAGGGATACGGATGCCCGGCTGAGGTCAACTATCATAAATATCGCGAAGAGCCCCCTCATCACGATCTCTTCTATGTCAACTATGTTGCCGTTAACACTCGCTATTATCCCCGTCAGCTCGGCCACGAGCCCCGGCTTATCTCTGCCGGTCGCCGTTACAACAATCATGCAGTTATCATCAGGCAACATATCACCACTACACAAAACTTTTTCTCAACATGAAGAAAACAGGAAGTCACACTAAAACCTTTTTCCCAAAGAATCCAAAGCGCCCTTTCACCCAAACCGAAAACTCGCAACATCAATTGCCTATTTCGAATACTATTTAAGTTACTAAATATATCCCTTAACTAAAAACTATTGGGAGGAAGAACTTTTTTTGACTGGAAAAGCTGCGTTGGCGACGCTTTTAGCTGCACTCGTGGTGAGCGCTATCTTGGCCGGAACTGGTGCCGCGGCGGCCAGCTGGCAACTGCAGCTTCAAGCTCCCGTTTACGCCGTCCAGAGTTTACCCGAAATGAACGTTACGTGGTCGACGTTGACCGGAACTATTACCAACGAAGCCAGTTGGGAAGTGAACGCTTGGGAGTTTGGTCCAACGCCGACACTTAAAATCTACAACTCGTCAGGGATGGAAGTGGAAACAGGACCGCTGGAGTTCGGGTCAATGGTTAACAGAAACGCGGACTACACGTTCTCAGTAAAGGTGCCGAAGCAGTTTTTTGATGGCTTAGGGTTGACGGTGGGATTCATCGGAGTAGAGATCATCGGCAGTATTGGGGGCTCCAAGGTCTATGTCCGGGCGGGGTATAACTACACCTCGGACAGGTGGGAAAAAGAATCCATCATGGTTCGGTTTGACGGAACCACCGTGGACACACCGTTCTTCTTTGCCAACACCAATAAAACCGATAATGAAAACGAATACAT
>JAHLWX010000026.1 GCA_019057675.1 Candidatus Jordarchaeum sp. LHC_1308
AATTGAGTCTTCTCGCTAAAACTTCACTTTAAGACAAGAGTAGTTATCCTTGAAAAGGAGAAAAGCGATATATTAATAATATTTCAGAAACCTTATTCTTTCCTTTAGGAAAAGGTTGGGGAATGAAGGGAGGTGGAGTGATTTTGTCGGAGGTTAAACTGTCCAACAAGTTCTATGAGGTTAAACTGCTCTACGACAGAGATAGCCCATGGATTAGGCCTGGGCGACCTTGGATTAAGTGGTATGGGAATGAGTATCGTATTAAGTGGTATGGTCGGCCTGAAGGTGAAGTGGTGAGGATTCCCAAGACCGTGGAGTACCCGGAGATCCCGATCCACGTCTTTGGCCGTGAGGCCGCTGAGAACTTTCCGAACAACGTCGCCATATACTACGTTCCGGAAGAGCGAAAGTATACTTACCGTGAGTTGATGTATTGGAGTGATAGGATCGCCGCCGGGTTAAGCGATCTCGGCATAGGTAAGGGTGATGCCGTTGGCGTTTACATGGCAAACTGCCCCGAGTTCGTCTTCTCGCTTTACGGAATCACGCAAACGGGGGCGGCGGTAATCCCGATAAATCCGCTACTGAAATCTCCAGACATAGTGCACATAGCTAAGGACAGCGGGATACTGAAGGCTGTGATATGTACGTCCGAAATATACCCCGAGGTTGAAAAGGCAAGGGACGAAGTTGGGTTCGACGAAGTAATAGTAGTCGGTGACGCTAAGCCTGGAACAACAAATTACAAGGAGTTCGTCGAGAAGTACCCGCCTAAGCCTCCAGACGTCGAGATAAACCCCAAGGAGGACATATGCGCCCTAATGTATACGGGGGGAACCACTGGGCTACCTAAAGGTGTAATGCTAACCCATTATAATATCGTCGTAAATGTCCTTCAGTCATATCTCGCAAACACGGGTGACCGTACGGCTGAGGCATTTGGCAAGGGGGTCATAGCAGCAGTCCTACCGATGTGCCATGTCTTCGGGTTCACCATGGTTCAGGGATACGTATTTGCTAAGAGCATGATGATAATGTACCGCGGCTTCGACCCGGAGCTAGTAATGAAGCACATAGAACAGTACAAGTGCACCACTTTCATAGGAATACCATTAATGTACCATGTAATGATAAATCACCCCAGCTTCAAAAAGTATGACTTGTCCTCATTGACTCTCTCTGTTTCAGGTGCGGACTCACTGCCAACCCACCTTTCGGAGAAGTGGAAGGAGAAGGTTGGAGAGCACGTCGGTCAGGGATACGGGCTCTCCGAGGCAAGCCCCGTCACGCACAGTCAGCCCGTGTGGCTCCCAAAGATAAGTAACAGCATAGGCATACCTATACTCGACACCGACGCGAAAATAATAGACCCGGAAACAGGGGACGAATTACCACCAGGAAATGTCGGTGAACTGGCTATTAAAGGACCGCAAGTTATGAGGGGGTACTGGAAGCAACCCGAAAGAACCAAGGAGGTCCTAAGTGAGGATGGATGGCTCAGGACAGGGGACTTGGCACAAATGAATGAAGATGGATACTTCTACATCGTAGGAAGGACGAAAGACATGATAAAGTACAAGGGATACAAGGTCATGCCAGAGGACGTCGAACGAGAGCTCTACAAGCACCCGGCAGTGCTTGAATGCGCGGTGATCGGTGTGCCAGACCCGAATGTTGGCGAGACGATAAAAGCATTCATCGTCCTGCGGCCAGAATACAGGGGGAAGGTGAGCGAGGAGGATATCATAAAGTGGGCTAAAGAAAGCATGGCGGGTTACAAGTGGCCGAGGAAAGTTGAGTTTGTGGAGCAGATCCCACGCACACCAGTAGGAAAACTCTTCAGACGAAAACTCAGAGAACTAGAAGCGCGGAAGGCATGATAACCACCCTTTTTTCCATTTTTAGAACTTTCTCCAATAGCTCCCCTCTCTCACTTAAGCTGGTTTTCTTTATTGTGGTTTTCATGAAGTCGCATTTCTCGCTGGATCACTCTGCGTTTATCTCCACTTTGTATGTTCCTCATTGTTGCTTGTCTTGGCGTTTTAATCTCTTCGGGCGTATCACTTGCTTTTTCCCGGGGTAGGGCTCTACGTCGATTATTATGTCCTCGATTGACGGGATGCTGCGTATTATGTGATCCTCGAGCCTGGAGGAAATTTCATATGCCCTGCCTAGAGGCATGGATCCGTCTACGTAGATAGTGAGGTATATGTTTGACTCACCGTCGTAGTTTTTCGCTTCGACATCGTATTTTGGGAACTTAACCTCGAAGGACTCCACTGCTTCCTTAATTTTCCTTATGAGTTCCTCGCTAACCATGGTTTCACTGAGAATGTCGACTTCATATTCAAGCGCCTCAAGGTGAACATTCACGTCTTCCACATTAGATATATTGTCCTTCACAACCTCCTCAAATCGGTCTGCCAGTTTGCTCGCTTCTTCAACACTAACGTCAGACGGAACCTCTAAATGTGCGTCGACGTGAAGTTTCCCGTTCACGTTTCTAACAGTTAAGCCGTGAATGCTAAACCCTTCTTCCATTGCAAGCGCTCTTATATGGTCTATCACGCGTCTCGGAAACTTGTAGGGGTCAGTGTCTATCACCACGTCAGCGCCCGGGAGCACTTTCAGAATTCTTTTTTCCACCTCTGACGCCACTCTGCTAGCTCTCGCCAGCGACAATGACGGGTCTAGGAAAATAGTCGCGTCAACGAAATACTTGTTACCGGAACGCCTAACCCTAATCCTTTTACACTCCTCAACTCCCTTAACCGTACAAATCACTTTATTCAGTTGCTCCGCTACACCTTTCGGAGCCCTGTCAAGCAACACGTTTACGGCATCCCTGCTGATCTTCAAGCTTGCATGTATCACCAAGCCCGCAATCACCATCGCTGCAACAGCGTCACTAAAGCTAAGTGTCTCTAAGCCCCATAGCTGAGACAGGTAGGTGAGAGATAAGCCAACAGCAACTATGATGGAAGACCATATGTCCGCGATGAAGTTAAGGGCGCCCGCCTCAAAAACCTGGTTCCCATAAATTCTGGCAGCCCTCGAAAGAAGACGAGAGAAGATGAAGCTCACAACAATGGAAACACCCGTTACTAGAAAGGCCCAAACATTAACTTCCACACTTATCTCCCTGAAGAATAGGCGCTGGACAGCCTCATAGAAAATCCACATGGAAGTGAGCATAGGTAGCAGTGACACGATGAAGGCTGAGAAGTTCTCCACCTTTCCCCTGCCATAAGGATACTCATAGTCGGCAGGGCGTCTCGTAACCTTGACAGTCAGGGAAATTACAAACATAGCCACCAAGTCCAGCATAGAGTCGAGCGCCCCCGAAATAAGGCTGAGACTCTGCGTAAAAATGCCCACCCCAAGTTTCAACGACGTCAAAGACATGACAGCAATCACGGAGAGAACCGAAACTGCCTCCGGTGTCATAAATAAAGAATTATGTAACTCGTCTTCATCCATCTGCATCCGCCACTTACTCCAGCAACACAACCACTACATTATTTTTTCTCTTTAAAAATTAATCATAAAGGCTCGCTAACCGTTTATAATGCTACTACATTTCAAGTCAGGATCCTTAATAGCTGATGCACTTAGAACATGGTCGTCGTCATGCCATTGCAAGTAGAGGTTAAAGCCTCCGTCTCCCATTAACCCTTATGAGTTCCTTTTCTGTCGCTATGAAATCTACTGGTATGTCATGTGGCTCCATGACGTGGGAAATATCCTCGAGAACTTGAAGGGAGTGAACTAGTGTTCCAACGACCATGTTAGAGTTAAATCCTCTGAGATAAGCTATCTCCCTGTCCCCGTATCCAGAGCCTTTTCCCACCCGGTTCCCATTTAGATCCACAGCGACGCTTCCAATTACCGCCACTTCAACCGGGCAGTCTAGTGGGCGTCCCAGAGAGAATAAGTGTCTTATCGACACCCTGCCTGGATCGCTTCCAGCGTCGATAACCTTGAAATCTCTCATGTGAGGCGTAGCATAGGCTAGGTTCTTCCCGTCAGCAAGCACCATGCTCCTCAATGGTTTAAGAGCTGCGTCCGGGCCGACGAAGACGCACCGTGCTTCACGGTACTCCCTGAGCTTCCTAACGTTACGGGCAGCAAAAGTAGACCCCCTAAAATTCGGGATCCTGCCATGAGGAGGTAGGGGAAAGACCGCGATTCGTCTATTCATCATCAAGTCCCATATGTAGCGGCGTAACTCATCCTTACTTCTCATCGCAGCCACCATTTAACCCTCACCGGTCAACGTGAAATGGAGACATCGGATGATAAAATGACACGAGATTTCAGGCGGTTTCTACACCACAACTACCCTTTTTCATCTTTTCTGCGCCTTCACGAAGGATGACCTGAATATTTGTGTTCTCGTGAAGCCCGCCATATTTAGCATAGCTTTAAATTCCTCAAAGGTGAACCCCCTGTATCCTCCGGCTAAAGCATAAAACACGTCTTGAGCAGTTACCTCATCCCGTTCCTTTAATGGTACGCCGACCAGGAGAATGCCCTTCCTTTTTAGAACCCTTGAGAATTCGTTGATCAAACGCTGCGTGCTGTCGTACCATTGTAGGATTTGGAATGTGTATATAACGTCTACCGATGAGTCTTCGAGAGGAAATGGCTCCTTCACATAGGGGTCAAGGACTGCAAAGGAAACGTTTTCTAGCTCGAAAAGCCTTCTAACCTCCCCGTTAACCTTAACCTCTTTATGCATGCACTCGTCGACTACTTGGGGGTAGAAATCAGCCGCTATGAGCTTACAATCGTAGTCGAGAAGCTCAAGTATGAGGAAGGGCTCAGCGCCGAAGCGGCACCCGACGTCAAGTAGAGTTTTCCCCTTAAGTTTCCTCAATCCTCCCATCATAAGGAGTACTTCGCGCCCTAGCTGAAATATGCTACTTTTATCATGCCAGTAGTACGTTAAAGCTATTTCAGGAGAAGCTCTATCCTTCTTTACCCCTCTAAGCACTTCAAGAGCAGTCTTAGGCAGGTATCTTTCGGCCGCACGATAAACTACGTCTTCATCCTCGAAGGAGTCTATCTGGCTTTTAAGCGCCTTTAAATTTTCAATTCCATTCCGGTTAACACTAAACCCGCATCCGTCACGTTGCAACACGCCATTGTTGGCTGCCACTTCCAGCAGTTTTTCAAGTAGGTCTTCTCTACTCACTCCTCCTATAAATTCCTTAATCTCCTCAATTTTTTTAGGTGTCTCTAGAAAAGATAGTAGTCCGATATTCTCCATTATGAGGAACAGGTAGCTAACATAGGTTATGTTAACTAGTTCTTCGGTGCCCCAGAGGCGCCCAAGCCTCTCTTTTGTCATGTGATAAATCTTAAGCTTTAAAAAAGGGATTCATGGAGGGAGCTCTCCTGCTTCCTTTTATTCTATCACTTTTATCAGGTTTAGGTTCTTAAGTAGCCTATAGGACTTTAAAAGTTTTATGAGTTCCCTCATTCCGCCAGCGGAGAGGACTAAAAAGTCGACTAATGTTTCGTATTCCACTGATGATAAAAGCTCAATGAGCTCTCCTCCAAACGGAACAGGCGACAGCGTTATGAGATCTAGGTTTATCGCGACTGTTTTACCCAAGTCACTCATCAATCTAGTGGCGTCCAATGCCACGTATGCATCGTCAGCACTAGCTTCCAGCGCGGACAAGAAAATCCTCTGGAAAGCTGAATCTGTGGCAACGTCACCGCTCCTAAACTCCCTCATTAGGGCTACTAGGCGGTTAAAAACGTCATCTTTCCATGATTCGTGCCTTTCTATTATGACCGCATTGTCTCCATTAACTAGTACCCAGTACTCCTTTCCGTCCACGAGGTATTTTGCGGTCCGTCCGCTTTCAGCTAGGGGAAGGAAGCTTAAGGCATCATCCCGCCAGTTCAGGTCACAGTAAACACGTTTCCTCTTGTTAACAAAAAGTGCGTCAACCGAAGAGCTCGGAACGGGGAAGTATGGGTTTTCCGGTCTCCAAACAGAAACCCCTTCTGGCGCTTGCACCCAGGGAACAGCTCTAATTTCCACCACTTCTCCTCTGCCGTTCAGCGAAACTTCCAAAAAGTGGTTTCCATGGTCGAAGAAGAAGGAGGTGGTTACGCTTTCAGCTTCTTGGAGTAACTCGTACTTCTCTTTATCGATGAAGACCCTGTAATTGTAGTTTTCCCTGCATTCTGGACAGAAAACGCTGAATGATACCTGAAAGGTTTCTCCCATGAGATCACACTCGCCGAGAATGCAGGTTGCTAAAATATAGCATTTTATCGCAGATTAATAAATTTACCCCTCAAAGAGGAGTTCGTCACAAAAAGAAGCATTTTTTATTGCGAAAAATTTAATATATGATGAAAATAACGGACAGATTTATGAGGAAATTTCTTTTTTCTCACATTTTTTGATGCGCATTTTGAAGACGGCTCCGTCTTCTACGAGGCCGATTATCTCATGGCCCTCCTTCTCAGCGAACCTTTGAAGGTTCCTCTTCGATGGAGGACAGTCGCATATAACTTCCAGTATTTCCCCCGGCGCCATCTCCTTAAGCTTGTCCCTCACCTTCATCACTGGAACAGGGCAAACCTCACCCTTCAGGTCGAGCCTTTTAACAATTCCCTCGCTCATCTCACTTGCCTCCTAGAAGAATATCGTTTGATCGCTCTCGAGAACCCACTCAACCAAGTCGCTCATTGTAGCCATCTCGACGCCGTTAACAACCTCTTCCTGCTTTAGTCCCCTAGCTTTAGCGCAAATCGAGCACAACTTGACCTTGACGCCCTCGTTGAGCGCCTTCATAAGCCACTCGTGAACATTAGCGTACTCTGACGGGTTCTGATCTTTCTTTGCGACGTATATGCCGTCCTCTATGAGGAAAAGGTTCACGTTAATCCCTTCAACGGCGCATGTAAGAGCGAATCGAAGGGCGGTATAGGGCCTCTCACGCGTGTAAGGTCCACTTCCAAGGATAACGGTGATCGTCTTGCTTTTGCTCAAAGCCAACCCCTCCAACTCTTTATTAAGACAGTGAAGAGAACATCTTATAAAGATAACGTTTTCTTATCTTTTATATCATTTTTTCTTATATTTTTTGTTATATCCTATATTTTGGGAGAGTGAAATGATGAAAAACGCAAGTAGACAAGCAGCAATAATCAAGGAACCGCAGAAGCGACCGTCAACATAAAAGTTTTAAGAAATCATATGGACTTGAACGTAACAAGTTACTGCATAGAAATAAAAGAAGAGATCTTTAAGAAAGTCGTTACGGGGGGTTGATGATGAAGGAAGGAGCTAATGTCGAAGGAACTAATGTGAATGGTAAGAAGCTCGATGCAAAACCTCCAAATGTTCCTGCTATTTTGGCAGGGGTTATTGTCGGGTCAGCCATAGCTGCATTTCCAGTTGTTGTTCTGTTATGCTACCTACTATACTTGCTATTTCCAAATCTTCCGATATTCCTCTGGATCGCCTTGTCGCCCTTCTTTTACGTCGTCGCCAAGTGGTCGTTCAATATTATACTATTGAGAGTGGTCAAATCACTGATTAGGCCGATGGAGGAAGGGGAGCATGAAATGGATTTCGGGAACATCAACTTCAGAAACTGGCTTTTGAACACGAGCCTCTTCACCCTAGTGATCAGCTTCTGGGGGATGTTTCCACTAGGACAGGCAGGTCTCGCACACTACATGATGAAGACTCTGGGAGCAAAATTGGGCAGAGGAGCCGCCGCCAGCCTCATAACCGATCCACCCCTTATAGAGATGGGCGATGGGTCATACGCTGGCTGGGGTGCGATAATAGCAAGTCATACGATGGACGGGAAAAGGCTGAGCCTCAAGAGAGTGAAAATTGGACGTAACGTCGTGATAGGAGGTTACACGGTAGTTTTCCCAGGAGCAGAAATAGGCGACGGCGCACTAGTCGGCGCCATGTCCTTAGTTCCTAAGGATACAAGGATTCCACCTAGAACTGTGTGGGCGGGGGTTCCAGCAAGACAGATCGGAGTAATTGACGAGAAAGGAAACATAATAATACATAAAAAGGAAGAGGCGGAAAAGTTCGCAGGCTTCTAGCTTGAGAGTGGAGTCAAAAATGGTGGTTGAGGTCAGACAGCCAGCCAGCTTGCCGGAGTTCTACCAGTGTGAAGAGCTGCAGCGCCGCATCTGGGGCACGGAAAATCCTGTTCCAGCACACATACTGATAGCGGGTCATAGGAATGGCGGTTTACTCCTGATGGCGTTTGAAGATGGGAGGCCCGTAGGCTTCTGCTTCGGATTTACAGGGAGAGATGGGGACGCTGCTTACTTTTACAATCACATGTTAGGCGTGGTTCCCGAGGCGCAGAATAGGGGAGTCGGATACCTCCTCAAGCTCAAGCAGAGGGAGCACGTGCTCAATGCGGGGTTCAACCTCATAAAATGGACCTATGACCCATTGCAGAGTAGGAACGCTGCACTCTACTTGGGGAAGCTGGGCGCCATATGCAAAAAATATGCTGTGAATTATTATGGGGAAATTAGGGACGCGTTGAACGCGGAATACGAGAGTGACAGGTTCATAGCTGAGTGGTGGCTTAATTCTCCCAGAGTACTAAGGCGGATAAAAAACGGTGGAAAGCATCTAGAGCTAAGCGACGTCGACAGCAGGGTTCCACACGCTCTGGAAAGTAGAGTTGACGGATGTGTTAGGAGGGCGGCAAAGGTGAGGCTCGACTTGGAAAGCGAGAGGCTCCTAGTTGAGATCCCATGGGATATAGGTTTCATCAAGCAGTTGAACCTGAAGCTTGCAATTGATTGGCGAAATAAAACGAGGGCGGTCTTCCACGAGTACCTTTCAAGAGGATATATGGTGATAGATTTCGCTGTTCAGGAGGATGAAAAGAGGAGCTTCTACATCCTCTCGAAGGAGACAGATACATCATCCACGTAGTTTTACTCATCCACCTTGTAGGATTACCTCGAGAGCCCTCGCTACAAGCACGTAGGAGATGGCGCTAAGCGTTAACTTCCACCAATGAAGGGTAGAACCCGTACCGACCGCCCAGCAAAGTGCTCTAACATCCTCAGAAACTGCTGGGTGCCCCAAAAATGGAAAAATTAATTTTTAGGTTTTTATTGTATTTTTAAGGCTCCTTGCTTTGAGTCTGCTTTTGTTAATTGTGGTGGTTTAACGTGGATTATGTTGAGCTCGCTTGTAAGCTGATCGAGTTCGACACGTCCAATCCTCCCGGGGATCAGTCAGAGTGCGCGGACTACTTAGCGGACTACCTCGGAGAATTTTCGAATGTGAGAGTTTACGAGAAAGACGGTGTGAAAAATGTTCTTGCCGAGCTCGCTTTTTCTAAGAGTGGGCCGACGCTTGCCTTCAATGGACACTGGGATACCGTTCCTTGGAGCCCTGAGGCGTGGGTCACTCACCCGCTGAAACCGGTCGTTCATGGAGGATGGCTGTATGGGAGGGGGGCGGCGGACATGAAGGGGGGCCTAGCGGCCATAATCTTGGCTTTTGAAGAAGTGTCGGGATTAGAGAACCTTGAGGGGAAACTGATCCTGATGGCGGTAGGGGATGAAGAGACGGGCGGCTTCAAAGGAACCCGTTACCTGTTATCCCGAACAGGCTTAAGGCCTGACTACGTTCTGATAGGCGAAACGACTGATCTCTTATTGAAGGTTGGAAGGAGGGGGATAATTCAAGCCAAGCTCAGGGTTTACGGTGACGAGATGCACTCCTCAAGGGTTTACCTGAGCTATGTTAGCTCCATCGAGATATGCTCCGAGCTCACCCTTCTAGTCAGGAAGCTGGATCCCGGGGATGCGGGGGACATAATGCCCCGAACGACCTTCGCCGTCACGATATTCGAGGCTGGCGTCAAGGAAAACGTGATACCACGCACTGCCAACTTACACATAGACATAAGAAACACGCCTAAGGTTACGCGTTCAGACGTGGAAAGCCTCCTCAGAAGAGAGCTGGAGAGGCTCAAGGAGAAGTACGGTGACTTCAACTATGAGCTTGACGTGAGGGAAGCCGCCAAGCCATACATGATAAGGGACTCCCACCTTGTCAGGGTTCTGGAGTACGTCTACAGAAAGCTTGGGTTAACGCCTGTCCACGACGCTGGGGGAGGGGCATCCGATGGGCGCTTCTTCGTGGAGGAAGGAGTAAGAAACGTCGTCGAAGTAGGACCGATAGGAGAAAATATTCATGGGATAAACGAAAAAGTCGAAGTCGAGTCCATCTTTCAAACTCAAAAAATATACATAGAAGCCGCAAGTGCAATCCTAGGAAGCGATAAAAGCTAAGCTTTCACAAAGCAATTTGTACGGGTGTACGGGCAACCTAAAGCAACGAAAAAATTATCTATAAGGCACCTCCTTACATAGTACTTGCAAAAAATTTTGAGGGGAGAAATATTCCTGGAGGTTATATGGGTAGGTTTTTGGACGTTAATCTTACAAAGGGCAAACTCAGCGATTACGCTCCCAAAGAGAACATTTTACGTATGTTCCTTGGAGGAAAAGGGCTGGCGCTGTCCATCATAATGGAACACGCCCGGAACTTAGCCAAGAAGGGCGTTAACCTAGCTGAACTGGATCCGTTTAGCCCGGATAATGTGCTCGTCTTCGCTACTGGCCCAGCTACTGGGACAGGTTTTCCGTCAAGCGGCAGGTATCACGTTATGGCGTTGAAGTCTCCTCTCACGGGATCGGTTGCAAGCGCCAACTCTGGGGGAGAGTGGGGTCCATACTTAAAGTTTGCAGGGTATGATGGTGTAATAATCAGAGGCGCAGCCGAGAAGCCAGTCTACATATCCATAATGGACGGCAAGGCGGAACTCAGAGACGCAAGCCGAATCTGGGGCAGGAACACCTTTGACACCACTACGATGCTGAAGGAGGAACATGGAAAAGGGGACGTCAGCGTTGCATGTATAGGTCCAGCGGGTGAAAACCTCGTCCGTTTCGCAAACATAATTAACGACGAACACAGGGCGGCGGGAAGGACGGGCGTAGGCGCGATAATGGGGAGTAAAAAACTGAAGGCGATAGTAGCAGGGGGAAGCCAGAGGGTTACAATAGCAAAGCCAGAGGACTTCAAGAGAGAACAGAAGGACGCGCTCAAAAAAGTCAAGGAGAACAGCATTACAGGGCAGGGTCTTCCAACTTACGGGACAGCGATCTTGGTTAACATAATAGACGCCCACGGCATCTTCCCGACAAGAAACTTCCAAGAAAGCGTTTTCCCTGAGGCTGAAGCTATAAGTGGCGAAAAACTAGCTGAGAAGTACCTTACGAAGAGAAGGGCCTGTTGGGGTTGTCCGATCGGCTGTGGAAGAGTTAGTAGAGTTCCGAGTGGCCCCTTCGCTGTCGAGTACACTGAGGGGCCTGAGTATGAGAGTGTTTGGGCTCTTGGCGCTGACTGCGGTGTTAAGGAGCTGGACGCCATAATTAAGGCGAACCATCTCTGCGATGAGCTTGGACTTGACACGATAAGCATGGGCGCGACGATAGCCTGCGCCATGGAGCTCGTGCAGCGCAAGAAGATAGGGGCTGAGAGGCTTCAAGGGTTGAAGCTGGAGTTCGGGAACGCTGCGGCAATGGTTGAAGCGGTTTGGAGGACGGCGTACAGGGTAGGCATAGGAGCAGATTTAGCCGAAGGATCAAAAAGACTAGCAGAAAAATACGGAGCACCAGAGCTGAGCATGAGCGTAAAGAAACTGGAGATGCCCGCTTATGACCCACGTGGCGTTCAGGGAATGACTCTAAACTACGCCACAGCTAACCGCGGAGGATGCCATGTGTCAGGTTACGCCATAGCCTCCGAAGTTTTAGCCCCGCAACCCGTTGACAGGTTCACGACAGAAGGAAAGGCGCAACTGGTTAAGACGCTGCAGGACTTTACATGCATCGTCAACTCTGCATGTGTCTGCCTATTTGTGACCTTTGCCCTCGGCCCATCCGACTTCGCCAAGCTGCTCTCAACCATAACGGGTTGGGACTTAACGGAGAACGAGCTGCTGAAAACTGGTGAAAGAATATACAACATTGAGAGGCAAATAATGAACATGATCGGCATAGACGGGAAGGAGGACACGCTGCCTCCGAGACTGCTAAAGGAAAAGATACGTGATGGACCAGCTAAAGGACATGTCAGCAAACTCGACGCCATGCTACCGGAGTACTATGAGCTGCGAGGCTGGGCGAATGGCGTGCCAAAGGAGGAGAAATTGAAGGAGCTAGGGCTGTAATTAGAAAATCTCTTTATACCCTTCTTTTTTGATGTTGAATGGGTGTTATGTGATGGTTAAAGTTAAAGTGAGGTTTTACGCTTCCTTGAGGGATAAGTACAAAGTTAAGGAAGTTGAAGTCGACTGCGACGGTGGATTGGAAAGCTTCATGGATTCATTGGACTCCAAGGTTAAAGGAGCGAGACGCGACCTTTTCGACAACGAGAAAAAATCGGTTAAGGAGAACATGATCTTTCTCCTGAACGGGATCAACGTGAAAAACATGAAAGAACCAATAAAGTTTAAGGATGGAGATCTAGTCTCGATTTTCCCGCCGATAGCTGGCGGATGAAAACACTAAAACGGAGTTCTCCTTGGTGAAACCGTCAGCGCTAATCCGCTTCGCTCTTTTTCACGGCGTTCTTCCAGCTCAGTTAATGCCTCCAGAGGGCGATAGCCCCCCATTTTTAAAAGTCTCCTCCTTCAATGTCGATTATGGATCTGTATACACCATGGAGTTGTTCTTGTTATTGTGGTGGTATTGTTGCCTGACGATTTTCCATTAGCTCTTCAGATTGAGGTTTCATCGGTATGCAACTTGGACTGTTTCATGTGTCAGAGGCTTTCTTGGGGTTCGGGCGAGGAGGGATTGATGCCTCTCTCAATTTTCAGGAGGCTTGAAGATTCCCTGCGTGAAGCTGAAAGAGTAATCCTTTACGGGATCGGGGAACCATTAATGAATCCAGATATAGTCGAGATGGTGAAGTTCGCCAGGAAAACGATGGGCGATAACGGAGAGGTGCTCCTCTCCACCAATGGCACACTTCTTACTCCGGAGCTCGCTGGAAGACTGGTTAAGGCAGGCTTAACCTCACTATACATGTCCCTCGATAGCCTGAACGAGGAAAAGCTGAAAGGAATTCGGAGAGGAATAAATTACACAAGCGCTCTTGAAAACCTCAAGTTCTTTCTGAAGAATTTTGGGTCTGACGTAGAGGCTGGACTAGAATACGTCGTTATGAGGGAAAACCTGGGCGATCTTCCCGGGTTTGTGGTTGAGGCTGCTGAAATGGGCGTCAGCCGCATCTTAGTGTCTCACATTGTCCCCTACTCCGAGGAAGCGGCGAGGCAGGCAACCTATACTACTGTTAGCGAGGAGGCCATCGAAATTGGCAGGGAGCTCCTCGGGATGGGGTGGCAGGTTATAGTTGAAGCCGCCCGCTTCTTCGTGTCCTTGGGGTACGTCGGAAGCGTAGTGGAGTCGCGCATGGTTGAACTTCTGAGCAAGGCTTGGCGTAAGGCTGAAGCGGCGGGTGTCGAGTTAAACGTTCCCTTACTCCTGAGCGGTGAGGTATACCTCAACCTGCTGGACGACGTGAGGGAAACGTTTAGGAGAGCTGAGCGAGCTGCAAGGGAGTACGGCGTGGAACTAGCTCTTCCACCAGTAACCTTTAGGGTTAACGCTAGAGTTTGCCCCTATGTTGAGAAGAGGGCTGCGGTTGTTCGATGGGACGGGATGGTTTCTCCTTGTCAGGAGTATATTCACGATCACCATCTTTACGTGAACAAGCACAGTAAATTGTTCAAGGCCCACTTCTTCGGAGACGTAAAGGAGCGCAGCATAAAAGAAATATGGAGAAGCAGGGAGTACGTTGAGTTCAGGGAGAAAATAGGGTTACTGCCGGATACTGTTCCATGGTGTGGAAACTGCCCCTACTCTACGCTGAAGTGCTGGTTCGTCGACAGCAACGAAGTTGACTGCTACGGAAACTCTCCAAGCTGCAGCGAATGCATATACAGCACCGGCATGGCCAAATGCAACATATGAAGGCAGCATATGAGAAATATTCGGGGGGAACAGGTGGTTTGGAGTTGGTGAGAGCTAAAGAGCTTTTAAGCTTCGCTGTGAGGTTTCACGGCCACCTTGGCCCCTTCCTCGTTTTGGGTTTACGTGCAGGTTTAACTGCTAGGAGGCTGATAGGCGCTCCTTCCAGTGTGGAGGTTTGCGTTTTTCCTAGGCCGCCACTAAGCTGCGTGATCGATGGAGTTCAGGTCTCTTCCGGCTGCACCTTGGGGAACGGGAGGCTGACCGTGAATCCTACTGATGACAAGCTTAAAGTAAAATTGGTTTTTCGCTCGGAGAAAGGCGCCGTAATGGTTTCCTTGGTGAGAGACGTCGTTGAAAGCCTTCTTTCGAAAATGCCCGCAAAAAAGGAGGAGCTGGAAGAATACGCCATGAGCCTTCTAGGCGAGGATGAACAGTGCTTATTCCTCATCGAGATGAGAAAAGATCTGGGAACTTCGTGTTCCTAGGACGTGAGAGTCCACCAGTTAACTAGAAGAGTCACGAACGGCTCGAGGGCTAAGGGGTTTAGGGCCAGGTAAGCGTGGTAGATTCCTGCTCCAGTGAGAATAGCTAAGGTTATCGTTGTTACACTCATCAGCAACGCCGTTTTCAGGTTGAACTCTCTTGTTATAACTGCGAACGTTGCAACGCAGGGGAAGTATAGCGCCACTATGAGGGCATAGATGAAGATTTGCATGGGCGTCATGAAAAAGGAGAGCTCGCTCACTCCTAGTTTGAGCTTTGAAATAACTAGGAGCATTTCGATGGCCATTTCCTTTCGGAGAAAACCGTAGACGAGTGTGATGCTTGTGATCGATGGGAGGCCGAGTACGCCGCCCATAAAGCCTGCTGAAGCATGCAGGATCGGGGTTACTATGTTAAAGGCTTCGATGAAAGACAACAATAAGCTTCCAGCCACTACGAATGGAAGGGCTATTTTGAAGAACTCGCGCATTCTGACCCACGTCTTGGAGAGCAGCGACGACAGCGTCGGCATCCTGTAGGGTGGCATCTCCATAAGCATGCTTGGAGACTCTCCGGGGATTACTTTGCTCAGCACTACCGAGAGCAGGGCGACCAACCCTATGACGACTACATATATCGTCAGCGCGTATTGGAGGCCGCCATAGTAGCCTGCTGCTCCCAGTACAACCGCTGTCCTCGCGGAGCATGGAAGAATAGTTATCAGGAAAGTGACGATCAGCCTTTGCTTCCTACTTTCAAGCATCCTCGTCGACATTATGGCTGGAACGTTGCACCCTAAGGCTGACACTAGCGGTATTATCGATTTTCCATGGAGCCCAAACTTGTGGAGGATCAAGTCAGTCAGGTACGCCATGCGTGACAGGTAACCCGTGTCCTCCAAGAGTGCTAGGGCAAGGTAGAACGTAACCACGTATGGCAACGCCACAGATAAAGCCGCCTCGATGCCCGTCAGCAGCCCGTCAACGACAAAATACTTTGCAAGCGTCTGAAGCGGGAAAAGCTGACCCGCCACGAGTTCAACGACCTGTGAAGCCGCATCACCATACAGTTGCGCCGCTAGGCTACTGATCACCTCAACTATCAGCTCGGTCCACGTATAGCCGACAAGCAGCTCTACAGACGGCGTCAAGTAGCCTTCAAAGAAGGCTGCAATCCCACTTTCAAGTACTCCACCGCCGAGGAATATCAGAGCGAATATTGCCATCAGTACGAGAACAAGGATCGGGAAGCCTGTCGAGTAGGAGAGGAGGACGCTGTCCAGCTTCTCCTGCAGCGTTGCCTTAGTACTTTCTCTGCGTATAACTTGCCGGGTTATCCAGCCAGCTAAGGCGAAACGCTCCTTCGCCATGATCACCGACGAGTTCTCGCCAAGCGTCCACTCCAGATCACGCCTGGTTGCCTCTATCTCGGCGGCTAGCCACCCGGGTAAGCTTCCTCCAAGCGCCGCTTCAACAGCTCTACTGTCCCCCTCTAAGGCCCACTCTGCTAAGATCCTAGGGGTAACCACGTCACCTACAAAGTATCCTGAGAAGGCTCGTTCCAACCTTTGAAGGCGGCTTTCAACTAGGGGGGAATACTCCACTTTTCTACGATGACCGATCCTTGGAGGAACCTCCATCGCCCTTTCTGGTTGTCCATGCCTGAATCTTCTCCTCCTACCATACCCACTATTAGCTGTACGCTCCTCTCTTCCCCTTTTCCTTGCATCCACCGTCAATTTAACGGCGGCTTCTAGAACCCCCCTGACGTTTATCCCCTTAGTTGCCACGGTGGGTATAACTGGGACGCCTAGAAGCTCCGATAATGCTTCATGGTTCACGTTGATCCCCTTTTTCTTGGCGAAGTCCACTTGGTTGAGGGCCACCACGAGCGGCACGTTCAGTTCTAGGAGCTGAAGGGTAGAGACGAGGCATTGATCAAGCCTGCTTGCGTCGACCACGTTCACTATGGCGTCAGGTTTCTCTTTTATGATCGCCTTCACGGTTACTTCTTGATCCTCCGAGAGAGAATTTAGGCTATATGTTCCCGGAAGATCTGTCACCTCAACCTTAACCCCGTCGATGCTGGCCAGCCCTCTTATAACATCAACTGTGGTTCCAGGGTAATTTGACACTACGGCGTTAACACCTGTTAACCTGTTAAAGAAGACGCTTTTGCCAACGTTTGGCGTTCCTACAAGAAAAACTCTTATGGCGCGGCCTTCGGGCACCGCTTTCTCGTCCATTTCACTCACCGTTCACTGGAACGGCCATTATGACTTCTGCAAGTTCCCGTCCCATAGCCACTTGGAGGCAGCCGGAGTCCACTACGACCGGGCCGCCTGCGGGCGCCTTCCTGACCAGCTTAAGCTCAACTCCAGGCATTATACCTAGGGAAACCAGTCTTCTCAGCAAATCTCGTTTCTCTTTAATTATCCTCACAACCCTAACCTTCAAGGGCGGGTTGAAGCTGGTGAGGGGCTTACCCGCCTCGCCCCTTATTTCCCCTGTTGGAGGAGGTATAATGTTGCCATGAGGGCAAGTTTCAGGGTTCTTGAGAGACGACGCCAGCTTCTCTGCCACTTCATCGCTCAGAGCATGTTCCAGCCTGCACGCCTCCTCGTGGCACTCGTCCCACTTAACCCCCGCGATATCTGTGAGCAGGCGCTCGGCTATTCTGTGCTTCCTTACAACTCTTGCGGCAACCTCACGTCCTAGGGGGGTCAAGCTAGCCCCCTTGTAGGGGGCATATTTAACCAAATTCTTCTTAGTAAGCGTCTTTTTCAGCATCTCGGTTACCGATGCCGGGGAAACACCCAGCCTCTCGGCTAGCTCACTAGTCTTCACGCTGTCTTTACCTTCCTCATGCATATGGTAAAGCGCTTCGATGTATTCTTCCTCTGACTCTGAGAGGTCGCCCTGTGCTGATGGCATAGGATACACCATTTTTAGGTTAGCCTAAAAATATATATAAGCATTTCCAATGGGTTGCAGTTAAACATAAACATTTTTCCAGAACAGTTGAAAACGCCTTTTTTTATGGATTAAAATCATGAAAAAGTTTATATTAAACGAAAAGGGGAATAATTTTCTGAAAAATTTCTGGTTGGAGGAGTGGCGATGTCCGAGACGGTTTCCAAAAAGGAGCTTCTTTCAGTGTGGTCGATCCTGTCGGTGATCGGCGGCCTTTACGCTCTAGGCGTAGGCGCCTTGGTTCTACCGATACCGACAGCCATAAACAACGCGTTAATGTCAGCGCTCGCCGCGTACATGATCAGCCCTGAGACTTTCGCCCCCATAGTTACAGCACTCCCGCTTCTACAGCTGATCCTAAACAACCTCACCATAATACTCGGTCTCCTTCCTAGTATGATGGGAAGCCTAGGTGGCGGGATATACGCCTACGGAGTAAGCCTAATAGTCATCGGTCTACTGATAATCCTAGGCGGCGTAATGACTTGGAAGGGAATTAAGCCCGGGAGTGCCGTCTGCCTTATCTTCGGCCTAATAGGCTTCCTAGTATTCTTCAACATGGGTGCAATGCTCGCCCTCATAGGCGGAGTTGTGTCATACGTCTTAGCGAAGAGCTAAACTTGGATCCGCTCGCCTCACCTTTACTTTTTTTTGTCTGTGCTTCCCGAATGTTACCTTGTGGTTATGCTTAGTGGAGGTCTCGCTGGCTGTATTTCAGGTAGTATTCTAATAGTTGGGGGGCGAAGCGGCTGAACAGCGAATATTGGAAGCGGCAGCCTGCTCTCCCCCCTCATTAGCTCACACCGGAAGCAGACCCGCGGGTCTATAGTAACTTTCCCTTCCTCTGATGAAACCATAACAGTGCTGCATGTATCCCCCTTAACCACACATTTAACCAGAAATTCCTCAGGCATCTGGATTCCCCATCCACCTCTCCATAACATAGTTAAAGGGTTTTTGCAGTTAATAAGTTTTAAGGAGGGTTCTCATGGATGGGAGGCTATCTGAGACCAATGCGGGGAGCCGCACCGTTCAAGGGAAGGAGATCCTCATCTATGGCTCCTGCATTCCGATGGAGTACCCTGAAGTATTCAAGGAGATTTCAAGGGGGCGAACTTCTCTTTCAGCATGCTTGGAGGCTGAGCACATGAACATGCTCGTTTACAAGCTGGCATACATGTTCAGGCTGAAGAATCCTCCGTCGTCGATAACTGTGCTAACAATAGATGGATCCCCTCACTGCGTTCAGCTACACTACGCAGTACAAGAGGCTCTCAGGATCGCCGGAGCCGAGATACCGACAACACACCTAGTTATCGCTAATGGAAAAACCGTTGAGGTAAGCCCCGAAGTGGTGAAACGGTCAAGGTGGCTAAGCAAGATAAAAACGTAAAAAACGCGTAGCATAACCTCTCAAAAATGCTCTTCCACTCAAATTAGACATCATGATGGGCCACCGGTATATGCCTCGTCTTAGGATGGCAGGTAACCCCCCGCCTTCGACGGTTTAAAGTTAAATGATGACAAAGCTTCACAGAGTTATCCTCAGACGAGGGCGGGGAAAGCTTACGTGCATGTTTTAAAAAAGGTGGTTGAAGTGTTTCAAGACTGGACTCCTGTGATGGTTAATGCTTTCATTGCCGGAGTAGGCAGAGCTCTTGACTTGATCTCAACATGGTATGTGACTCCTCGACTAAAGCTTGAGACGAGCAGGGTGATTGGGAAACTTGGCTGGAGGAGGGCTGTCGCGCTGCAGCTTCCAGTAGTCGCTTTAGCATCCCTCCACGTTTCCGCAGCGCTCTTCGTATTCTTCTTCTCACTTTTCCTCGCAGCGGGAAACGTTCAGGGAGCCTGGTTTGTAAGGGAGGTAGGGGAGGAGAAGTACTTCAGTCTGCTGGTCGAAGCCGCGAGGAAGGCAAGGTGGAGGGAGATCGTGTTGAGCGAAGCCGCACACCTGGCCCTCTACGCGACGCCTGCAACCGTACTGACATGGGTAATCCTTGCTGCCCCATCCATCCAGTTCCCTCCATGGGACACTTATACGTTGGCACTCCCCATACTTTTAGCATTAGCCTTTTACGGCTGCTTGGGAACCTTCAGAATGCTTATGCACCTCCACAGACTCAGGAAGCCGCCGTCAAATGTGGAGGATGAACCTTTTCCTCCCAAATAGCCGCCTTCAACCCTAGATGGTCGCTACCGTCGACCTTATATTAGCGGATTGCAATACTTCTTAGAGATAGGTGATTGTTATGGGAGAGAAGGTTTATACAGTGGATTTCTGGAAAACCGACATTCATGGGGAAGAGGTAGGGATCAGGCAGAAGGAAGTCTTGATGTCAAAGTCGAGGCAGTTCACAAGAGACATGGATCTTTATGGTTCAGTTAAGCTCGGATCCGAGAAGGTTGGCTACGTAGGTTACAGAAGTGGAGTCTGGGACTCTGGCGAGGTGGGGCTTGAGGAGAAAAGGCTCGTCGTGAAGTTTTTCTCGAAGTCATTCTCCTGGATTGGAAGCATAGAGGAACTAGTTAGTAGGAGCGTTGCGAGGTCCATTGGCATAGGGGCGCCTATGCCAGCTTTCGCCGCTGTGCTTGCCGAAGACAGGATTATCCATTACTTGGAGAAGATTTACCGCGGCCCCGTCAGAACAGATACCTACGTCCTTTCATCGGTGGACGATGAAGGCGGCTTTCTCCACATCGTGAAGCTGGTGGGTAAGAGGGTTTCGCTAGGAGCAGACTTCGACGTTTTCTATGGAGTTGAAGAAAAGAAGATCGGAAAGGTAGACTCCAAACTCCTAAACGTAGGAGGTAAAGTCGAAGTCAAACTCTCAGAGGAAGTTGAGAGTAAAACTCTAGCCAATCTACTAGTCATGTTCGCCGCAATGCTAAGGTTTCAAGAAGAAGTCGAATCAAAAGTAGAGAAGCTCATCGAGGCAACGAAGAAAGAAGGGAGGCCAATTAAGGTTCAAAGCGAAGAAGTCGGACTCTTGATTAACCCGAGGATACTTAAAAGCGCAGTCTTCTAGTAGCATTTAGCGGCTTCCAGACGGCTTTTAGCTGCTCAGTATTTTTTTGCCTTCCTTGTAGCCGAAGTGGAAGGCGTCTATGTTTTCTTCAGGGTTGCCAAGCCGCTCTCTTATGGTTTCCTCTATATGGTGCATTTCGAGGGGTATTCTTCCCGTTGCAAAGGCGATGCCGAGCATTATGGTTCCAGCCATCGTGTAGCCGCCGTACTTCTCGTCCGCCATACTGTTAACGTTAACAGTGTAGACGTGCGGCGTGAACGCCTTCATGGCCTCGACGAACTTCTCTATAGGAGGATACTCCGCCTCCCCCGCCCTGACTGAAACCGGCCAGACCTCATAAGTGTTCATTATCGTCACACCGTTGCTTGAAACGTACTTCGCGTTTCTGAGAGTTTCCATTGGCTCAAGCCCAATTAGCAGGTCAGCTGTCCCCGAGGGGACTAGTGAAGCGTGTATTCCGCGCCTCTCATCGTACTCCTCCCCCGGCTCAAGAACACCGAATCTCACGTGACTGTTAACTGAGCCCTCCCTCTGGGAGGCGCCCCTCGTCTCTGTTCCACCGACCATGATGCCCGCCTTCACCGCTGCGTACTTCAGGAGCAGCCCTATGGTCATAACGCCTTGGCCGCCGACGCCGGCTATCAAGATATTAACCTTCCTCACGATTTCGCCTCCTCTAGAATTGAAGTGTTTCTCCATATCTTCGTGTGGGTTATGGCGCATCCCTTACAGAGCTGTTTGCAGACGGAACAGTTGACACATCTGCCGAGGTCTATCTTAGAAACCTTCTTTCCTTCAAACTCCCCTACTACTATTGCCGGGCAACCGAAGGCCTTCAGGCACTCCTCACAGAATATGCATATGTGCTCCGCCACCTCGTAGAACTCCTCGATCCCCTTCCGCTTCTTTTCAGCTTCAATTTCCCGCATCCTTCTCTTCGATTGAAGCACACACTCCTGCCTTGAAACGACAACTCTGACCCCGCTCCGCTTAAACGCCTCATCGAACACCGATATTGCCTGCCGCAGGTTGAAGGGGTCAACCACCCTCACGTAGTCGGCCCCCAGCGCCCTACAAACCTCAGCGATGTCCACCGCCTTAGCTTTCCCTGAAGCCGAGAGCCCTGTTCCAGGGTGAGGCTGATGCCCCGTCATAGCCGTCCACCCGTTATCCATCACGACTATGAGTATGTCTGCGTTGTTCCACACAGCGTTAAGCACTGCGGGCATTCCCGTGTGGAAGAAAGTTGAGTCCCCGATGAAAGCTACAACCTTCTGCTTCTTGCTCTTAAAGCTTATCCCGGAAGCTATGCTTACCCCGGCCGACATGCAAACCATGAAGTCGCCCATATTAAAGGGCGGAAGGGAAGCATTGGCGTAGCACCCTATGTCTCCTCCCCAAACGATGTCGTAGCCCTTACCTTCAACAGCCTTCTTTATAGCGTATAACGTCGCTCTATGGGAGCAACCGGGACAGAAGCCAGGGGTTCTCATCATCAAGAGGCTGCTGAAGCCCAGCGTTTTCAATGCTAACTCCTGTGGATTGATGGGCGGCTCGACTCCGAAAACCTTACTGTAGGCGATGAGCGCGTCATCAACGCTCAGTTCTCCTGCAGGAGAAAAAAGCTCCTTTCCAACTATTTTAACGCTTAACCCCTCGTCGTAGGCGATCTTTTTAAGCTCGTCTTCTAGGAAGCCTTCAAGCTCCTCCATGACTACGATCTTTTCAAGGTTCTCGGCGAACTCCGCTACTAGCTTCTTAGATAACGGGTAAACTAGGCCAAGCTTGAGTATAGGCACGTCGTAAAGCTTCAACATGTCAAGTGCCTCCAGCGTGTAGTTGTATGAGACGCCAGACGTCACTATGCCAATCCTCCTCTTCCCTTCAAGGATCTTGTTCAGCGTCGTACTGTAAGCGTAATTCTCTGCCAGACGAGCCATGTTCCTGAGAAGCTTCTGTTTATTCGAGACCGCTATCACCAAGGCGCTGAAGTACTTCCCCCAGTTCTTCACAAAGTACCCCTCTTCCTTGGGAGGCCTCAGCTCCCCGAGGACAACCGGGCCCAGAGAATGACTGGTTCTGGCGGTCATGTTAAGCATAACAGGCACATCAAACTCCTCAGAAATGCCGAAAGCCGTGGAAGTAAAGTCCTTGCACTCCTGCGGATTCGAAGGTTCAACCACAGGCATGTGAGCATGCAGCCCGTAATACCGGTTATCCTGCTCATTGGTACTCGAAATGCAGCTTGGATCCCCACCGTTAACTATCACCAGTCCGCCTCCAGGTCCAACACCGCAGTAGCACAACGTGAAAAGCGGGTCTGAGGCGACGTTCATGCCAACCATCTTCATAGCGCAGAGCGCGCGGACGCCGCTCCAGCTGGCACCTATGGCGGTCTCCAATGCTACATACTCATTAGTAGAATACTGTGCAACAAGCCCCGGAAACTCCTTTGCAACTTCTACAAGCGTGTCCAAGACCTCCGAGGCAGGCGTGCCCGGGTAGCCGGAAGCGAGCCCCACACCAGCCTCCAGAGCGCCCCTCGCGACAGCTTCATTGCCCAGAAGCAGGACGCGCTTCCCTGGCTCATTCAAGGCAACATCGCTAACCAAATACGTAACCTCCCCAACTCTCTACAAAAACAGTAACGTTTCAAATTATTTAAAGTTTAAAACTTAAGCCTCCAGAACACGGTTATAAGACACTAAAAAGCTTAGAATCACAAGCACTCCACTTGATTCCACCTAAAGGGGAATTAAAGATTTAGCAAACCTCCTTTAGGCACCTAAACTTCTAAATTTTCCTTTAAGCAAGGGCTTCAATCCCTCATTTAGCCCCTTCTCCACCTTATCTCGCCCCTCTCCTTCCACGAAGTTTAACGCCAATTTTCTGATGTCTTCCTTTTTAGGGTACTTTTTCAGAAAACACTGCCACAGACCTTTAGCCATAGGGACGAAGTCTTCAGAGGAGAGCATCGCCCTCAGCTCGTCAGCCGTCCTAAACCCGCTTCCCTCGATGTCAACCTCATCGCTGAAGTTCGGCGCCTCCTCAACCAGCGCTAGGAAAACGTAGTTCACCTCGTTTTCCTCCACGTCGTAGAGCGGACCCATGAAGAAGGACAGCCTACCGCGAACCCCCATCTCTTCCAGTAGCTCCCGCTCAGCAGCCCTGAACAAACAATCAGCCCCCATCGCCTCGTCAGGGGAAACATGACCGGAGGCCGTGTCGGTATACCTACCGGGGTTACTCCTCTTAAACTTAGATCTCCTCTGAACCAAGAGTAAGCCCTCCCTGCTAAAACCAAGAACTCTAACCACTATGTGAGGCACGTTAAGCCTGTGAGCCTCCCCCCTACTCAAAGGGTAGACCACAACCCTTCCACTCTCTAACCTGACGCACGCAACAACCTCGCCTTCTTCATCCATTCACGAACACCACCCAAGCAACACGTTATCTTTCAACCACGCGCCACATAAAAACATAAACCTCCAAAGGGAAAAATCAGCTAAAGAGTGTACAAGTCATGTGACGACGATGTAAAACCGCATCTTGGGTCTGTCTCATTTAGTTCCATTATGTTCATCCAGCTACGTGCCACAAAAGGTCATTGACACCCTTCGTCGAAGCGATTTTGCGTGTTAGGAGTGAATATGTGATTTAATGCGTTGTCAAAACATTCATATGGGAGTTCTTGTGGGGTTGGCGTGTTTCCTTTAGCGCTTCGACCTTTTTGCTGATTTTTATAATTAATAAAAAACCTTATAATTAATTGGAACTTACTACGAATCATATTGTACGTTTCGTAAATATAATACTCGTTTTCTGCAAAAGTTTAAAAATGAAGACTACTATAAGTGATAGTGCTTCATTGACAAGTAGCGGTGACAAAGTGATCGGAGGCGGGTGGTTGTGCGGCTTAAGGTTAGTGTTGAGTGTGGGCGGTGTGGTTGTAGTGTGAGTCATGAGGTTGATATTGAGGGTGAGGTGCTTTCGTGGTTTCAGGGTCAGCTTAGTGCGGCTGG
>JAHLWX010000027.1 GCA_019057675.1 Candidatus Jordarchaeum sp. LHC_1308
CGTCAGCCTGCTTAGCCACCCACCTGTTCATCTCCTCCACGGACCACTTGGCCTCCCCGGTCTCGGGCATAAGCCCGAAGTCTACTCCCGTAATTATCGCTTTGTCGATTCCCGCCATATCCATGACCTTGACGAGGACGTCCGCGTTGGAAGCCCAGAACTGAGGAAGCAACTGCTCCATGACAACCTCCCTAGGCAGTCCGAGAGTCTTACTGTAGCCGTCAGCCGTGAAGCTCCAAAAAGCATCAGACCACATGTCCCTGTGGGCTAGGTGCGCATGCACGTTAATAACCATTGAAAAACCTCCCTCAACTCCCCTATGAAGGAGGAGGGGGGTTTGGAATAAAAAGGTTCTGGTTGACGATGAGGTCAGCCTCGAAAAAGAGGAAAACGTGCCTCACCATGGGTAAAACTTGATGGCCTCAACCTCCAAAGCCTCATATTAAGCTCAGCGTCGCCTCCTTACGTACATGTTCCTTGCAGCGTGTGAAACTGCACCCTCTGCTTCTCCGCCTCCTATCTGATAAACGCTTCCCGATGGGGAGCACGCCCTGTAAACAAGCAAGCTAAGTACCAGCTGCCCAGAACCCTGCGGTCTACTTGGAAATTCTGGATAGCTTTAAGGTTAATTCGGCGAAGCTACGCCCAAACTCCCTGCACAATTCCTTGTCCTCATCGTTCTCCGGCGCCTCCACGACAGCTAACCCATAGTGCTTATCTCTTGGGTTCCCCTTAATTATCATTCCATGTATTAGCATGGCCTTGATTATCGAGAGTAAGGTTGTTTCAGCGCCGGTCGCTGTCCCACCGGAAGTCGTGAAAGCCGCCCCCACCTTACCCTCAAGCTTACCGTGCACCGCGATACTTCTATCGATTAAATCCTTCACCTTGGCGCTCATTCCACCATAATATGTTGGAGAGCCGACCATTACCCCATCAGCACTTAGGAGGTCGTCCAGAGCCACCTCATCAACCTTTTTAACCACGCAATTTACACCCTTAACGCTCCTTGCGCCCTCGGCAATCAGGAAAGCCGCCTTCTCGGTGTTCCCTGTTCTCGAGTCGTAAACCACCAGAACGCGCACCATAACTAAACCTCCCACATAAAACATCCGAGGGTTCATATATAAGTCTTAAAAATAAAGGCCACCAGCAGTAAAAATTGAATTTTGGAGCTCCTTCTTTACAAAAATAAAAGTATTGAAACACTTGACTGAGGTGAAGCATTTATAAGTTAAGGTGCAACTGCAGAGGGGCGTCTTTGCCAACGCCCCCTAAACCCGACGGTGCCACCGTCATAATAAGCCAAATACGAACAGCTTCAAAGGATCCTATTGCGATTTCAAAACAAGCTAATGTTACACTTAAAGGAGTCATGTTAGGGAAAATCCTTCCGGGATTTTGGTTTTGACTGCAACAAAAAGGTTTCCATGGAGGGTTTTTCCATGGAAGGTTCTTCTAACTACTTTTATTCGTAAATTCTGATGGTATGGCCGCCGGGTAATATAAAAGATTATTGAATTTCATTTAGTAAATTAATCAATTATATTGTAAATTTTACAGTATTATTAAAATGCGGAATGTATTTTTCACCATTTCGATGAGAAAAAATTATTAATTAAAGCAGAAATGTTATAATTGAGTTTTTTATCAGTCTGTTAGGCATTAAGGTTGAAAATGGTGGTTTAAGTGTTTGGCTTCGATCTTTCCGAGTTTAAGATGTTTGAGAAAGCGCCTTACGAGACCATTGATGAAAAGGTGGAGATGGAGCTGATTACCGAGAGTACCAAGGAAGTAGAGAAAATTTATGGTAAAGTCTTCACCGTTAAAGTTATAGATTACGCGTTGCGAACCGTTGAGCGTATCACTGGCAAGAGGCCAGACGTGGACATAGACACTCTAGACAAGCTTAAGGAGTATCTGCTGTCTATCTCGAAGGAGCTGCCGATACCATGCTACTACGTGATGTTTTGGGCGCAGTACGTGGCGGAGAAGAAGCTAGAGGGGAGCCTTGGAGTAGGGTACAAGATTAGCCACACTGGAATCGCAAAGAAAGCGGTAGAGTTGGGTGGCATAGAGCTTGAGCAAGCTGCCAACGTTGAAGAGGCGCTTATACTGCTCCGCAAGCTGACGGTAAAATTGAAGATAGCGCCTATAGAGTTCGGCTACAAGGTAGGTGATGACGGAAGCCTGTACTTGTACCATGGAGGGTGCGCGTTCTTTAAAGGCTGCAAAATTTCTATGGAGAAGGGCGTACTGCAAAGGCCGGATGGCAGGATTACCTGTGGTGTTACGATAGTTATATGCCAGTTTCTTAAGTCGGCCACGAAGCAGGAGTGGGATCACGCACTTTTGGAGTTTAATGAGAAAGGAGGATACTGCATAGCGAAGTGCACCCCGATTTAAATGGCATTCAAAAGGGAGAAAGGTTTGTTTGAAGCATAGAAGAACACTTCCTAAAGGCTTTAGAAGGCTCCTCCTAAATTAGAGTACTTTGTTCTGTTTTGGGTATTTTTAAATAGGCGCACTGTGAGAACGGTTTGTTAAAAGGAGAGGCTGGTGGGCTTGAAGTACGTTGTTGTAGTAGGAGATGGAATGGCCGATTACCCTCTCGAGGATTTGGGCGGTAGGACGCCTTTGCAGGTTGCCCGTAAGCCTAACATGGATATGGTTGCCTATGAAGGCAAATGTGGTCTGCTGGAAACGATCCCTGAGGGGATGCAGGCTGGGTCGGATGTCGCGATCCTCTCCATTTTGGGCTATGATCCGGCGAGGCATTATACTGGGCGGGGGCCCATTGAGGCTGCAGCGTTAGGTGTGAGGCTGAGGGGTGGTGATGTCGCGTTTCGGTGTAACCTTGTCACTTTGGAGGGGAGCGTGATGAGGGATTACAGTGCAGGCCACATAAGTAGTAGCGAGGCGAGGGAGCTTGTTGAGGCGCTTAACGAGGAGCTTGGAGGCGGCACGGTTAAGTTTTACAGTGGCGTTAGCTACAGGAATATCCTCGTCGTGTCAGGCTTGGACGTCGACGGCGTGGAGTGCACTCCGCCTCACGACATAACGGGAATGAATTTTGAGGATTACCTTCCGAGAGGGGAGGGGAGCGAGTTTCTATTGGAGCTGATGAAGAACGCTCGTAAGGTGCTTGAGGGGCACCCTGTGAACCTGAGGAGGGCTAGGGATGGGAAGCCGCCTGCGAACTCCATATGGCCGTGGGGGCAGGGAGGGAAGCCTGAGCTGCAAGGCTTCGAGGAGAGGTTCGGGGTTCGTGGAGCCATAATTTCGGCGGTTGACTTGGTGAGGGGGCTAGGCGTCCTCACGGGGCTGGAGGTGGTGAATGTTCCTGGAGCGACTGGATATTACGACACGAACTACGCTGGAAAGGGCGAGTATGCGCTGAGGGCGTTGGAGAAGGTGGACTTCGTCCTCGTCCACGTTGAGGCGCCCGACGAGGCGGGGCATGCAGGGGACATAGAGAACAAGGTGAAAGCGATAGAAAAAATAGA
This sequence comes from Candidatus Jordarchaeum sp. LHC_1308, assembly GCA_019057675.1. Classification (GTDB taxonomy): domain Archaea; phylum Asgardarchaeota; class Jordiarchaeia; order Jordiarchaeales; family Freyrarchaeaceae; genus DTBI01. Next base: position 3,507 of record JAHLWX010000027.1, read on the forward strand.
CAGCGAGATTCTCGGAAGAATCCTGGGTGGGATTAGCGGGCTAGGCGAGGGTTATAGGGTGGCTGTCCTAGCCGACCACCCGACTCCAATAGTTAAGAGGACTCATACGCGTGACCCAGCTCCAGTTGCGGTGTTTTCGATTGACTGGGATGGAGACGGCGTCGAAGGGTTTGACGAGTTCTCTGTGAGGAAGGGAAGCCTAGGAGTAGTGAAAGGCTACGACTTCATGAATTTCCTCATAGGGCGATGACCCTCCAGAGGAATGCTTCTTTTTGTTGGTGAGAGCAGTCTCTCCGCCACTTTGAGGTGATTTACGGTGTTCACGTTTACTGCAAATGCTTCGACGTCCACCTTGAGGTAGGATTCCTCAAGAGTCTCCCGGGACGCTAACTCAATGCCGTTGACCACGTTCACCCCTGATGGGGCAACTTCCTCTTCGTCAACTTTCATTGTGAACGGCGACTCCAAGCCTAACCTAGTTATCAGCCAAAGGGGCACGACAACCACGAGAGACGGCTTGCCCGTCTCGAAGAATGACTCAACCACGAAGTCTAAGAGGTCTCCTCTTAGCAGGGGCATGTCGGCTGGGCAAACGAGTATAGCTGGGGAGTGGAGTGTAGCTGCCGTGCGCCTAAGGTCTTCAATGTATCCAGCCCCCGGAGTGTGTATCAGCCGGACGCTGCCCCGCCAAGCTTTCTCCAAGTGGCGTGCGGTGTTAGGTGTGTGCGGGCTCACCGCAACGTAGATCCAGCGCACCAGTCGGGCTTGCATCATTGCCGCCACTACGTAGTCTATTATGGGGCGACCTTTGATCTGGGCGAGGGGTTTCTCGCCGCTCCCAAACCTGCTTCCCTTACCTCCAGCCATTATGAGCCCATCGGCTTTACGCAAACTGAACCACCAGCGCAACTATGAGGATCGGGATTCTTGAAAGCTCATGGCAAGCCCCCAGCACGTCTCCTGTTACGCAGCCAAAAACCCTGTTTGAGAGAGAAGCGATAAAGAACCCCACCACAATGGATAATGTAAGCGATACAGGTATGAGGGGGGATAATTCATAGGATGCTGAAATGCTTAGAAATCGTGCTGAGGCCGCGAAGAGCAGGGTTATTAAGGCTGTTGAAAGGAGGGAGGAGACCGTCAGAGTTCTCAGGCTGATGTTTTCGACGAACAGGCTTCCCAGCCCTGAACCTCGAGGTTTTCCAGCGTGGGCGCAGGCAAGCATCGAGTTCATGCACATCACCTCAGCGGTGAACGCCGAGAGCAGAGCGTAACGCTGACTAATACTGCCATAGAGAGCGATGGATGTTACAACGGTCATTATGGCGACTGATGCCCCGCCGGCCCCTATATGCGTGTCCTTCATTGCTCTCAGCTTCTCGTCTTTCCCTCCGATGGCGGTTAATCCATCGCCGAAGTCTATGAGCCCATCCATGTGTAAGAAGCCGTTCAGAACGTTGACTGCGAAGAGAACTAGGACGGCTGAGGGAAAGGATGGGAGCAAGAGCTCCATTCCAGCCAAGGAGACGCCGGCCAGAAGACCATAGATAGCTCCAATAATGGGGATTAGTGCAAGATGGCTGGCTACTTCACTCAGCGATCCAGTATGCCTCACGGGGATCACGGTGAAGAAGGAGAGCAGCAACTTCAAAGAATTCCATACGCCCACAGGTCAGCCTCCTATCTTTTAGAGTATATCTTCGACATGACCCCGCCTATAAGCGACGCCACAACGTCATCTAAGAATGGGCCCAGTGAGGATATGATGCCCGGCTTCTTCCTATCGTACCTAACATAGTTGAAGATGCCTCTCGTCCCAGCTATGTAGTCTGCTATGGCCATTCCTATGATCTCGTCAGCCAGTATGTGGACGGGGTCCCTCCTGAACTCCTCAGCGCTGACCCCGTGTATCCTCCCGCTGAACCCTAGGTCATCCAAGTGGATGGCTGAGGAGATGAGGGCGTTCAGGTTGACGTCGTCGACCAACTTGCCCACTTCGTCCATGAAGAGCTTTTCAACTTCCTCCGAGCTCATCTCGGAATGTGGAGCATGAAGTTCCAGCGCGGCCTTAGCCATGTCCTCCAGAGACACGCCACGCTCCCTTAGCCTGTCCAAAAAGTTCCTGCTTCCCGCCTCCCCCGCCTTAAAAACGGATTCAGCCAGCGCATCCCTAACGGCGCGCGACATAAGGGCGCCCACTCTAGTGGCAGGCCCAGCATACCTCAGCTTCCCGCCATTATCAGGACAGGCGATTATGACGGCGTCGCTAGATGTTCCTCCAGCGTCAAACCCCAAGTTTCTTAAGGCGATGCACTTAGCTTCCGTCGCCGTGACAACGGCGTTAACCAGACCCCCATCGGTGAGCGTCTTATCGATGAAGACAACGATGTTTATTGTTCCAGCCGATCGGAACCCGCCGATGGGCGCATCGCCTGCGACCAGAGCATTTGACGTGCCTGCTGTGACTATTGCAGTGACGCTTAGATCATCGAGGGAGTGACGCTTTACTGTGAGCACCTTTCTCACGTTTGCAGCGGTCATCAGCCCCGCGATCCTGCCACCAAGCTTTAATTTCTCTATAGTCCTACTCAAGTCTTCCTCAGGTGTGTCTGAAGAGTAATCTATTGGAACTTGAAGGATCAACACTCCATCGATCTTCGTCACTCCAGGTTCGAGGACAGATGAGCTGATAGCTTTACATTCCACCGGGAAGGTTATGAGGACACAGTTTTCGTCTGGAAAGCTTACGTCGACCTCCAACCGATCACCTCAACAAGCTTATGAGTGTAAGGGAAAGGCTTTCCAAGTATCCCTGAGCCGTGAAGCCGAGGAGCAGCGATAAAGGAGTCAAAGCGAAGTAGAAGAGGATGCATGAAAGCCGCATTATCTTCACGGACAGCAATGCATCCTCTAGTCTTGGGAAGTTGTATTCTGCTCCCAAGACGTGCTTTCCCCTTTTCTCCAAGCGAACCCCTAGGGCTCCCGCCATCGCCGCCATAGGCCACCCGCTGTTTGGGCTCTCGGTCTCGTGATGATCCCTCAACGCTACCCTAAGACAGTTCCTCCAGTCGGCTCCGGACAACTTGGATGCTAAGGCTATGAATGGCGGGGAGAGCCTTGCCGGAATAAAGTTCAACGCGTCGTCCAGCCTAGCCGACGCCCACCCGACGTTTAAGTGCACGTCGTCCTTGTATCCAACGGTCGAGTCCAACGTGTTCACAACCCTGTAGAACATAGCTCCTGGAACACCCGCCAAGGCGAAGAAGAACACTGGGGCGCAGAACCCGTCAACAATGCTCTCAGACGTGCTCTCAACGGTAGCTGAGAGTATGAGGGGCGCATCCAGACCGCTCACATCTCGCCCAACTATTCGTGAAACATGAATCCTCGCTCCTATGATGTCGCCCTCCGCCACCTTAAATATGACCGGCTTGGCATGACGTTCCATGTCTCTTATCGAGAAGGAAAGCTTCAGAACGTAGGCTGATGCGAGCATCCAAGCGACATTTCCGAGGAAGAGCTTGACGAGTGAAAGAATAATCGCGGTGAGGGATGAGAAAAGCGTCGGGAGAAGTAGGGCCGTGGCGGCGCCCGCTAGCCTCTCTACCAGCGGGCTTCCCCGAGGTATCCGGGCATCTATCCATGACGCTATGACGCCAGCCCAGTGAGTGGGGTGTATTACTCTGGGCGGCTCGCCGAGAGCTAAGTCAATGATCAAAGCCACCGCTACGACGCCTATGAAGTAAACGTGGTTTATTGTCTCCACATGGCGCCCTCCGTCACGCTGCGCTTTTTTCTAGCCGGGCCACCGAGCCCATGTATTTTCTCAGGTAGCTTTCTCAAGGCTTCGACCAAGACCTCGTTCGGTTTTCTCTCCTTTACGCCGACCCTTATGAAGCTCGAGTACTCCTCGCCGAATGAGCCGCAGTCCCTCACGAGGATCCCTTCTCCTAGCAGGGCTGCCTTGACCATTGCCGCATTAACCCTCAGCTCCCTGACGCTGATGAAGAGGAAGTTCGCGTCCGGCTTAAACGCGTTATACCCTGATATTCCGGAAATGCTTCTATAAAGGTACTCCTTCTCCTGCTCGACGAGGCTCACCGTCCTCTCCAAGTAGGAGCCGCAGCTCCTTAGAAGCTCGACTGCCACGAGCTGCTCAATCACTCCCACCCCCCAAGAAATGCGGGCTTTGTCGATGTACTCAACCAAGCAGCGTCCGCCAACCCCATACCCCACTCTGAGCCCGGGGATGCTGAAAATCTTCGTCAGGGAGCGGGAGACGAGCAGGTTATCATGCCCCTCCACTTCGGGGACACATGATGATCGCCTGCCATCCCTCAGGAAATCCATGAATGCCTCGTCGACGAAAACGAGAACACCCCTAACTTCACACTCTTCAACGACCTCCATGATCTTCTTCTTGGGCTCAAGCCTGCTGGTCGGGTTATTTGGGTTACAGAGGAAAACTGCTCTAGTGTCAGAGTCGATATGCTCAAACAGGCAGTCGACGTCGAGTGTGAAGCCGTGTTCCTCGCAGAGGGGAACTTTCTCAACCACCCCGCCAGCGAGACGGCAGTAGAAAGCGTATTCGCTATAAGTTGGGTGCTCGACAAGCACGCGATCACCTGGCTCCACAAAGACGTCGGCAAAAGCCTTTATCAGCTCGGTCGAGCCGCAACCGACGGTAACCAAGTCTTCTGCCACACCCATGAACATCGACAACTCTGACTTAAGAAGAGAGCAGGAGTCATCAGGGTAGCAGGAGATTTTATCCAAACTGCCGAGAACAGCCCTCACAACATCCCCCGGCGGGCCTAAAGGGTTAAGGCTACAACTGAAATCTAAAAGCCCGTCACCATACCTCCAAACGTCACCCCCATGGCGGGGCCTCTCCAAGCCGATAAGCCACTTCTTAGTGGGCTTCACCTAACACCACCACCATCAACAGTCGCCACGGGGATCACAACAAGCCCGACACTTGGAAGCTTCTGGACGAAAGCCTTTACTCCATATACATCTTCTATGAGCTCCTCGCATATTACCTCCTCAGGCTTGCCGCAAGCCACTATCCTGCCCTTCTTGAGCACTATGAGCTTGTCACAGTATCTTGCCGCTAGGCTAAGCTGGTGCATTGCCGCTATGACCGTCACGCCGTCGTCGGCCAGCGTTCTCAAGATCTCCATTATTTCGAGCTGATATCTTATGTCAAGGTATGCCACCGGCTCATCTACAAGAAGCACTTTAGCTTCCTGTGCGAGCGCCTTAGCCAGCATGACGCGCTGCTTCTCCCCGCTGCTCAGCTCCCCAAGCCTCCTCCTAGCGAAATCTGAAATCTTCATGCGTTCTATCGCCCTCATGGCAACTTCCTCGTCGCGCTCATCCTCCCACCAAACTCCCCTAACGTGGGGGTGCCTCCCAAGTAGGACTGCGTCTACAACTGGGAGGTTCACGTCTGCTGAAAACTCTGAGGGAACAGAGGCGCAGATCCGTGCAACCTCCAAAAGCGACATCTTACTGATGTCGCGCCCATCAAGTAGGATCACGCCGCTACATGGAGTGAGAACCCTACTAAGACATTTCAGCAGAGTAGTTTTGCCGGAGCCGTTGGGACCCACAAGTCCAACGAGCTCACCTCTCTCAACCTCGAACGTTAACCCGTCGAGGGCGCTCGCAGAGTTATACCTGTAAGATAAACCCTCAACCTTTATGGTGACCCTTGACTCACAGTCTAAGCTACATTCCATAGCGCTTCCCCCTCCTTATTAGCAGGTATGCAAAGAAGGGCACTCCTATGAAGGACGTTATCACGCCGACCGGCAACTCTATGGGCTTCATAGCTATTCTGGCTATGATGTCCGCGGCTAAGAGAAGGTTGGCCCCGAAAATGGAGGATAGGGGTAGGAGAAGCCTGTGGTCGCTTCCCAAAGCAAGCCTGACGATATGGGGGACGACGAGCCCCACGAATCCTATTATCCCGGTGAAAGCCACGCAGGAACTCGCCATTAGGGCAGCGACGACCATCATGCCTCTCCTGAAAAGCTTGACGTTGACGCCCATCTGTACTGCCTGTTCGTCCCCGAGCAGGAAAACGTTGAGGTCCCTAGCGAACAGCAGGCAGGCGAGCGTGAGGGAGACGATTATTGGGGCGAGCACCCAGACGTTGTCCCACGACGCGTAAGCCACGCTTCCGAAGACCCAGAAGAGGACTCCGTGAAGCTCCTTGTCACTCGTAACTATTAGTAGCGTGGTTAAAGACGTGAAGGCGACTCCAACTATAACTCCTCCAAGGACGAAGCTTAGTGGAGTCTCGCCGGAAGCTCTATAGATCAGAAAGGTGAGCGTGAAGGCTGTTAACCCGCCGGCGAATGCAGCCAGTGGAAGAGATATCATTTGGGCTACACCCGTGAACCACGAGGTGAGCAGGGACAGAGCAGCGCCCAGAGCAGCGCCGGAAGAAACCCCGCTAATGTAGGGGTCTACAAGGGGGTTTCTGGCTATAGCCTGCATTATGGCCCCCGAAGCGGCTAGCCCAGAACCTATCAAAACAGCGACGATAGTTCTTGGGATCCTAGAATAATAAAGTATAGAGTCCAAGGAGAGGTCGACGCAGCTTGGCAGAGGCAGGTAATTGCCTATGGGCCAGCCGAAGAGCAGAAGCCTGTTAAGAGAAGCGGCAACCTCCCAGAGGCTAGCCTCCTTTGCCCCGAAGACAAGGGAGGACATCGAGAGAACTGAGAGGACGAGGAGGCCGGCAAAGGACAAGGCGACAAGAAGGATGACCTTACGCTTAACAACACTCAACTAAAACCCTCCCAAAAAAAGAAAAAGAAAAAAGGAGGGATGGCGGGCGAGAGTGAGGATGGATGAACAAGCACAGGGGCAGAGGCAAGTTTGAAGCAGTGGAGTCCTGTGCGTGTCCGTTGCCAGCGAGTGCGCCGACGAGGATTCCAGTACCAGCGAGGACAGGTAGTTCTTGTAGTTTCCGTCGTTTATCACTTTCAGAGAGGGGAATGAGGCGTTGAAAACGTTGGGGAATAGTATGTTAGCCAGTAGCTCAACGCCCTCAGCAACCCTTGGCCCCGGCCTGGCGAATAGGTTGTCAGCTTGACCCTGAAGGAAGAAAACATTACCATTCTGATAAGCTGGAGTTCCAGCTAAGGGAGAGTTCCCCATTCGTTGCAAGGTCGTGGTTGGGTCTAGTAGTGCATGGTGGTCGAGTATCACTATCACGTCCGGGTCATTGTACTGTGCTTTCTCAAGTGTTAGGGAGTCTTGAGGCCATGCGCTCTCAATGTTAGAGTATATGTTAATGCCGCCGGCGCGCTCTATGATCTCATTAAGAAAGGTCGGTTTCCCAACGCTATACAGCGTGTTGTAGTCGAAGTCTATCCAGACGCAGAGAAGCACCTTTTTCGGCTGCTCCCCTGAATTCTTGACTGTCTCGTTGACTTTGCTCATTTTATCTTCCATGATTTCTACGAGCTTTTCAGCTGCTTCAATGCTTTTCTGGCTTGTGGCGAAGGAGAAGAAGGAGCCCAGCTGGCGTATGGTTAGTTCTATCTGGCTGATCGAGTTGCCGCGGCTAAGGAGGAGGAACGGAATGCCTTGAGCCGCTAGGTTCTCTGCAAGCTTAACGTGTGATTCTACACCTGCGTCGAGGAGAACTATGCTGGGTTTAAGGTTTACTATGGCTTCTAAGCTTGGATTCCACCAGTCAAGCTTATTATAGAGTTTTCCGGCTGCGATCATTGACAGGAGCTTTGGAGGATAGTCGCAGTACTTTGTGCAGCCGACCAAGTAGTCTTCGATCCCTAAACCAAAGACGATTTCCGTTATCGAGGGTGCTTGGGAGACGATCCTCACATTTCTCGAACTGCTAAGATAATAGTAGGCGAGTGCGGTGTTTATCTGGTTGGATGTTTGGTTGTTTATTAGCATGTAGGCTGATGTTGCGGACACTGCTAGTACGACAACTAAGATTATTAATGCCGCGAGGAGACGCTTGCTCGTCGCCACCGTTGCCATGTTTTCATCTCCGACAAGTTTTTATAGGTTGATTTATCCTTTTCAGGATAAATTATCCTAGATAAGGTAAACCCCACACATATTTAAGTTTTATGCAGAAGCCGTGAGGAAGCCCAAGGTGGATAATTATGAGCTGGAAAAAGGACGTCTTACTGATTCATAAAAAGGAGGAGGCAGTGAGGCTTCTTGGCGACCTAGAAGGCAGTAAGCCAATCTTCATCTGCGTCATAGGGAACACGGAAACAGCGAAGATTCCGGGGATTTCCGCCGCCGGTAGGAGCCCGGAACTCACAGACTACACCCCGGCAGCCGACGTCGAGTTCCTCTTCTATGGGGAGTGCAGGTGTATTAAAGGCGTCCCCGTTACGCCTGACGGCATCCCCACCCCCGCTCTTATCACGAGGGCAGCAATAGTTCTGGCGGACATGCCGTTTTTCGTCATCAGTGGAGGTGTGAGAGTTAAGCCCTACGCGCCGTTCATAGAGCTTGGAGGTAACCCTGGGGCAGATATAAGGACTGGGAGGGCTGTGGAAGGCGTAGAGGAGGTGGTGGGGAGAGCGAAGGCTGCTGGGAGAAGCTTCTCCAAAGCAGCAGACTACCTTGTCGTGGGCGAGAGCATACCGGGAGGCACCACCACCGCCCTCGGAGTCCTTCTAGCTATGGGTGTTAACGCGAAAGGTATGGTGAGCAGCAGCATGCCGGTTAACCCTCACGAGCTTAAAGTGAGAACTGTTGAGGAAGGATTGAGGGCGGCGGGCATCAAGCCGGGCGACCTGAAAGACGACCCGATAGCGGCGGTCTCCGCTGTCGGCGACCCCATGATAGCCGCCTTCTCCGGCTTCGTGGCTGGGGCGGCGTCAAGCAGGCCCGTGCTTATGGCTGGAGGAACGCAGATGGCGGCGGCGCTGTCCGTTGTTAAGGCACTGGAGCCCGATGTCTTAGACAACGTTGTGATAGCGACAACAAGATGGATAGCCTCGGATAGTAGCTCCAACATTAAGGGTCTGGTATCACAGATATGGAATGTACCTGTCGTCGCAGCCAACCTCGACTTTTCAACGTCGGAGATCGACGGGCTAAGAGCTTACGAGAGAGGTGTGGTTAAGGAGGGGGTTGGCGCCGGCGGGTCAACCATAGCAGCAGTGCTAAAAACCGAGGGAAGAGTGACGTGCGAAGACGTCAGAAGGAAGGTTGAAGAAGAATACAGGAGGATCACCCAGAAAGGTAGCAAAAACAATCGTTTTCATTTACCATTTTGGGAGGCGAAGGCTGGAGGACTGTTTGCAGGGCTTTCTGAATGAATGAAAAGGGGTTTAGAGGTGTTTTTCGAGCCATTCCTCCAAGTCTTGTAGGGGCTTTTCTTTTCTCACCTCGTTGTATACTTCGTGGCGGTATCCCTCGTATACGTTGAGCACCTTGTCTTTTGCTGGAATTATGTTGTAGAGCTCTTCGCGGCTTTCAGGGTCGAAGGCTACGTCGGCGCTTCCGACCTGTATCAGGCATGGGACGGATATTTTTGCGGCTTCTTTAGCTGCTCTGAACGTGCTGTAGTATACTTCGGCGAGAAGGCGGGCGCTCGCCTTCTTTGAAACCAGCGGGTCGTTAACGTATGCCTCGACAACCTTTTCGTCCCTGCTTATGAAGGATGGGTCCCATGGGAGGGCGAACTTAGCCTTAGGAGCGACCTTAGCTATGAAGGATAGAAGCGCCTTCACCACCGGGGATATTTTTCCTGGCCGTGCGCCGGTTCCTGAAAGCACCACTCCGGACACGCCTTCCGGGTACTTTGCCATGAAGAGAAGTGTTATCAGGCTACCCATCGAGTGGCCCAACATAAAGAGCTTCTTCCTTTTCTCTTTATTCTTCACCAAGTCGACGAACAGCTTCAAGTCCTCGACGAACTCGTCGAAGGACTTCACGTGCGCCCTCTCACCTTCAGACTTGCCGTGCCCTCTATGGTCTAAAGCGTAAACGGCATACCCCTTGGGGACAAGCTGGTTGACGACATTCATATACCTTCCAGAGTGCTCGACAAGCCCGTGAACTACGACAACTACAGCCTTACTTTCGCCATCAGGCTTCCAGACTTGGTAGTAAAGCTTCGTCCCATCATAACCGCTCATGAACCCCTCCTCATGCTTCACAAAAACCACCTCCCAAGGCATAAAACTTAAAGGGAAATACGAAAAAACAGCTTAAAAATTTTTTTTACAAAAAGAAAAAGAGTTTTTTAGTTCGACCAATCTGCCAAGTAGGTGTCGCCGCCGTCAAATCTTCTTGTGGGGCGACCCCGTAAGTGTAGGTTCACGATCAGCCGGGGTTGGTGTCTATTTCTTGCCGCCGACAGCCATGCACCATGTATGATGCCCACGCGAGCTTACCGCAGTAGTAGCTGCTTTCATAGACCTCTTCGCCGCCCATACTGCGTCATATGGTTTCCCAAGCTGAGCGAGAGCAAAGTTTACAGCGGCTTGCTTTATGAAGCTTTTTATGAAGTATGACGTCGTAACTTGCACTATAGAAGCCTCATAGTCTTTGTGGCTCTTCGCAGCTAGAGGTAAGCTTCACGCTCAATGATGCCGCCTCAACGATCCACACGCCCCCATATCGCGTGCGCCCATACCTAAAACCATCCATGGCGAATTGCCTTCTCTGGTCAATATCATTCTTCCAACTCTTAGAAGACTTAGATTCAAGTTGTTTTCCCGTCCCACCAGTAAGAGCTGCGGCGGACGTTGCAGATCCTCCAACTGAAAGCGCCACCGCCAAAGCAGTTGCTAATAGAACCAGCGCCAGAAGCTTCTTCCTACCAACTTTCTCATCCTCGCTCTTAAAAGGTATGGATCATCTTTTTTGTATTTTTTGTGGTTGGGTTGAAAACGCTAAGAGCTAAAATTCGAGGGCTATTAATCTGATCGCTAAGGGGTTTGGCTCGCTCATGTTTCTGGATCAGTTGTCTTCTAGCTGGGAAAAGAAGCGGGTGAATGAGTAGCCGTGAAAGGCAATGGCTCATATGAAGAACGCTGTTGTGAGAGGTGGAAAAAGCGATGGGGTTGGTTACGGTTTAAGGCTGAATGGTTGCGGTGGCTTTGTGCGGGTTGTAGTAGCTTAGATGTCTACCCTAGGTCTGGCGCGATAACCGCTAGAAGAAGCGATAACCGCTAGAATAAAAAAGTGTGGGATGATTTCCATTGTTGTCAGTTTCTCATTGGTGGATTTTTAGAGGAGGAAGCCTGCGCCTTCTGATGTTGGTTTAACTATTTTAGAGTAAACGTTTAGTATTCCTCTTTTTATTTTGGGCTCGGGTGGCTTCCACTTTTTTAGCCTGTTTTTAAGCTCTTCTTCGGGAACTTTTAGGTCCAGTCTGCGTTCAGGTATGTTTATCGATATTATGTCTCCGTCCTTTACTACCGCTATTGGTCCACCGTTCATGGCTTCAGGGTCTACGTGTCCTATGCATGGGCCCCGGGTGGCGCCTGAAAATCTTCCATCGGTGACGAGGGCTACCTTGTCTCCGAGCCCCGCTCCTATGAGAGCCGCGGTAGGCTTGAGCATTTCACGCATCCCAGGGCCGCCGCGTGGCCCCTCATACCTTATGACGGCGACTTCTCCAGGGCTTATTTCCCGCCCCGTTATCGCCTTGAGTGCGTCCTCCTCGGAGTCGAACACCCTTGCTTCACCCTCGAACACCAGCATCTTCGGGTCTACTGCCGCCTGCTTGACCACTGCACCGTTTGGCGCCAGGCTACCCTTGAGTATGGCTATCCCTCCCTCCTTGTGGACGGGGTTATCACGCGGCCTGATGACATTTCTGTCGAGCACCACCGCGTTCCTTATGTTTTCCTTGACGGTTTTCCCTGTGACTGTCAGCGCGTCGAGGTTTACGAGTTCTTCGAGCTCTTTGAGGACTGCCGGCACGCCCCCCGCGTCGTCGAGCTCTTGGACAGTATATGGTCCGCTTGGATCCATGTCGCAGAGATGTGGTGTTTCCCTGCTGAGCTGGTCAAATAGGTCTAACGTGAGCTTAATTCCCAGCTGTGAGGCTATTGCCGGAAGGTGTAGAGCCGTGTTAGTTGAGCCTCCGAGCGCCATGTCAACTCTGATGGCGTTTTCGAACGCCTCATAGGTCATTATTTCACTCGGCTTAATTCCGTCATCTATCAGCTTCATGATCTGGATGCCGGTCTGCTTAGCAATCCTGAGCCTTCTAGCGTCGACTGCCGGGATCGTGGCTGAGCCGGGGAGGGACATGCCGAGCGCCTCGGCGAGACATCCCATGGTGTTCGCCGTGTACATGCCTTGGCACGAGCCGCACCCCGGGAGCACGCGCTCAGATAGTGCCAGTGCCCCCTTCTCCAGGTCCTCCGAGGGGAATATCATGCGGAGGAACTGCATTTCCAGAGCTCTCCTCCCCGTCACTTTCTCTCCTAGGAAGCGCCCGGGCAGCATCGGGCCTCCGTTTATGAAGATCGCCGGGATATCTAGCAGGGCTGCAGCCATAAGCATGCCAGGAACTATCTTGTCGCAGGATCCTATGAGGACCATTCCGTCAAGCTGGTGGGCGTTCACCATCATTTCAACTGACGCCGCTATCAGATCCCTGCTCGGGAGGGGGTAGCGCATGCCCTCGTGGCCCATAGCTATGCCGTCGCATATAGCTATCGTGTGAAACTGGAGGGGGGTTCCTCCTGCCATTCTGACCCCGGCTTCCACGGCTTCAGCCACAAGGTTCAGGTGGACGTGTCCGGGTACGAGGTTCGTCCAGCTGTTAACCACGGCTACCAGCGGCCTGTCCAACTCTTCGTCCGTGAAGCCGCATGCCTTAAGCAAAGTTCTCCCCATGTATCCTTCAACAGACCCATAAACTCTCCTGCTCCTCAACTCGGCTGGCATTTAAACATCTCCTCTTCCAGATAGTGCACCACTGATTCTATAGAGAAGAGGTTAAAATCAACAAGAATATTTCGGTTAGGAGCCAAGAAAAGAAAGAAGTCATGGATCCCACAAGGATAGTGGCGGACGTGAGACCATGTTACGGGTTAAGTTAATTTAGGGTTGCTGGTATTTAGTGGTGCTGATGGAAAGAGCGTTGTTCATGGTGGTTGCTTTGAGGCACCTAGAGCTTTTGGAAGGCGCTATGTCCGCATGCAAGCAGAACCTTGCTGTTAAGGAGTGCGAGAATGTCGTAGTCGTTGCCGATTCTGAGATGGTTGTTTACGGTGAGACGTTCGTTTATGCGGCCGAGATGCTTGGTGCGGATGCAACGCTGGTTTTGATGAAGGACAGAGGGAGGCATGGAGCTGAGCCTCCTAAGCCTGTTGCTGCCGCGATGGAGGTGGCCGACGTCTTCATTCTAACCACCACGCATTCTTTGAGTCACACTGAAGCTAGGAGAAGGGCTACTGAGCGAGGCGGGAGGGGTGCCAGCCTCCCGGGGGTCACGAAGCAAATGTTCTTGGAGCCCATGATGGCTGATTACCAGTATGTTAAACGTCTCACGGAAGCTGTGGCATCCGTGATGGACAAGGGAAGGGAGGTGAGGTTAACGTCGCCATCCGGAACAGACCTGACGCTCAGCTTGGATGGTAGAGTCGCCATGAGGGATGACGGGGACTACACCCGTCCGGGGCTGTGGGGGAACCTTCCTGCTGGGGAGGCATGTATAGCGCCAGTCGAGTCGGATGGGGAGGGCATCCTAGTTCTGGACTTCATCGGAGGAGCTGGCTCCTCGAGGATTACTGTTAAGGGCGGTAGGGCTGTTAGCTTTAAGGGGGATGAAGCTAAGCGCCTAGAGGGTAGGCTGAGGGAGGTGGGGGACTGCGCCTTTCAGGTTGCCGAGCTAGGCGTGGGGACGAATCCTAGAGCTAGGCTTGTCGGGAACGTGTTGGAAGACGAGAAAGTTATGGGCACTGTTCATGTGGCCTTCGGGGATAATGCCAGCTTTCCGGGAGGAGAAAATAGATGTGGGATCCATGTAGACTTGATTGTTCTAAAGCCGACCATGGTTGTTGATGGGGTGGAAGTGATGAGGGAGGGGGTACTCTTAGTCAACGTGTAGCATGGCTTATATACTTCCTGATTTAGAAATTAAACTTGGAGGGTTCTGGTTGAACGCTAAACCCATGGCGGAGCTGCTGGAGGAGCTTAAAGAAGGTGATCCCTTAAAGCTCCCATCCACGCTTAGCGACCTCTGCTCATACGCTGAGCAAGGCGTATATGATCCCGACGTGCCCTTATGGCTGGTCAAGCTGATCGACGCCTGCCAGAGCCGTGAAGTTTTGGTTTACGCCTTGCGGCTTGCAACTCTCTACTGTTCGGAGGGACTTATCCCTCCAGGTATGATGGACGCGGCGCATCCTCTCATAGATCACGATGACGAACAGGTTAAGGTGCACGCTATCTACTTTCTTGCTATGTGCGCCCGGGTAGGTAGGGTTAGAGGCGACGTCCTTGAAAAGCTGGTAAGCCTCATGGAGTCGAACTCCCTAGAGGTTGCGCTCATGGCTGTTGAAGCCATTATAGCTTATGCTGAGGGGGGCTTAATGCTTTCAAATGTTCCCAGCACAGCCATCAGACTTCTGGAGCGCGGCGACAGCAACCTTCAAGCATCAGCGTTAAGGTTGCTCAGCACTTACGCCGAGAGAAACCTTCTAGCTGAGGGGTTCCTGTATTTTGCTCCGCTACTCTTCAATTCGGACGATGAGAGCGTACGCTTGGAGGCTGCCTCGTGCCTCTGGAGGTACGCGGTAAGGGGTGTGACTTCCATCGATGTTTTGATGCCGCTACTCAAAATACTGAGGGACGAGTCCTTTAACGTTCAAGTAGCCGCGGCGCGTGTGCTTTGGAGGTATGCCGAGATGGGCATAGGAGGGCGCTGGGTGCTGGATGAGTTAGCGCAGCTTCTCAAGTGTGAGAAGCCGTTTGTGAGGGGGGCTGCAGTCTATGCTTTGCTCGTCTACGCTCGGAGAGGGATGGTTTCGCCTCTCGTAGCGGAGGTTCTTCCCTTCCTCTTGGAGGACGAGGAGGGGAACATCAGGAGTTTGGCTCTCCAAGTGATAGAGGAGTATGAGAAAGCTGAGGACGTTCTCAGGGAGATTAAGGAGCCTACTTCGCCTTGATTGTTATGGTAACTTTCACGCCGTCTATCACCCACTCCTTGCTGTATCCTTCTCCTTCGCCGTGCGTTATGGTTTCAGCCAGCGTTTCATTCTTAATGTACTCCATGTTTTCATTAAGCTCTCTGAAAACTGCTGGGTCGCACTTCACCGCTACATTTATTCTCTGCATGAAGTCGAGGTTCATGTCTTTCCTCATCGCCTGTATCCTCCTGACGACTTCCCTTGCGAGAGCTTCTCTTCTCAGCTCCCCGGTAACCTCGGTGTTAACAAGCAAGTAGACCGCCGACCTCCTACCGTCCTTAACGTAAATCACGGGCTCGCCCACCGCGTACCCCTCCTTCGCCTTTACTTCAACTTCGACGTCCTCCCTCGTAAGGGTAAACGTCCCGCCTTCAACGCGTAAAACGTACTCTCCCTTCTCCTCAAGGCTGACCGCCACGTCCTCGGGTTTCTCCTTTGAAAGTTGCTCAACAACCTTTTTAATTTCGCCCTTAAGCTTTGGACCAAGCGACTTAAAGTTCGGCTTCACCGCATACGTCAAGTATTCTAGCGGTTTTGTGGAGTAGTTGACCTCTTTAACGTTAAGTTCATCTTTAAGGTATTCCTCTAGGGGAGCTATGTTCCTCAGCACTTCTTCTTGGGCGACTACAACGGCTTCTCTCAGAGGGTGCCTGAGCTTTATCCCCTTGCTGGCCCTAGCTGACCTACCGGAGGCGGCGAGCTTTATCACCAACTCCATGTCCCTTTCAAGGTCTAAGTCTATTTCCTCCTCGACGGGCTCGGGGAAGTCCGTCATGTGGACGCTTTCAGCAGCCTTCTCGTCCTCCCTTGAAAGATTTCTGTACATCGCCTCTGTGGTGAAGGGTATGAATGGTGCTAGGAGGCGCGTTAAGGTTTCCAGAGCCCTGTAAAGGGTATGATATGCACTCCTTTTGTCCTCATCCATCTCGTTTCTCCAGAAGCGCCTGCGGGAGCGCCGCAGATACCAGTTGCTGAGCTCGTCCACGACGAACTCGTCAAGCGCCCTAGCAGCCCTATGGATCATGTAGTTCTCCATTTCCTTTCTGACGGTCTTCGTGAGTGTTGAGAGTCTGCTGAGAAGCCACCTGTCGAGCCCACTCGCCACCCTCGGCTTTTCGCCGACGTGGGGGTTAAACTCGTCTATGTTAGCGTTCGTAACGTAGAAGAAGTAGACGTTCCATAGCGTGTTGAGGAAGCGGTTTCTTGTCTCAACAACCATCTTCTCGCTGAACCGCTTCGGTATCCATGGAGGGCTCGAGACGAAGAAGTACCACCTCATGGCGTCGGCGCCAACGTTCGTGAATATCACGTTTGGGTCGACAACGTTCCCGCGCGACTTGCTCATCTTCCTTCCTTGCTCATCCAGAACGTGCCCCAGGGAAAGGACGTTCTCATAAGCATAGCTCCCGAAAACGGCTGTCGCGACAGCATGCAACGTGTAGAACCATCCTCTGCACTGATCCACCGCCTCGGTTATGAAAGTCACCGGGAAAGTTTCCTTGAAAAGCCCAACGTTTTCGAAGGGGTAGTGGTACTGGGCGAATGGAGCGGCGCCCGAGTCATACCAGCAGTCTATGACGTATGGCTCTCTTTTCATTGTCCCTCCGCACTCGGGACACGGGAAGCTTATCTCGTCGACCCACGGCTTATGAGGGTCGAAGTTCTCTGGGAGCTTGCCCGCGTATCCTTCAAGCTCCTCATAGCTTCCTATGCAGACATGGTGTCCATTAGGACAAGTCCAAACCGGGAGAGGAGTCCCCCAGAACCTGTTCCTGCTGAGAGCCCAGTCCTTGGCTTCCTCTATGAACTTTCCGAAGCGCCCTTTCTTGAAGTATGAAGGATACCAGTTTATCTTCTCGTTGTTCTCCAGCAGCTTCTCTCTGAGGGCACTCATTTTAATGTACCATGTATCTATGGCGTAGTAGAGGAGAGGGGTATCACACCGCCAGCAGTGGGGGTATGGGTGGACGACGGTTCCAGCTTTATAGAGGAGACCCCTGCTCCGGAGGTTTTCTATTATTTTCTCATCAGCCTCCTTTATGTAGAGTCCTTTGAATGGCTCCGCCTCGTCCTTTACATGGCCGGTGTCGTCGACCAGCTGAATCACTGGAAGCTTGTACTTCTTTGCCACCTCGAAGTCCTCCGGGCCAAAGGCTGGTGCAATGTGAACTACTCCCGTGCCCTCGGTCTCCGTCACGAAGTCGCCGAGCACAACGTACCACGCCTTCCTATCAGGCTTAACATAGGAGTAAAGCGGCTCGTACTCTCTCCCTTCAAGCTCCCTACCCTTAAACGTCTTCAACACCTTGTAGCTTCCTTCAAGGAGCATTTGGAGGGGCTTTGCCAGAATGTACTTTTCACCTTTCTGCTCCACGAGTATGTATTCGAGGTCTGGGTGTACTGCAAGCGCCACGTTGGATAGGAGCGTCCAAGGCGTGGTGGTCCAGACGAGGAAGTATGTGTTCTCTTCGCCCTTAACCTTGAACTTAACGTGAATGGACGGGTCAGCTGTATCCTTGTATCCGCCTAAGGCAACCTCATGAGAGCTGAGGGGGGTTCCACACCTCGGACAGTAGAGGACGACGTAGTAGTCCTTGTAGAGTAGCCTACCCTTTTCCCCATCCTTCTCCCAGGTCTTCTCCCAGAGCTGCTTGAGAGACCACCACACGGACTCTATATACTCCTTGCTCAACGTCACGTAGGGGTGTTCCATGTCGAGCCACGTGCCGGTGCGCTCAGTCATCTTAACCCATTCGCGCTCATACTTAAAGACGCTCATCCTGCACATCTCATTGAAGCGGCCAACCCCGAAAACCTCTATGTCCCTCTTGCTGTTGAGCCTAAGCTCCTTCTCCACCTCTATTTCTACAGGTAGCCCGTGGCAGTCCCACCCGGCGATTCGGGGAACCACATTGTCTCCTATCATGGTCCTAAACCTGAGGACGACGTCCTTAATGCACCTCGTCAGCACGTGGCCCACATGGGGCAAACCGTTAGCGGTCGGCGGCCCCTCAAGAAAGACGAATTTTCGACCGCCCTTCCTGAGCATTC
Organism: Candidatus Jordarchaeum sp. LHC_1308; assembly: GCA_019057675.1. GTDB lineage: Archaea > Asgardarchaeota > Jordiarchaeia > Jordiarchaeales > Freyrarchaeaceae > DTBI01. The sequence goes on from JAHLWX010000027.1 coordinate 21,722, forward strand.
TGACCTTACCGAAGATTTCGTGCTCTTTCCAGAACTTGAGGATCTCCTCCTCTAACTTAGAGAAGTCCACTGATGTCTCAACGTTGTCATATATCCCCAAGCACACCACCCTTCACATTGTTCTAGGATTATTTAAAAACCAGCCGTCAAAAGCGGGCTCGATGAAGGACAAGCTGACACTGGATCAAACCGAAACCTCCATCATAAAAACGGCAAAGAAAAAAGCAGTATTTTAAATTTTCCTACCAAGACGCTTCAGAATTCTTTCGAGGCTCGACGCTGAAGAATTCCCATGAGAACCGGGAACTATTATAACCCGAAGCCGCCTGAGAAAACGATCTGCAAATGCCATTCGTGCCATTCAAAGAGTTTAACGCCGAATTAGGACATATGCCTACTCCGTGACCTTTATGAATCCCGTATTTTTCAGTGTGCGGTAATGCTTGGCGATGAGAGCTACCTGTAGAGGCGTAGCTGAGAGTATAGCCTCCTTGAGAGACTCATAGTCACAAATGTTTTCCAAGAAGTTTACGAGCTCCAGCCTGAACTCGTTCTCCAAGAAGGGAAGATTTTTCACGGCCCTTGTCGTGGTGACCTTTTTCTCCAGGTCAGTGAAAAGCATTGAGACGCTTGGCGTGTAGGCGACGGGTTGATATCACCAACACAATGATAGCTTGGAATGGTTGGGCTTCGGGCAGCGTTCGGCTCAACCTTGTGGCTTGCACCAGCACCTTTTGGAGAGCCTTAAAGAAGCCCCTGCTCCAGCCTATCTTCCTAACGACAACCATCCTGCTACTTTGGGAGACGAGTATACAGAATTCCCTCCCGGCCAAGGCGAGAAACCTTGGTGATTAAGCAAAGGGGAAAACGTCTTCCGGCGGCACTTCACTCTGCCAATAAGCGGAACAGTAAACTTTTTCGTCCCAGTCGGCAAAGAGCACGCTAACGTAAGAGTCGAGAAAGGCAACCCCGCCAACGTCAGTACACCTCCTTACCGCGCCTTTTACTACAGGGTAGGATCGGCTGGACATGACGTGGCCCTCACGGTCAAAGTACACTATGAGAATATGGACCATGGTCGAATCCCAGAGGGGCGAGACCCACGGCTTTAAGCTGCTCAATGAACCGCCTGAAAGAACCCCCCTTCAACCACAACATCA